>NZ_JBFODR010000053.1:0-246030 GCF_040908425.1 Aeromonas sp. R2-1
TACTCAGGTACTCAGGTACTCAGGTACTCAGGTACTCAGGTACTCAGGTACTCAGGTACTCAGGTACTCAGGTACTCAGGTACTCAGGTACTCAGAAAAGCAGAGCAGAACCATGCTCGACCACCACGAGTTTTGCATAGCAACCTCGATCTATTCCCTCTCCCCTTGGGAGAGGGTAAGGGTGAGGGGAAACCACTCTACATCGCTAGCAAGCGCCAGAAAGCAACAAGGGCTGCAGAGTGTGCTCTGCAGCCCTTGTGTCATGGATGCGGTTTAACGGGTGCTGGCTGCGTCAGGGGCGACCTCTCACGATTTCACGATGCTTTCATCTCACCATGAAGTTTCAAACTGCCTTTATCGCAAAAAACTGATCACTTGTATGCCAAAAACAACAGGGGCAGCGAAGTCTCACTCCCCTGCCCCTGTAGTAAGCAATAAACGGCGGATTAAGGCTTAGCTCGCCCAGGTAATGATATGGTCGGCCCAGTCACCAGCCTGCGCCTCGTGCACTACCTTGCCGCGCACCGACTGGCCAGCCTGGTGCATGGCGCTGCGACTGCCGGTGATAAGGGGATGCCAAGTCGGCAGGGTCTGCCCTTCCGCCAGCAGGCGGTAGGCACAGGTAGAGGGCAGCCAGTTGAACTCGGCAATCTTGTCGTGGGTGATCTGCAGGCAGTCCGGCTCTTTTTTAAAGCGGTTGCCGTAATCGGAGCACTGGCAGGTCTTGGTATTGAGCAGGTTGCAGGCCACGTTGGTGAACACCAGCTCCTCGGTGTCCTCGTCGATCAGCTTGTTCAGGCAGCACTTGCCGCAGCCGTCGCACAGGGACTCCCACTCCGTCATGGTCATCTGTTGCAGGCTTTTTACCTGCCAAAAGGGGGCGGTCTGCACGGGTTCACTCTGCTGCATAAAAATTGGCTCACTCAATACACTGACAAGCGCGTGGTTATACGCCCTATGGCCCGATTTTTCAAGGTTTGCGACAGAGCCAAAGAGACGCTACATGATCCTGTTCTTGATGATATCTAACCAATTAACCGGCCCATTAAAACTGCTATTCACATCAACATGGTCACCACAACCGAGGTTGCAGGCTTTGCTTCCTCCGCAGTAGCGAGGGCGCCCCCTTCCTCCCCATGCATTGTCCTCCAGAAACGACAAAAGATGCCAAGGCGACCAAAAACTAGAAGGGCCAAAAACGATGAGGCTCTGAAGATATCAGGCCATACCAACACTGGCACGGTAGCGATTCAACCGGTAGATGCAGAAGTGTCGTATGGCTGATGCATTGCGATAAATTCACGCCATTCAGGTTCAAGCTCCAAGGCAGACTGCCTCTCTTGGCTTAAGGACAACCAAAATGGTAACCACAAATACGTCCACCAGTATTCCATGTCTCCCTGTAGTGAGCCCAACCCTTCGGGGTCAATCCATGGGAATGAGTCTGCAGGAAGAGGTGGATCTAATCTCGTCTGCTGGAGAGTTTCAAGCACATCAAGGTCATTACAGGCAAACGAGACTGTCGTTCCAGCAAAAGAAGGGTGCAAGAAAAGCATGACTTTCTTGCTCACTGGATCCCCTGAACGACTTAATACCTGTGTGTTCAAATCAGGGCTCACTACATAGCCTGTTTGGGCAAGAGCTTGGAAAAATATCGCCAGACTATCCTCTGAAACAAGGAAACGAATAAGATAAGCCTCGATTGAAGGCTCTGGTGGTAGTGGCGTTGGGTACCCGCTGTACGCACTTTCTGGCACTTTGGGGCATCCAGTCCCCCTGAAAATATCTTTCATGTCAGGAGGTGACGCTTCCTTTTTTCTTCCAAACAAGTGATTCAGCATGTACATAATTTCCATAAGGGAGAACCACTATCTATTCGGAGTCATATTGTCTGGCAGAGGCAATGAAAATGTCACTAATCAATCCTATGACGATTCCCTCTGGGCCAACATCTCTCCCTAGAGTGTTTTATAAAATGTCACCTTCCACAATTTATAACAAGATCGTATGTCAATACATGCCTCGTGAGAGGCTTATCAAAACAGGTAAAAAATAGGTCGAGGTCAAAAGGTAGCCGATCCAGATTGCGTGCCCCACACTCCTCCAAGGTGATCCTCTCCCGAGTTTCCCCCGGTAATATTGACAGGTGACGGGCCTCAAATGAGTTGATATCCTAGGCGCTTTGCTCTTTGTCATGGATATTTAGCCTCCGAGAGGCCGTTGCATGGCATCATTGACTTGGTAAAAGATATGAACTTTAAAGTAATAGCAGTAATAATCGGAGTCAGTGCATCAAGCCCCGCTTTTGCTGGGTTGTTCGATGTAAAAGAAGAGTCAGCACCATTTAAATGCGGAAGAGAGGATGCTGTGTCTGCTCTTGTGCAGACACTTCGCGATGATGCATCTCCAATGCTGAAGTCTAGGTATGCAAAGACCACCAGTACCGAGCAACTTAGCCAATTTCAGGCAACCCTTGATGCTATTAATGTTCAAGCATCAGAGGTCACAACGGTTGACAAGACAGATGCCTCACTGAACTGTATCGCGACTATCACAATGACAATACCTATGGAGCTTAAAGACGTTGCGGATAAGGTTCCCGCTGTTTACAACGAATTCCTGAACCATAGTGATGCGACAAGCAGAAATAACTCCTTAATATGGAAAGACAGAACTTACAGTCTACGTCTGGCAGATAATGGCACAGACATCTCCGTCAGAGGGACGAACTTCTATTCTCCAATGTTGACTCTGGTAAACGCTGCCTCTATCGCAACCAGAAAAGATGAGATCCTCAAGGAGAACGATCCTTCAATGGTACCGGCGGCCAAGGAACTCTATATGGCCGAGGATAAAGAACTGAATCGTATCTGGGGAGCAATTCCCAAGTCATTCCGCTCATCAATGATGGATTCACAAAGGCAGTGGGTCATTGCCAAAGCCAATACTTGCGGTTCTCTAAGTAGAGCCAACTCCCCAGATGAAGCAGTCAAAGACAGGGTTGAAATCTTCAAGTGCCAAACAGACTTTACCAAAGAGCGAATTCAATTCTTGACTGCAGGTCAGAAATAATAGGCTGGTATATAACAGTCATCGAGAAAACTCTTATCTCAGAATACTAGCAATAAAAATGCCGCCCCAAGGGCGGCATTTTGCTATCTGAGCTAACAGGCTAACTTACCAGCCGGTCACTTCACGCAGGGCCTTGCCGATATCGGCCAGGGAGCGCACGGTTTTCACGCCGGCATCTTCCAGGGCGGCAAATTTCTCGGCCGCGGTGCCTTTGCCACCGGCGATGATGGCGCCCGCATGACCCATGCGCTTGCCAGCCGGGGCGGTGACGCCCGCGATGTAGGAGACCACCGGCTTGGTGACGTGGGCCTTGATGTAGGCCGCCGCGTCTTCCTCGGCGTTGCCGCCGATCTCGCCGATCATCACGATGGCTTCGGTCTGCGGGTCATTCTGGAACATCTCGAGGATGTCGATGAAGTTGGAACCCGGGATGGGGTCGCCACCGATACCGACGCAGGTGGACTGGCCGAAGCCCTCGTCCGTGGTCTGCTTGACCGCTTCGTAGGTCAAGGTGCCGGAGCGGGAGACGATGCCCACCTTGCCCGGCTTGTGGATGTGGCCGGGCATGATGCCAATCTTGCACTCACCCGGGGTGATGACACCCGGGCAGTTCGGGCCGATCATGCGCACGCCGGTTTCCTGCAGCTTCACCTTGACGTCCAGCATGTCCAGGGTCGGGATGCCTTCGGTGATGGTGACGATGAGCTTGATGCCAGCATCGATGGCTTCCAGAATGGCGTCCTTGCAGAACGGGGCCGGTACATAGATGACGGAGGCGGTGGCGCCGGTGGCTTCCACGGCATCACGGACGGTATTGAACACCGGCAGACCCAGGTGAGTGGTGCCGCCCTTGCCCGGGGACACACCGCCGACCATCTGGGTACCGTAGGCAATGGCCTGTTCGGAGTGGAAGGTACCCTGACCGCCGGTAAAGCCCTGGCAGATCACCTTGGTGTCTTTGTTGATCAGAACGCTCATTATTTGGCCTCCGCTGCTTTTACCACTTGCTGAGCTGCGTCAGTCAGACTCGTTGCGGCGATGATATTGAGGCCGCTGTCGGCCAGTTTACGGGCACCCAGTTCGGCGTTGTTGCCTTCCAGACGCACCACCACGGGCACTTTCACACCCACTTCCTTGACGGCGCCGATGATGCCTTCCGCGATCATGTCGCAGCGCACGATGCCGCCAAAGATGTTGACCAGCACGGCTTGTACCTTGCTGTCGGAGAGGATGATCTTGAAGGCCTCGGTCACGCGCTCCTTGGTGGCGCCGCCGCCGACGTCCAGGAAGTTGGCCGGGGAACCGCCGTGCAGGTTGACGATGTCCATGGTACCCATGGCCAGGCCGGCGCCGTTGACCATGCAGCCGATGTTGCCATCGAGCGCCACATAGTTCAGCTCCCACTGGGCGGCGTGCGCTTCGCGGGGGTCATCCTGGGACGGATCGTGCATCTCGCGCAGCTTGGGCTGGCGATACAGGGCGTTGGCGTCGATGTTGATCTTGCCGTCCAGGCAGTGCAGGTTGCCCTTGTCGGTGATGACCAGGGGGTTGATCTCCAGCAGGGCGAAGTCGCAGTCCAGGAACATCTGGCCCAGACCCATGAAGATCTTGGTGAACTGCTTGATCTGATCGCCGACCAGACCCAGCTTGAAGGCCAGCTCGCGGGCCTGATAAGGCTGCGGGCCTACCAGGGGATCGATGGCAGCCTTGTGAATGAGTTCCGGGGTTTCGTGGGCGACTTTCTCAATCTCCACGCCACCTTCGGTGGAAGCCATGAAGACCACGCGGCGAGAGCCACGGTCGACCACGGCGCCCAGGTACAGTTCCTTGGCGATGTCGGTGCAGGACTCCACCAGGATCTTGGTAACCGGCTGACCGTTGGCGTCAGTCTGATAGGTCACCAGGTTCTTGCCGAGCCAGTTCTGGGCAAAGGCGCGGATCTCGTCCTTGCTCTTGGCCAGCTTGACGCCGCCCGCTTTACCGCGGCCACCGGCGTGGACCTGGCATTTGACGACCCAGGTGTTGCCGCCAATCTTGTCGGCCGCTTCGGCCGCTTCCTGCGGGGTAGCACAGGCATAACCTTCGGAGACCGGCAGGCCATACTCGGCAAACAGCTGTTTTGCCTGATATTCATGCAGATTCATAGATGCTCTATCCGTGTTGTAGGTATTTCCGTCCGGGGCTCGTGTTTCTCAATCCCCTGTGAATGGGGGCCTGGGCGGCCCCTCGTTATCTTTCAGTCACGCTTGCTCAGACATCCAGCAGCAGACGGGTCGGGTCTTCCAGGAGCTCCTTGATGGAGACCAGGAAGCCCACGGACTCGCGGCCGTCGATGATGCGGTGATCGTAGGAGAGCGCCAGGTACATCATCGGCAGGATCTCGACCTTGCCGTCGACGGCCATGGGGCGGTCCTGGATCTTGTGCATACCCAGAATGGCGCTCTGGGGCGGGTTGATGATGGGGGTGGACATCAGGGAGCCGAACACGCCACCGTTGGTGATGGTGAAGTTGCCGCCTGTCAGTTCATCCACGGTCAGCTTGCCGTCACGGCCCTTGCCGGCTAGGTCTTTGATGGCCTTCTCGATGTCCGCCAGGCTCATGTTGTCGCAGTCGCGCAGCACCGGGGTCACCAGACCACGGGGGGTGGAGACGGCGATGCTGACGTCGAAGTAGTTGTGGTAGACGATGTCGTCACCGTCCAGCGCCGCGTTCACTTCCGGGTAGCGCTTGAGGGATTCGACCACGGCCTTCACATAGAAGGACATGAAGCCGAGCTTGATGCCGTGCTTCTTCTCGAAGATCTCGCCGTACTGCTTGCGCAGCTTCATGATGGGCGCCATGTTGATCTCGTTGAAAGTGGTCAGCATGGCGGTGGTGTTCTTGGCCTCCAGCAGACGCTCGGCGATGCGCTTGCGCAGACGGGTCATGGGCACACGCTTCTCGGTGCGACCGGCCAGCGGGGCAACCGGTGCAGCAGCCATAGGAGCGGCAGCAGCCGGCGCAGCCACGGGAGCCTTGCCCAGATTCTTGATGAAGGCTTCCACGTCTTCCTTGGTGACACGACCACCCTTGCCGGTGCCGGTCAGCTTGGCGACGTCGATGTCGTGCTCGGCCACCATGCGGCGCACGGAAGGGCTCAGGCCATCGGCAGCGTCATCGGCCACGGCTTCCACCGGCTTCTCGCTGGTCGCTTCACCGGCCACCGGGGCCGGCTTGAGCATGGCGATCAGCTGGCGGGAGAGCACGGTCGCCCCTTCGCTCTGCAGGATGTCGCCCAGTACGCCGGCTTCCGGTGCGGGCACTTCCAGCACGACTTTATCGGTTTCGATGTCAACCAGCACTTCGTCACGGGCAACCAGATCACCCGGTTTCTTGTGCCAGGTCGCGATGGTGGCATCCGCCACTGATTCCGGCAGGTCCGGTACCTTGATCTCGATAGTCATGTAATCAGTTCCTTGTTACTTCTTGGCCAGCAGGCTTGTTCCAGGTCAGAGAGGGTCCCGACACGGGCCCTCTCATCCACAACTCGTTCATTCCAGGGTAAGGGCGTCTTCCACCAGGGCTTTTTGCTGCTTGGCGTGGACGGACATGTAACCGACGGCCGGTGAGGCCGAGGCCGGGCGACCGGCATAACGCAGACGGGCATGGCTTGGCAGCACGCTGTCGTAGTGATGACGGGTGCTGTACCAGGCGCCCTGGTTCTGCGGCTCTTCCTGACACCAGACGAAGTCGGTGACATGGCTGTAATCGGCCAGGATGGCGCGCACTTCCTCTTCCGGGAAGGGGTAGAGCTGCTCGATCCGTACCAGGGCCACGTCCTGCTGCTCGGCCTTGCGACGGGCATCGAGCAGGTCGTAGTAGACCTTGCCGGAGCAGAAGACCACGCGCTTGACGCCTTTGGGATCCAGCGCATCGATCTCGCCGATGGCGTTCTGGAAGGTGCCCTCTGCCAGCTCTTCGAGCTTGCTCACCGCCAGCGGGTGGCGCAGCAGGGATTTGGGCGTCATCACGATGAGCGGACGGCGCATGGGGCGCACTACCTGACGACGCAGCATGTGGAACACCTGCGCCGGGGTGGAGGGCACGCACACCTGCATGTTGTGCTGGGCGCACATCTGCAGGTAACGCTCCAGACGGGCGGAGGAGTGCTCCGGGCCCTGACCCTCGTAACCGTGCGGCAGCAGCATGGTCAGGCCGCACATCCGGCCCCACTTCTGCTCGCCGGAGGAAAGGAACTGATCCACCACCACCTGGGCGCAGTTGGCGAAGTCGCCGAACTGGGCTTCCCAGATGGTGAGACCGGCCGGCTCCGCGCTGGCGTAGCCATACTCGAACGCCAGGACCGCGTTCTCGGTCAGCACGGAGTCGTACACCTCGAATGGGCCCTGCTCGTCGTGCAGGTTGCACAGCGGGGTGTAGGTGCTGGCATCGGTCTGGCTGTGCAGCACGGCGTGGCGATGGAAGAAGGTACCGCGGCCGGAGTCTTCCCCGGTGAAGCGAATGCGGGATCCCTTGTCCACCAGGGTGGCGTAGGCCAGCGTCTCGGCAAAGCCCCAGTCCACCAGCTTCTCACCGGCGGCCATCAGGCGACGGTCTTCGTAGATCTTCTCGACCTGACGTTGCAGCACATGGGTCGCCGGGTACTGGCTGATGCGCTCACCCAGGGCCTTCAGATGATCCATGGGCACAGTACTGTCATAGGCCATGGCCCAGTCGTGACCCAGATACGGGGTCCAGTCCACGGAGTGCAGCTCCATGGGGCGCCATTCCTTGCTCACCCGCTCGCCCCGATCCAGGGTATCGCGATAGTCGTTGACCAGGGTGGTGGCCAGCTCAGGCGCGATGGCTCCTTCGGCGATCAGCTGATCGGCGTAGATCTTGCGCGGGGTCGGGTGCTGCTTGATCTTCTGATACATCAGGGGCTGGGTCGCGCTCGGCTCGTCAGCCTCGTTGTGGCCGTGACGACGGTAGCAGACCAGCTCGATCACCACGTCGCGCTTGAAGGTGTTGCGGTAATCCAGGGCAATCTGGGTCACCAGCACCACGGCTTCCGGGTCATCCCCGTTGACGTGCAGCACAGGTGCCTGCACCGCCTTGGCGATATCGGTGCAATATTCGGTGGAGCGCAGGTCACGGATATAGGAGGTGGTGAAGCCTACCTGGTTGTTGATGACGATGCGCACCGTGCCGCCCACGCCATAGGCACGGGTCTGGGACATGTTGAAGGTCTCGGCAACGACTCCCTGCCCCGCGATGGCGGAGTCACCGTGGATGGTGATGGGCAGGACGCTGGATCCGTCCTTGTCACCGCGGCGGTCCATACGGGCACGCACGGAGCCGATGACCACGGGGTTGACGATCTCGAGGTGCGACGGGTTGAACGCCAGCGCCAGGTGGACGTTGCCGCCCGGGGTGGCGAAGTCGGAGGAGAAGCCCATGTGGTACTTCACATCCCCCGTGCCCCAGGATTCGCCGTGCTTGCCGGCGAACTCGTCGAACAGGTCCTGAGCGCGCTTGCCCAGTACGTTGATGAGCACGTTGAGGCGACCGCGGTGGGCCATGCCGATGACGGCTTCCTTGCAACCCTGCTCACCGGCGCGGCGAATAAGCTCTTTGAGCATGGGCACCATGGCATCGCCCCCTTCCAGGGAGAAACGCTTGGCCCCCGGGAACTTGGCACCCAGGTATTTTTCCAGCCCTTCGGCGGCGGTCAGGCTCTCGAGGAAGCGGGTCTTCTCTTCGAGGGTATAGTTGCCCTTCCCTTCGATGGATTCCAGCCTGTCTTGCAGCCAGCGCTTCTCCTCGGTGGAGGTGAGGTGCATGTAGTCGGCGCCGATGCTGCCGCAATAGGTCTTCTTCAGCGAGGCATACAGATCGGAGAGCACCATGGTCTCGCGACCGATGGCGTAGGAGCCCACATTGAAGGTGGCCTCCATGTCTGCACCTTGCAGGTTGTGGAAGGCCGGGTCCAGCTCGGCGACCGGCTCGCGCTGCCACAGACCCAGGGGGTCCAGGTTGGCGTTCTGGTGACCGCGGAAACGGAAGGCGTTGATCAGTTGCAGTACGCGAACCTGTTTGGCATCCACCTGGGGATCGGAGACGGGAGCGCTGTAACGGGAGGAGTCCTTGGCCAGGCGGCGGAAATAGTCGCGAACCTGGGAGTGGGGTTGTTCTACTGCATGTCCGTTGACCTGGGGCAGCGACTGGAACAGGCTGCGCCATTCGTCGGCAACGGAGTCGGGGTTTTCCAGGAAGGATTCGTACAAATCCTCAATGTAGCTTGCATTCGCACCAGCCAGGTGAGATGACTCCAACCAGGCCTTCATCACGCCGTTATGCATTTCTATCCCTTGTACATCTTGTTCGCTGCACTGCAGCTTGTAGGGTCATAGCCATCCCGGGGCGGGATGGCTATCCAGAGGTCGGGCCCGGCGCAAGGCGCCCTGGCCCCGATACTACACGGCCCGGTTGAGCAACATCGACTTGATCTGACCGATGGCCTTGGTCGGGTTCAAGCCCTTGGGACAGACGTTCACGCAGTTCATGATGCCGTGGCAGCGGAACACGCTGAAGGCGTCATCCAGGTTGCCCAGTCGCTCACTGGCCGCAGTATCGCGGCTGTCCGCCAGCCAGCGATAGGCGGCGAGCAGGCCGGCCGGACCGATGAACTTGTCCGGGTTCCACCAGAAGGAGGGGCAAGAGGTGGAGCAGCAGGCACAGAGTATGCACTCGTACAGGCCATCCAGCTTGGCGCGCTCTTCGGGGGATTGCAGGTGCTCACGCACGGGCGGCAGTTTTTCGTCGTTGATGAGGAAGGGTTTGACCTTCTCCCACTGGGTGTAGAACTGAGTCATGTCGATCACCAGATCCCGGATCACCGGCAGACCGGGCAAGGGTCGAATGACGACCTTGCTGCCCTTCTTCAAGAGATCGGAGAGCGGCGTGATGCAGGCCAGACCGTTCTTGCCATTCATGTTGAGACCGTCAGATCCACAGACCCCTTCGCGGCAGGAGCGGCGGAAGGCGAGGGTGGGATCCAGCTCCTTTAGCTGGATCAGTGCGTCGAGCACCATCATGTCGGAACCTTCAGGAATATCAAGACGATAATCCTTCATATACGGGACGTTATCAACGTCCGGATTGTATCTGTAGACAGAGAATGTGACGTTCATTGTGCTTGGCTCCGCAATCAGTAAGTCCGGACCTTGGGCGGGAACGCCTCACGGGTCTTGGGTGACATGTTGACAGCGCGACGGGTCATGGACTCGGTGTCCGGATGATAGAGGCTGTGGCACAGCCAGCTCTCATCGTCACGCTCCGGGAAGTCGAAGCGGCTGTGGGCGCCACGGCTCTCGGTACGGAAGTTCGCCGCCACCGCGGTGGCATAGGCGGTCTCCATCAGGTTGTCCAGCTCCAGGCACTCGATGCGCTGGGTATTGAACTCCTTGGAGGTGTCGTCCAGACGGGCGTTCTTGAGACGCTCGCGGATGAGTTTCAGCTCGGCCAGCCCTTCTGCCATGGCATCCCCTTCCCGGAACACGGAGAAGTTGTTCTGCATGCAGCGCTGCAGATCCTTGCGGATCTGGGCCGGGTCTTCCCCGTCACGGTTGTTTTCCCAGCGGTTGAAGCGCTCCAGCGCCTTGGCGATGTCGGCGTCGGTGGCTTCCACGCCGTGCTCCATCGAGCCAAGGGTCTCCACCAGGTGCATGCCGGCAGCACGACCGAACACCACCAGATCCAGCAGGGAGTTGCCACCCAGACGGTTGGCACCGTGCACGGAGACGCAGGCGATCTCGCCTACCGCGAACAGACCGACCACCGGCACGTCGTTGCCATCCTTGTCCTGGGTCAGGCACTGGCCGTTCACGCTGGTCGGCACGCCGCCCATCATGTAGTGGCAGGTCGGGATGATGGGGATGGGCTCTTTGACCGGATCCACGTGTGCGAAGGTGCGAGAGAGCTCGCAGATACCCGGCAGACGGGATTCCAGTACCTCTTTGCCGAGGTGATCCAGCTTGAGCTTGATGTGCGGGCCCCAGGGACCGTCGCAGCCACGGCCTTCGCGGATCTCGATCATGATGGAACGGGCCACCACGTCGCGACCGGCCAGGTCCTTGGCGTTTGGCGCATAACGCTCCATGAAGCGCTCGCCGTCCTTGTTCAGCAGGTAGCCGCCTTCACCACGGCAACCCTCGGTCACCAGTACCCCTGCCCCGGCGATGCCGGTGGGGTGGAACTGCCAGAACTCCATGTCCTGCACGCCGACCCCGGCGCGCAGCGCCATGCCGACGCCGTCACCGGTGTTGATGTGGGCGTTGGTAGTGGACTGGTAGATGCGACCGGCGCCGCCGGTGGCGAGCACGGTGGCCTTGGCCTTGAAGTAGACGACTTCACCACTCTCCATGTCGATGGCGGTACAGCCGACGATATGGCCATCCTGGTTCTTCACCAGATCCAGGGCATACCACTCGGAGAAGACGGTGGTCTTGTTCTTGACGTTTTGTTGATACAGGGTGTGCAGCAGGGCGTGACCGGTACGGTCGGCTGCCGCCGCGGTGCGGGCAGCCTGCTCGCCGCCGAAGTTCTTGGACTGACCGCCGAACGGACGCTGGTAGACGGTACCGTTGTCAAAGCGGGAGAAAGGCAAGCCCATGTTCTCCAGCTCATAGATGGCCTCGGGGCCGGTCTTGCACATGTATTCGATGGCTTCCTGATCACCGATGTAATCGGAGCCCTTGACGGTGTCATACATGTGCCACTGCCAGTTGTCGTCGTGGGCATTGCCCAGGGCGACCGTGATCCCGCCCTGGGCGGAGACCGTGTGGGAACGGGTCGGGAAAACCTTGGATAACAGGGCGCAGCTCTTGCCGGACTGGGCAATCTGCAGCGCGGCGCGCATACCGGCGCCACCGGCACCGATCACGACCGCATCAAATTCACGAGTTGGAATAGTCACCTTACACACCCCACAGCACGACGAAACCAGTCATCACATAGACAAACAGCACCACCACCAGCACAAACTGCAGCGCACCGCGCAGTCCGACCGGCTTGATATAGTCGGTCAGCACCTGCCATAGACCGATCCAGGCGTGGATCAAGACGCATACGAGCGTCAGCAGGGTGAAGACCTTGGTGAAGGTGTTGGAGAAGAAGCCGGTCCACACCTCGTAGGTGATGTCGTTGAACGCGACAAAGCCAACCAGATAGAGGACGTAGCACGTCATGATGAGGGCGGTGGCGCGGATCAGGATGTAATCATGAACACCGCTGCGCCCGAAAGTTGCAGAATTGGTTACCATACCAGTACCCCCGCCAATACCGCCAAAACCGCGGTGATCACGAAGGCCACACGGGCACTCTGATTACCGGATTCCAGCTCTTCCCAATAGCCCATGTCCATGACCAGGTGCCGCAGACCGCCCACGATGTGGTAAGCCAGCGCGGTCAGGATCCCCCACAGCACGAACTTGATCAGGAAGTTGTCCATGATGGCAACGACCGATTCAAATCCTTCGGGAGAGGCGAGTGAAGTACCAAGCATCCACAGCAAGATGGCCAATGCCACAAAGGTGATGACCCCTGAGACACGATGCAAGATGGAAGCGATGGCGGTGACAGGAAAGCTGATCGTCTGTAGGTCGAGGTTTACAGGTCTCTGTTTGTTTTTCACGGCTTTGCCCACTCAGCTCCATTGAGCACGTTAGTTATTGTTTTCACACGCTTTGAGGGCGAGGAGTGGCATTTGTTAGGTTTTTGTTACCAAAACAACTCAGGAAAGCCAAAAATAACATTTTCGATATCACATCTGGCTTTGCGAAAGCGTTTCAAACACCGACGACCATCACCCACGTGGCGCAGTATATCGGCGGCCTTAACCAATGACAATCAAATAGCTACACAGAAAATCCAAAACCGTAAACCAGATCTCACAACAGCTTTAACAAGTCATTAATGATCATCCAGCAAAATTGACAAAGACATGGTTCTCTGGTTCAAATAAGGCGCTCCAGCCGCCGTGGTACGGGTAAGAACCTTTGCCAGCGTCATAACAGTCGTAATAAAGTAGGGCTGGAACCAAATTATAAAAGAGCAAAGGAGACGTGCTATGGCTGATAAGATAGCCACCCTACATCTGCCCGGAAAAGAGCCGGTTGAACTGCCGATCCTCTCCGGTACCGTTGGACCCGATGTGATCGATGTCAGAAAGCTGGGCACGCAAGGATATTTCACCTTCGACCCCGGTTTCATGGCCACCGGTTCTTGCAAATCTTCCATCACCTACATCGATGGCGACCAGGGTGTCTTGCTGCACCGCGGTTACCCCATCGCCCAGTTGGCCACCCAGGCCAGCTACCTCGAAGTCTGCTACATCCTGCTGTACGGCGAGGCCCCCACCAAGACCCAATATGCGGAATTTGAACGTCTGGTCACCCGCCACACCATGGTGCACGAGCAGATCGCCTTCTTCTTCCGTGGCTTCCGCCGCGACGCCCACCCCATGGCCGTCATGTGCGGCGTGGTCAGCGCACTGTCCGCCTTCTATCACGACGCCCTCGACATCAACAACGAGGAGCATCGCGAGATCTGTGCCTTCCGTCTGCTCTCCAAGATGCCGACCCTGGCCGCCATGTGTTACAAGTACTCCATCGGCCAGCCCTTCATGCAGCCGCGCAACGCCCTCTCCTATGCAGGCAACTTCCTGCACATGATGTTTGGCGTGCCGACCGAAGAGTACAAGGTCAACCCCATCGTCGAGCGCGCCATGGACCGCATCTTCACCCTGCATGCGGATCATGAGCAAAACGCCTCCACCTCCACCGTGCGTCTGGCCGGTTCTTCCGGTGCCAACCCGTTTGCCTGTATCGCTGCGGGGATCGCCTCCCTGTGGGGCCCGGCCCACGGTGGTGCCAACGAAGCCTGCCTCAAGATGCTCGAAGAGATTGGCTCCGTGGATCGCATTCCCGAGTACATCGGCCGCGCCAAGGACAAGAACGATCCGTTCCGTCTGATGGGCTTCGGTCACCGGGTCTACAAGAACCACGATCCCCGTGCCACCGTGATGCGCGAAACCTGCCACGAGGTGCTTACCGAGCTGCAGATCAAGGATCCGCTGCTGGACGTGGCCATGGAGCTGGAGCGCATCGCGCTGTCCGACCCCTACTTCATCGAGAAGAAGCTCTACCCGAACGTGGACTTCTACTCCGGCATCATCATGAAGGCCATCGGCATCCCCATGTCCATGTTCACCGTGATCTTCGCCATCTCCCGTACCATCGGCTGGATTGCCCACTGGAACGAGATGCACTCGGACCCGGATCAGAAGATCGGCCGTCCCCGTCAGCTCTACACCGGTCAGCCCCTGCGCGAATTCGTGCCCCTCGACCAGCGCTGAGCCCGATCTGTCATGGTTTGTTACAAAGGCGGTCATTGACCGCCTTTTCTTTTGCAGGTTTAATCGCGCCCTTTTACGCCAAGGACACTCATCATGAAATCTCCCCTGCTCCTCAGCTCCGCCCTCCTGCTCAGCGCCTGCCAGAGCGCCCCGACCACCGAAACCCTCTATATCCAGGACAAACTGGCAGACTGCGTCGGTGTCGCCCCCATGAAGTGCATGCAGGTGCGCAGTCAGCCGGGCGAGAGCTGGAGTCTCTTCTATCAGCAGATCGAAGGCTTCACCTTCGAGCCGGGCTACCGCTACCAGCTGGAAGTGACCAGGGAGCAACTTGCCGATGTGCCGGCCGATGCCCCTTCCTTGCGCTACCAGCTGATCAAGGTCGTGAGCAAGGAGCCGGTTCGCTGACGAGTCGCTGACAGGTAACCCGGTTTCGTTTGTGTGCTCTCTGAGGTATGCTGTCACCCCTTTTTGCCACGGTTTGAGTACGGACCCGACCCGCATCATGATCACGATCCGCACCATCCGCACGCCAGACTGGCCCGCCATCATGGCCATCCAGCACGAGTGTTATCACCAGTTCGAACCCGAGCCCCTCGAGGTGATGCAGAACAAAACCGAGCTGGCCCCCGCCTCCTGCTGGGTGGCCGAGCGTCAGGGCAAGGTGCTGGGTTACCTGCTCTGCCACCCCTGGCGTGCCCACCAGCCCCCGCCCCTCTCGGTGCCGATGAAGGCGCTGGCCGGCCACGACGAGTTCTATCTGCACGATCTCGCTGTCTCGAGCAAGGCACGCGGCCTGGGTGTCGGACAGCGACTGCTGGCAAGGGCGCTCACTTTCGCGAGCCATGCAGGATATCGCCATGCAGGCCTGGTGGCGGTTCAGGATGCCCCCGCCTTCTGGCGCAAGCAGGGGTTTGTGCCCGCCGACACCGGCAAATCGCTGGTGGAGTATGGTGACGGGGCTGTCTATATGCGGTTGCCCCTGGCAGACAGCGGTCCCGAACCGGGAACCATCAGCAGAGTTCAATAAAAAGAGTTCAATAAAAAAGGCGCCTTTCGGCGCCTTTTTCTATTTCGCGTTGCGCTCCCCACAGGGAGATCAAGCCTTGAACTTGCTGAACACCAGAGAGGCGTTGGTACCGCCAAAGCCGAAGCTGTTGGACATGACGGTATTGAGGTCGGCCGCTTCGTATTCACGCACGATGGGCAGGCCCACGGCTTTCTCGTCTAGGTTCTCGATGTTGATGCTGGGGGCGATGAAGCCGTGTTCCATCATCAGCAGGGAGTAGACGGCCTCGTGCACGCCGGCGGCGCCCAGGGCATGGCCGGTCATCGCCTTGGTGGCGGAGAGCTTGGGTGCATTGCTGCCAAACAGGGTCTGAATGGCTTCCAGCTCCTTGGTGTCACCAACCGGTGTAGAGGTACCGTGGGTGTTGATGTAGTCCACCTTGCCGACACCCTGCATCGCCATCTTCATGCAACGCACGGCGCCTTCACCGCTCGGGGCCACCATGTCGTAGCCGTCGGAGGTCGCACCGTAACCGGTGATTTCGGCGTAGATGTGGGCACCACGGGCCAGGGCGTGTTCCAGCTCCTCGACCACCAGGATGCCGCCGCCACCGGAGATGACGAAGCCGTCGCGGTCCGCATCATAGGTGCGGGACGCTTTTTCCGGGTTGTCGTTGTACTTGGTGGAGAGCGCGCCCATGGCGTCGAACTGGATGGTGGAAGACCAGTCCAGCTCCTCGCCGCCACCGGCAAAGATGATGTCCTGCTTGCCAAGCTGGATCAGTTCCAGGGCGTGACCGATGCAGTGAGCAGAGGTGGCGCAGGCGGAGCTGATGGTGTAGTTGACACCCTTGATCTTGAACGGGGTGGCAAGACAGGCGGAGGTGGTGGAGGACATGGTACGCGGCACCATGTAGGGACCCACCCGCTTGACGCCCTTTTCACGGGCGATATCGGCAGATTCGGAGGTGTTCTTGCCGGAGGCGCCGCCGGAACCGGTCACGATGCCGGTACGCTCGTTGGAGACCATCTCTTCCGGCAGGCCGGCATCTTCGATGGCCTGCTGCATGGAGAGGTAGGCGTAGGCCGCGGCGTCACCCATGAAACGCATGACTTTACGGTCGATCAGTTCAGACGGATCGAGTTTGATGTTACCCCAGACACGGCTGCGCAGGTTGTACTGCTCGAACTGCTCGGAATAGGTGATGCCGGATTTGCCTGCTTTCAGGGAGGCCAGCACCTCTTCCTTGTTGTTGCCGATACTGGAGATGACGCCGATACCGGTGATCACTGCTCTTCTCATTAATTCATCTCGTCTGGAAAAACTGGCACCGAGTCTACCCGCTTTCGGCTGCCAAACTGGTCTGCTTTCACGTAGAATGCCCGCGATTTTGTGACGCGAGCCGAGGAAAACGTGAGTCAAACATCCTTACATCATGCCCGATTGGACTGGAACGAAGCGGGAACTCCAGTCTCCAGTGAGTTCGGGGATGTGTACTTTTCCAATGATAACGGTCTAAGTGAAACCCGCTACGTCTTTTTGCAGCAAAATCGACTGCCAGAGCGATTTTCGCACCACGATAGTGACAGTTTCGTGATTGGTGAAACAGGTTTCGGTACAGGACTTAACTTTCTGGCCACAATGGCCGTCTTTCTGGAACAGGCCCCCCTGTCCGGCAACGGATCCCGGCTGCACTTCATCAGCGTCGAGAAATACCCCCTTACCCAGGCCGATCTGCGCAAGGCCCTGGCCGCCTGGTCCGAGCTCGCCCCCTTGAGCCAGCCTCTCATCGACCAGTGGCCGTTGCCGGTCTCCGGCTGCCATCGCCTGCTCTTTGCCGATGGCCGCATCCGCCTCGATCTCTGGTTTGGCGACATCAAGGAGATGCTGCCTCAGGTGCCCCATCCGGCAACCGGTCTGGTGGACGCCTGGTATCTGGACGGTTTCTCCCCTGCCAAGAACCCAGAGATGTGGACCCAGGATCTCTTCGACGATCTCGCTCGCCTCGCCCGCCCCGATGCCACCCTCTCGACCTTTACCTGCGCCGGTTTCGTGCGACGGGGGCTGATTGCCGCCGGCTTTGCCATGAAGAAGGTGAAGGGCCACGGCAGCAAGCGGGAGATGCTGGCGGGTGTTCGGGAAGGCAAAGTGCCGCAGCAGAGCATCGCCCCCTGGTATGCCCGCCCCGCAGGGCGGGAGGGAGAGGTGCTCATCATCGGTGGCGGCATCGCTTCCGCCATGACGGCGCTCTCTCTGGTGGAGCGGGGTCGGCACGTCACCTTGCTGTGCGAAGATGGTGAACCGGCCAGCGGCGCCTCCGGCAATCGACAAGGAGCCCTCTACCCCCTGCTCAACGGCGAGCACGATGCCCTGTCGCGCTTCTATTCGCTGGCCTTCGGCTTTGCCAGAAACCGGCTGCTGGCCCTGGCAAAGCACCACCCCGTCGCCTTCTCCCTGTGTGGCGTCACCCAACTCGGTTACGACGACAAGTCCACCGCCAAGCTTGCCAAGATGAGCCAGGGCCCCTTCCCCCCCGAGCTGATGCACCCACTCTCGGCAGCGGAGGTTGAGCAGGTGGTCGGCCTGCCCTGCGATGCGGATGGCGTGAGCTATCCCCTAGGGGGCTGGCTCTGTCCGGCGGATCTCACCCGCGCCGCCATCAGGGAGGCGCAGGCCAGCGGGCGGCTGGAAGTGGTGTTCAATGCCGCTGTAACCCGCATTGCCGAAGAGGCCGATGGCTGGCGAGTGGAGAGCCGGGATGGCCGCCAGTGGCACGCCCCCAATCTGGTGGTGGCGGCCGGGCATCAGTTGCCAACCCTTCTCCCCTTTGCCGAGCTTCCTCTCTATCCGGTGCGCGGCCAGGTGAGCCATGTGCCGACCACGGCTGGCTTGAGCCAGCTCAAGAGCGTGCTCTGCTACGATGGCTACCTCACCCCGGCCCACAACGGCGCGCACTGCATCGGGGCCAGCTATGGCCGCAACCAGACCGACCTTGCATACCGCACCGACGAGCAGGAGCAGAACAAGGCGCGGCTGCAAGCCTGTGTGCCCCAGCAGCGCTGGCCTGCCGAGGTGGATGTGAGCGGTGCTCAGGCCCGCATCGGGGTGCGCTGCGCCAGCCGGGATCACCTGCCGGTAGCCGGGCCCGTCGCCCGGTTGGCGGCGCTGGCGGATCATGACGTCAACGCCCCCGCGGATCAGCAGAGCGCACTACCCCTGCACGCCGGCCTCTACGTGCTGGGGGCGCTCGGCTCCCGAGGTCTGTGCTCGGCGCCCCTGTGCGGCGAACTGGTCGCCAGCGAGATCTGCGGCGATCCCCTGCCGCTGGCCGCCGATCTGCTGGAGGCGCTCCATCCCGCCCGCTACTGGGTGCGAAGGCTGCGCAGGGGCAAGCCACTGCGCGACTAACTCCCCAGGAGCCGGGGCTGCCCGCCTCCACACCATTGGGCGCACCAATAAAAAACGGGCTCAATCAGCCCGTTTTTTATGTTTCCCATGAGCGTCCATGGGCCTGTACACGTGTCATCAGCCAGCCCTGGGCCAGACGACCCCCAGCCTGCGCCCCTGATCGGTCTGGCTGGCCAGGGTGTCGAACCGCGCCCGGGTGGCCTCCAGCACCGCCTGCCCTGCCTGCCAGCCCTGATGCTCCAGGGTTGGGCAATCCCGGGTCACCGGCAACTGGGCGAGGCGCGTGCCAAGCTGGCTCACGCTCTCCAGCAGGATGTCCTTGTGACGGCTCTCGTAGTCAAACATGGCGGCCACCAGTTTGTCCCACTTCTGGCGCTCCTTCGCGGGCGCACGGGCCTTGTCCATCCAGTTGGGCACCCTGACCTGGATGCGGGCACGGACGCTGGCCTGCTCCAGCTCGCAGCGCGCCGCCGTCGCCTTCGTCTGCAACTGCCAGGAGAGCTGATAACTGGCCTTGCCAATGTGCCCGTCCGCCTGGGTGGGCGACAAGGCGGTGATCTGGCGCATCACGGCCCCCACATCGGCCCCGGAGACCCGATAGAACTGGAAGTCGACCTTGATATCGGGGGCGACCTTCACACCGGCATAGTGGGAAGGTACAGCACCAATTGAGGCGGCATAAATGAGGGCCACCGTCACCCCTGTCTTGCTGAAGAGTCCCATCTGTCCGCGGCTTTGCTCCTTGTGAGTCCCGGCTTAATTTCAATTAATAATCAATGAATTAATAACCCAATTGGGAGATTACCCCTGATCCAGCCCCCTGTCATCCGCTCTTGGCACCCGGTTGCTGCAAACGTGCGAGTCATCACCCCGGCTCAGGCGGGGATTTGCAGTCGAGATCACAAGCTGCCATCGAACGGATGGTGAAATACTCCTTAGTGGGTAATATCCGCAGTGTTTTTGTTGGCCGATGCCGGATAGTCCAGCGCAACCCTCTGGTGAGCCCTGGCAGGCCACCCCCTCACTTCAACTCTTGGGAAGGTTTTATGATAGAACTCCTGATCGGCACCCTGGTCACCCTGGCCGTGGGTCGCTACATCTTCAAGGGCTACTCCGCCACCGGGGTACTGCTCAGCGGCGGCCTGCTGCTGCTGGCGATCACCGCCCTGATGGGCAAGGCGGTGCTGCCAGCGAGCGTCCCCTCCACCGGCCACATGGCCACCGACATCTTCGAATACGTGCGCTTCCTGCTGGTCGACAGGGGGGGTGGCCTCGGCATGCTCATCATGGTGCTGTGCGGCTTTGCCGGCTACATGAGCCACATCGGCGCCAACACAATACTGGTGAAGCTCGCGAGCAAGCCCCTCGGTGTCATCAAGTCCCCCTACATCCTGCTGGTGGCCGCCTATCTGGTCGCTTGCGCCATGTCGCTGGCGGTGAGCTCCGCAACCGGCCTCGGGGTTCTGCTGATGGCCACCCTCTTCCCGCTGATGGTCAACATGGGGATCTCCCGTGGCGCGGCGGCGGCGGTGTGCGCCTCACCGGCCGCCATCATCCTCTCCCCCACCTCGGGGGACGTGGTGATGGCCGCCCAGGCTGCGAACATGGAGCTCATCGAGTTTGCCTTCAAGCTGACCCTACCCATTTCCCTGGTGGCCATCGCCGCCATGGCGGTGACCCACTTCTTCTGGCAACGTTATCTGGATCAGAAGGCAGGGGAGCACAACGCCGCGGTCGCCCCGAGCGATCTTGTCACCGACGCCCCCGGTTTCTACGCCATCCTGCCCTTCACCCCCATCATCGGTGTGCTGCTGTTTGACGGCAAACTGGGGCCCAAGCTCGACATCGTCACCATCATCGTCATCTGCCTGGTGCTGGCCGCCCTGCTGGAGCTGGTGCGCAAGCGCAACGGCCGCGAGCTGCTGGACGGGCTGCAGGTGTGCTGGCGCAACATGGCCGACGCCTTCGCCGGCGTGGTGATGCTGCTGGTGGGTGCCGGGGTCTTTGCCCAGGGTCTGATGGGGCTCGGTTTCATCGCCAACCTCCTGGATCTGGCCCAGAGCTTCGGTACCGGCGGCATCGTCATCATGCTGGTGCTGGTGGTCATCACCACCCTGGCGGCCTTCACCACGGGTTCCGGCAACGCCCCCTTCTACGCCTTCGTGGAGCTCATCCCCCATTTGGCCACCAGCCTCGGCGTCAACCCGGCCTATCTGGTGATCCCCATGCTGCAGGCATCCAACCTCGGCCGCACCATCTCGCCGGTCTCCGGGGTGGTGGTCGCCTGTGCGGGGATGGGGAATCTCTCTCCGTTCGAGGTGGTCAAACGTACCTCGCTGCCGGTGGCCGTCGGCCTGCTGGTGGTGATCCTCGCCACCCAGATCATGGTTCCCGCCTGACTCTTTACCGGCCCGGCTGCCGCCGGGCTGGTATCCCCCCACCCCATGCAGTAGACTCGGTGCTCTTTTTTTCTAAGGAGGACCGAGCCTTGAGTATGACGGTTCAACTTGCCCACTTCAGCGACTGCCACTCCCATTTCGATGGTGCCCCCATGCGCTTCTCCCCCGATGGCGAGTCCGAATGGCGCACCCAGTGCGGCGGCTATGGCCGCATCCTGACCCGGCTCACCGCCCTGCGCCAACAGGCCGAGGCAGCCGGCCAGACCTGCCTGCTGCTGCATGGCGGCGATACCTTCCAGGGGTCACTTTACTTCAACCGCTTCAAAGGGCGGGCCAATGCGGACCTGCTGGCCCTCTTGCGACCGGATGCCATGGTGATCGGCAACCACGAATTCGATCTGGGCAACGGGCCGCTGGTGGAGTTTTTGCGCCAGCTCGATTTCCCGGTGCTCGCCGCCAACATCGACAACCGTCAGGAGCCCGCCGATGCCCCGCTGCGGCTACAGGGACTGCCGCGGCTGTTTGACGCGAGCCGCCCCTGGCACAAGCGCGTCATCGACGACGTGCCCTTCGCCCTGCTCGGCATCACGCTGCCGCAGATGGCCGCCATCGCGAGCCCCGATCCCCACACCCGTTTCCACGGTATCGAAGAGACCTTGAGCCGTGCCCTCTGCGAGATCAAGGCCGAGGGGATCAACCACATCATATTGCTGAGCCACCTGGGTCTGGCGCAGGACAAGCGACTGGCGACCCGCTTCCCCGAGCTCAGCCTCATCGTCGGCGGGCACACCCACAGCCTGCTGGGGGATCTGGCGCCGCTCGGGCTCGACAGAGAAGGCAGCTATCCCCTCATGGTGAACGGGGTGGCCATCCTGCACGCCGCCCACAGCGCCCTCTGTCTCGGGGTGTGCGAACTCACCTTCGACGAGCAGGGACGCGTGTGCCAAAGCCGCGGCCAGCTGGAGTGGTTACCCTGGGATCCCTGGCCCTTTGCTTCCCCGCCTCCTGCGGGGCTGCACTTCTGCGAACCGGCCCCCGAGCTCGAGCAGCATCTGGCCAGACGCTATCGCCCCGAGCTCGAAACCATGGCCCGGCGCGTGGTGACCCGGCTCGCCGATTCGCTCCATCACCAGCGCCTGCCCGATGCCAGCCTGCCCGCCGGCAGCCAGGTCGCCCCCCTGGTAGCGAGTGCCATGCTGGCCAGTGCCCGCGAACAGGTGGGTCAGGTAGACTTTGCCCTGCACAATGCCGGGGGCGTGCGCTGCTCCCTCGAGCCCGGCCCCCTGACCGAAGCAGATGTTGCCGGGCGTCTGCTGCCCTTTGCCATTCCCCTTACTCTCTACCGGGTGCACGGCCATGAACTGGCCGAGGCGCTGGAGGGGGCCATCGACAACGCCACCAACAACGGGGTGACGGGCAATGGCAGCGGCAGCTTCCCCTATACCGCCGGGGTGCGCTTCTGCTATCAGGCCGACAGACCCAAAGGGGAGAGGATCACTCGCCTGGAATGGGAAGTCAGCCCGGGTCAGTGGCAGCACGTCGAGCCGGATGCCATCTATCGCGGGGTCTCCAGTGCCTATACCGCCTCCGGCAAGGAGGGCTACACGGCCCTTGCCCGCACCCTGACCCAGCACAATCAGGAGCTCGGCATCACCCTGGCGGATGCCTTCCTGCGCTGGGCACGCCACCTGCCGGAACTCAGCCCTCTGCCGGCCCTGGTGGAGTATCACGGCCAGTGAATCTGACACCGGACCATCCCGGGTCGGTGCCGCCTTTCCACTGCATAGGGGAATCCTGATCCGCTCCCAGGCGCAGGCCCCCTACCATGCAACCTCAGGCTGTGACGCCCGACTGCGCCAGCCCTGTCTTGTGATGTGGCCTGCCAGTGCAGACAGAGGCGTGAAAACGATACTTTTACGAATTATTTCAGGTGCCTACACTTCTTCCATTGCATCGTGCAGCCCGGCTCGGCAAGATAAGCCCGCTTTTTCAGTCTTTCCCGCAGGAACAGGTCACCCATGAATCACGCCATCCGCTTTACCCCGCACCGCCACAATCCCGGGATCAGGCCGTCGGTCATCTTGCTCACCGCCCTGATGGCTCTGCTGTTCTGTCTGCGCAATCCGTTGTTCCACGGCATGGCCCCGGGATTTGATGCCTCCCTGTTTGCGGTGATGGGCAAGATGTGGAGCGAGGGGGGCGTACTCTATCGGGACATGATCGACATCAAGGGTCCCATGATCTTCGCCCTCGATGCACTGGGCTATGGCCTTGGTGGCTTCTTCGGGATCTGGCTGCTGGAGTGGGTGCTCTGCTGGCTGGGCCTCATGGCGAGCTGGCAGGCTTTTTCGCAGCTCGGGCTCTCGGTGCGGGCGCGACTTGGCAGCATGCTGGCCCTGCTGGCGCTCTACAGCACTCGCTACTACTACGGCAACATGACAGAGGACTGGACATTCCATCTGGCCCTCATCGCCCAGTGGGCTTTCATCACCATGCTGCTGGACAAGCGATTCAGCTGGGGACCGGCCCTGGTCGCCGCACTCACCTTCGCCATCGTGGCCTGGATGCGCACCAACAACGGCGCCTTCTGGGGGGCCTGGTATCTGGTGCTCTTCTGTCACTGGTGCCTGCGTGAGCAGTGGCGCTGCGCCTTTGCCCTGCTCTTTTCCAGCCTGCTTGGACTGGCCCTCGTCGGCGGCCCGCTCTATGCCTACTTCCAGCACCACGACGTGCTGACCGAGTTCAAATACTACGCCTTCGGCATCTTCTTTGAAGGGAGCTACGGCAACGGCTTCTCTCCTGAGGTGGGCGCCGTCGGTCTGCTGCGCACCGGCCTCATCATGCTGCTGCCCGCCTTCCTCGTGCTGATGCTCGGGCGCCGCCAGGAGTGGTATCTCCCCGCGCTGTGCGCCACCCTCCTGGGTGTGCTGTTCACCCTGATCGCCAACTCGGTCTCCGGCCATGTGTTCGATCACTATGACGTGCTCTATCTGCAACTTGGCCTGCTGCCGCTCGCCTGCCTGCTGGACAGAAGCGAGCAGCGATCCGATGCCCTGGGGCTGCTCTGCATCTCTCTGGTGGTACTGACCGCCAGCTGGTTGCTGGCCCAGCAGCTCGGCTATGGCTGGAGCACCAAGGAGTGGTCTCTGGAGCGGGTGCGCGAGGTGCTCGGCAACAGCCTGCTGTGGGCCTTGCCCGTGCTCATTCTGGTCCCGCTCTGGCGCGCCTGGGACGTGCGTAGCGCCACCCCCTGGCTCGCCTCGCTGGCTATGCTGGCGCTGCTGGTCAACAACGCCTGGGAAGGCAATCTCAAGGGCAGGCCGTTCAATCCTCCCGCTCAGGTCAGGGTCGACCGTATCCTCGCCGAGACGGCGCCTACCGACAAGATCTGGGTCGATGGCATCCAGCCGCAATACTACCTCTGGACCGATCGCCAGCCGGCCTCCGCCTATCTGTTCTTTGCCAACGTCAACCCGCCCTACGATGTGCGCGAGCGGGTGCTGGCTGACATCCAGCGCCAACAACCCAAATTCATCATCGCCAAACCGGAGCGGGTGGCACAGGAGCTCAAGACTCCGACCTCCCCCTCCCACCTTGCCTTCTACCAGTATCTGGCAGCCCAGTATGAAGAGGTGGACCCGGGCCTGTACCGGCGCCGCTAATCAGGCACACAGAAGGGGCCATCCTGGTGATAGCCCCTTTTCGTTGTCGTCATAAAGAGGGGGGCCGACCATGTTCAAGGCGCTCCATCCTGACTACAATGGCGCTCTTTTTTGCGGCAGAGGGAAGAATCATGGCGGAGCTGACTTATCTGGGGGGCTATCCGGAGCCACTCAAGGCTCAGGTACAGCAGTTGATTGCGGCGGGCAAACTCGGCGAGATGCTGGCCAAACGCTACCCGCAAACCCACCTCGTCCAGAGCGACAAGGCGCTGCTCGCCTATACCATGGAGCTGAAGAACCGCTACCTGAAAAGCTCGGCGCCGCTTTCCAAGGTGATCTTCGACGGCAAGATCAACGTGATCAAGGATGCCCTGGGACTGCACACCTATGTCAGCCGGGTGCAAGGCAGCAAGCTCAAGGCCAAGAACGAGATCCGCATCGCCGCCCTGTTCAAGGAGGCCCATCCCGCCTTTCTCAAGATGATAGTGGTGCATGAGCTGGCCCACCTGAAGGAGAAGGATCACAACAAGGCTTTCTACCAACTCTGCCAGCACATGGAACCGGACTATCATCAACTGGAGTTCGATCTCAGGCTCTGGCTCACCTGGCGTGATATCGAGCGTACCGCCCGCTGATCCCCTTGCAAGGAGGCAAGATGCGCCCATGGCACACACCTCTCCAGCCCGTTCGCCATGGGCACTGGTTGCTCCCGGGGCTGATGCTCTGGCTCTTCTCCCTGCCGCTGTCGGCCACCGAACGCTGGCAGCGTGATGACTACCTTGTCCAGAGCTTCATGGAAATCGCCATGAAACGGGAGTATGACCATGAACAACAGGAGCACTTCTCCCGCTGGCCGGGCCCCGTGCGTCTCAAGCTCGTCAACGAATTCGGCGACAAGCCGCTGCAGGCCGAGGTCGTCAAGGTACAGACCCGTCACCTGAGCAGGATCACCGGTCACCCCATCGAGATTGTCAACGACAACCCCAATCTCACCCTCATCATGACCCGGCACAAACAGATGGCGAGCTGGGCTGCGCGCACCATGCGCCAGGACGAGTCGGTGCGCATCGCCCTCAAGGAGGGGATCTGCCTGGCCAATTTCGCCACCAACGCTCGCTACGAGATCACCCGTGCCACCATCATCATTCCGGTGGATTACAGCCGGGCAAAAGGTCGTTTTCTGGATTGCGTAGTGGAAGAGTTGAGCCAGGTGATGGGGCTGCCCAACGACTCGGACAAGGTGTTCCCCTCCATCTTCAATGACAGCAGCATCGACAGCTTTCTGACCGGGCTCGATTACGTGTTACTCAAGCTTGCCTACCACCCGGCATTGCAACCGGGGATGACGGCGGACGAGGTACGCGCGGCGCTCCCCGCGGCCCTCAAGGCACTGCGTGCCAATGGCGACATCGCACAGGCCACCCAACGGGTGCAGGTCGACAGCCTCAAGCGTTGGGCGGGACTCTGAACGCAGCCAGAGACATTACTCTTTCGCCTTTCGCCTTTCGCCTTTCGCCTTTCGCCTTCATGGTCATGCGCTTACCCCATCAACGCAACACGCAGCCCATGGCTGCGTGTTTTGAAGAGCGGTTCGGCAAAGCCGGTACAGGGATCATCACCCGACTGGAGGTTCCTCCTCGCGCCCTGGTGGATCACGACGATGTTTGCCGCTGAGAGCTTATCTTCAGGCCTCCAGAGCCTCTTCTTCCGGCATCCAGCTATCAGCGTTTTCCCACACCTCCTGCACCATGGCTTCGGCCAGCTCCTTGTCTTCCTTGCTGGCGCGACTGACCGTCAGAGCCATGGCACTACCCGGTGCCACCCGCACATGCAGATCGGGAAAACGCTCACCCAGTTGCTTGAGCAGCTCCTGGCGCAAGGCCTCCATGGTCGAGGTGGGGATCTGGTGTTTTCTGTCGATGATGATTTCCAGGCGCATAGGGTACGTCTCCATGATAATTTACTGTATTTTTATACAGTAAATTTGAAAAGTAAAGATGGTGGCTGCACATAGGCCCTCACCGCCCATGCCTTCTTGCTGACGATGTGCAGCCGAACGGCCCCGATTTTCCCCCATCGCTGTCATCATGGAAAAAACAGTTGATATTGATTCTCATCCATCGCATTATCATGCCTTGTTATAACATAACAAAAGAGGCAATCATGCGCCCCCATATTCACCCTGAATACCGCAAGGTTCTGTTCCACGATCTCGCCAGCAATACCTACTTTCTGATCGGCTCCACGCTGGCCACCGATCGCACCAGAGAGTGGGAAGATGGCAACACCTACCCCTATGTGACGCTGGATGTCTCCAGCGCGTCCCACCCCTTCTATACCGGCAAACAGAAGCAGGTCGGCAAGGAAGGTCAGGTCGCTCGCTTCGGCCAGCGATTCGGTCAGTTCTTCAGCAAAGGAAAAGAGAAACAATGAAAGTCCTCGCCTCCCTGAAATCCGCCAAGTCGCGTCACCCGGACTGCCAGATCGTGCGTCGACGCGGCAAGTTGTTCGTCATCTGCAAGAGCAATCCCAGGTTCAAGGCTCGTCAGGGCTGATTGCGCATCCGCCCCTCATGGATAACAAAAGCCCTCGTCATGAGGGCTTTGTCATCTCTGGGCTCTGCTCACAGCGGGGTGGCGCACTTGCGGTATTCGGTGGGGCTGACTCCTACCCGCTTTCGGAATACCCGCGAGAAGTAGAGCTGATCGTCATAGCCCACCTGCTGGCCTATGGTGGCGACCGACAGCGGCGTGGTCTGCAGCAACAGCTTGGCCCGCATGATGCGCTGATCCTCACGCCAGCGCACTATGCTCACCCCCACCTGCTCGCGAAACAGGTGCGCGAGGCGCGAGGGGGACAAGAACACCTGCTCCGCCAGCGCTTCCACCGAGATCTCGGCCGAGAGGGACTCGCTCAGGATCTGGCACGCCTCGTGGACCCGGTGATCGATGGCGGGATAGGCATTCTGGGACGATGCCTCGTAGCAGCGGATGAGCAACCGCTCCAAGAGGTTCATGGCGAGCTGCTCCGACATGGGCCGCAGCTGCTTGTGGGTCTCCTCGATGTCGAGGAAGAGGGCGTCGAATTCGGTGAGCAGCTGGTTGTCCGCCAGTTGCAGTCGCCCCACCTGCTCCGTCACCTGGGGCCACTTGAGCCAGTCAGCCCAATAGGCCCGCGGCCGGAAATAGACCCAGCGGTGATACCACTCTCTGGCATCCGGCGCCCGGCCGTAATGGTGCACCGCCGCGGGTGGAAAGAGCAGCAGGTCACCGGGCTCCACGGTGAAGGCCTTGTCCCCCTGAAAGATCTGCCCCTTGCCCTTGATGGTCAGATTGACGATGAACCCCTTCATGCCGTGGGGCCTGTCGATGGTGAAATCCAGCGCGCTCCCCTGCTCGATGGGAGTCATCCCCGAGACCAGGAAGACGTCGAAGGCGTAGCCGGGCAGCAGGGGATTGAGTTGTTTCGGCTTCTCTTTTTGCATCGAGGACATGGCGGAAAACAGGGTTTCAGTAAAAAAGTCGACATGGGCCATTGTAGAGATCCGGCGTAGGAACCCCCTAAGTTCGCAAGCTGTTCGTTGTGAAATTGTTGAACTGGCTCACAGCTTGCCGGGGAAAACACCGGGCCGGCGCGAGGCCGGCCCGGTGACGAGGAAAGACATCGCTCAGATACGGGCTTTGCGCACCTGCTTGTAGCGGTCGAACAGCACGGCGGCGAGCAGGATGAGGCCACGCACCACGTACTGGGCAAACGGGGAGATGTTGAGCAGGTTCATGGCGTTCTCCATCAGCCCCAGGATCAGCACCCCGGCGATGATGTAGGAGATCTTGCCGATCCCCCCCTTCATGGAGACCCCACCCAGCACGCAGGCGGAGATCACCACCAGCTCGAAGCCGATGGAGGTCATGGGCTGACCCGAGGTCATGCGGGATGCGAGGATGATGCCGGCGAGCGAGGCGATGAGCCCGGTCATGGTGAAGATGATGATCTTGGTGCGCACCACGTTGACCCCGGCCAGACGTGCGGCCTCCTCGTTACCCCCCATGGCCAGGGTATTGCGCCCGAAGGTGGTCTTGTTGAGCAGCAGCCCGAACAGCACGAAGCAGACAGCCGTCAGCCAGATGGGCGTCGGGATGCCGAGCAGGGCGGAGTTGCCAAGCTCGAAGAAGCCCTCCTCCACGATGCCCACCGCCTTGCCGTCGGAGATGATGTAGCCCACCCCGCGCGCCATCTGCATGGTGGCAAGGGTGGTGATGAGGGCGTTGATCTTGAATTTGGCCACGACGATGCCGTTGATGAGGCCAAAGACAAGGCCCACCGAGAGACCGGCCAGAATGCCGAGGGGGATGCTCTCGGTGGCGTTGATACCCACCGCGCAGGCAACCCCGGAGCAGGCCACCACTGAGCCCACCGACATGTCGAACTCGCCGGAGGCGAGGCAGAACAGCATGCCGCAGGCCACCATGCCCGACATGGAGACGGCAAGCCCGAGCCCCCGCATGTTGATAAGGCTGGCGAAGTTGGGGACCAGCACGCAGGCGAGCAGGAACAGGATGGCGAAGATCACCAGCATGCCGTACTGATCCCAGATGCGGGTCAGTTGCAGGCGGGTACCGCTCACCGCGGTGTCGTTGGCGGCTTGGCCGACCGAGGTCGTTGTTGTCATGGTATTTCTCCTGAAAATTCCGGGTGCTATCTCGTTGCGGTCAGCAGATCAACGGGCCGGCATGGCCAGATTGAGCGCCTTGACCTCGTTGGCCTCGTCGTGGGAAAGCTCGCCGGCGATCTCCCCCTCCCGCATGACCAGGATCCGATCCGCGATGCCCAGCACCTCCGGCAGCTCGCTCGAGACCACCACCACGGCGATGCCCACCTTGGCCAGATCGTAAATCACGTTGTAAATCTCGTTCTTCGCCCCGACGTCGATGCCCCGGGTCGGTTCATCGAGCAGGATCACTTTCATGTCTTCCGACAGCCAGCGCCCCAGAATGGCCTTCTGCTGGTTACCGCCGGAGAGGTTCATGATGGCCTGCTGGGGAGACGGGGTCTTGACCCGCATGTCGCGGATCCGCAGCCTCGCGTTCTCGTCCTCCCACTTCTGGTTGATCCAGAAGCCTCCCCACGCGTGGTGGTGGCGGGCGCTGATGTTGATGTTCTCCTGCACCGAATGGATGGGGATGATGCCGAGCGCCTTCCTGTCTTCGGTGCAGAGCATGATGCCGCTGCGAATGGCGTCGATGGGGCTCTGAATGACCACCTGTTTGCCAAACACCGCTATCTCGCCCCCTCGAGGTGTCTCGGCGCCGAAGATAAGCTTCATCAGCTCGCTGCGCCCGGCCCCCACCAGCCCGAAGATGCCAAGGATCTCCCCGCGTTTCACCTCGAGCGACACCGGCGCCTTGAGGCCGGGTCCCATCAGGTGCTCCACCTTGAGGCCCGCCTCGCCAAGCGGCCTTGGGCTGTAACCATAGATGTCGGTCAGTTCGCGCCCCACCATGGTCTTGACCAGCAGATCCCGGTCCACCTCGGCCATGGAAGCGAAGGTGCGCACGAACTGGCCATCCTTGAACACCGTGATGGCATCGCACAGGGCGAAGATCTCGTCCATGCGGTGGGAGACGTAGAGAATGACCTTGCCCTCATCCCGCAACTGGCGGATGACCCGAAACAGCTGCTCAATCTCGCGGGACGACAGGCTGCTGGTCGGCTCGTCGAAGGCGATGACGCTGGCGTCCCGGGTCAGGGCCTTGGCGATCTCCACCATCTGCCACTGACCCAGGGACAGGTACTTGAGCGGCGTCTCGGGGGAGACGTCCATCCCGAGGCGTGCCAGCTGCCTGGCCGCATCCTGATAGAGCTTCTCCCGATCGATGACGCCGCGCCGGGTCGGCAACTGCCCCAGGTAGATGTTCTCCGCCACGCTCATTTCAGGGACCAGGTGCAGCTCCTGATAGATGATGGCGATCCCGCTCTCAAGGGCATCGACCGTGTTTTGGAACACTTTCTCCTGACCCGCCAGCTTCACCACCCCGCGGGTGGGCGCCTGAAAACCGCTCAGGATCTTGAGCAGGGTGGACTTGCCGGCCCCGTTCTCTCCCATCAGCGCGTGTACCGTGCCCTGCTGGCAGGCGAAGGAGACGTTCTGCAGCGCCTTGACGCCGGGAAACTCCTTGCTGATGCCGCAAAACTCCAGATATGGAACTTGATTCATGAGATGACTCCAGCCAGCCGGCACGGCGCACTCCGCCATGCCGGCATGGGTATCAAGGGATGGGGATCACAGCCCTTTCTTTTGCAGTTCGGCCTTGAAGTTGTCGCGGGTGATGAGCACCACGTCGGTCACCTCGGTGAACTTGGCAGGCTCGGCGCCGTTGACGACCCAGTCATGGAGCATCTGGATGCTCTTGTAGCCGTGTACGTCCGGGCTTGGCAGCAGGGAGCCGAGGAAGCCGGTGGCGCTGGACTTGGAGAGCTCGTTCACTGCATCCACCCCGTTGATACCGATGCCGATGACGTTCTCCGCCTTGAAGCCCTGCCCTTCGGTAGCGCGCACGCCGCCGAGCACGGTGTTGTCATTCATGCCGACGATGAGCCAGTTCTTGACCTCGGGGTGTTGCACCAGCATGGAGTTGGCGGCATCCAGCGCCCCCGGAATGTCGTTGCTCTTGGTGGGCGCGCGGAAGATCTGGCCCTCGGGGAAACCGGCGGCCTTGAGCGCGCCCAGGGAGCCCTCGACCCGGCGACGGGCGGTGTCGAGCTCGTCGGCGGTGATGGCGAGCACCCCGGTCGCCTTTACGTCCCACTGGCGCTTTTGCATCTCCTTGTAGAGCTCCTGACCCTGACGCTCGCCAATCTTGGTGGCGGCCATCATCACCAGGGGCACTTGCTCCATGGGCTGGCCCTTGGCGTTGACGAACTGGTCATCCACCGTGATGACCTTCAGATCCATGCTGTTGGCCTTGGCCATGATGGCGGCACCGAGTTTGGGATCCGGGGTACAGATGACGAAGCCCTTGGCGCCATTCGCCGCCAGACTGTCGATGGCATTGAGGGTCTTCTCCCCGTCGGGGACGGCTATCTTGATCACCTCGAAGCCCAGATCCTTGCCCGCCTTGTCGGCGAAGTTCCACTCGGTCTGGAACCAGGGCTCCTCGGGCTGCTTGACCAGGTAGCCCAGCTTCAGCGCTTCGGCCGAGAAAGCAGAATTTGCCATACCAAGGGCGAACCCCATCGCGATCATGCCTTTAACGATTTTGTTCATGCGAATGTCTCCAACGGTTCTATCAATCCATGTATCCACGCAGTGCTGCTCGTTGAGCCAATCAAGTCGCAGCCATATAAAAACATGCTTAAACAGGACGTTATTGTTGTTGCTGGTTGAGCGAACCAAGTTGTAATCGTTTTCACAATAAAAAATGGAGAGCAGGATCACGCCATGAGATTGCAGCCATTTCGTCTATATAATTAGCAATTTCGTCACATATTGAATTTTAGAGAGCCGTCACCCTGTCGCACTGACAGCGTTAAAATCCATATTTCCAGCAGCCAATGGCTAACCGCCCCTCCTGCCCATCTCCTATGGTTCCCCCCAGTCACCCCTCATTGATGGTCAGGAGCACTTATGTCTGAGCACATCGTCATCGGACTCGATTTCGGCAGCGACTCGGTCAGGGCACTCGCCGTGCGCTGCCAGGACGGCGCCGAGCTGGCGACCCATGTCGTCTATTACCCGCGCTGGCAGGCAGGCCACTACTGCCAACCGGTCAACAACCAGTTCCGCCACCACCCCCTCGACTATCTGGAGTCCATGGAGCAGGCGGTGGTGGCGGTGGTGAGCCAGCTCACGCCGAGTCAGCGCACCGCCGTGCGCGGCATCGGGGTGGACAGCACCGGCTCCACCCCCGCCCCCATCGACAGAGAGGGGCGCGTGCTGGCCCTGCGTCCGGAGTTTGCCGACAACCCCAACGCCATGTTCGTGCTGTGGAAGGATCACACCGCCATTGAGGAGGCGGAGGCCATCACCGCCCTGTGCCACGGCGGCCAGTTCCCCGACTACAGCCGCTACATCGGCGGCATTTACTCCTCCGAGTGGTTCTGGGCCAAGATCCTGCACGTCTCCCGCGCCGATGCCGCCGTGCGCGCCGCCGCCTGCAACTGGGTCGAGCTGTGTGACTGGGTACCCGCCATCCTGAGCGGCACCCAGGCCCCGGCCACCCTCAAGCGCGGGCGCTGTGCCGCCGGCCACAAGTCCCTCTGGCACCCGAGCTGGGGCGGCCTGCCCCCCGCCGACTTCCTCAATGCCCTGGATCCCCTGCTGACGGAGGATCTCGACTTCCCCCTCTTTACCGACAGCTGGACCGCCGATCTCCCGGTCGGCACCCTGACCCCGGAGTGGGCGGAGCGGCTGCACCTCTCCTGCGAGGTGGTGATCGCTGGCGGCGCCTTTGACTGCCACATGGGGGCGGTGGGAGCCGGGGCCGGCAACAATGCGCTGGTGAAGGTGATCGGCACCTCCACCTGCGACATCCTGATCGCCGACGAGGCCACCATAGGTGATCGGGCCATTGCCGGGATCTGCGGCCAGGTGGACGGCAGCGTGGTGCCGGGCATGGTGGGGCTGGAGGCGGGACAGTCCGCGTTCGGTGACATCTATGCCTGGTATCAGCGCCAGCTCGGCTGGCCCCTTGACAGCCTCGCCGCCCAGTATCCGGAGCTTCGCACCGCCATCGAGCGCCACAAGCAGGCCCTGTTACCCAGCCTCGCCGCCGCCTGGGATCAGCAGCGCGACCTGGCGCACCTGCCGGTGGTGCTCGACTGGTTCAACGGCCGGCGCACCCCCTATGCCAACCAGCGCCTGCAGGGTACCCTCACGGGGATCAACCTCGGCACCGATGCCCCCGATCTCTTCGGCGCCCTGGTGGCCTCCACCGCCTTCGGTGCCCGCAGCATCATGGAGTGCATGACCAGTCAGCAGGTGCCGGTAGAGCAGGTGATCGCCCTTGGCGGCATCGCCCGCAAGTCCACCACCGTGATGCAGACCTGCGCCGACGTGATGAACAGGCCCATCCAGGTGGTGGCCTCGGATCAGTGCTGCGCCCTGGGGGCGGCCATCTTTGCCGCCGTGGCGGCCGGGATCCACGCCGATGTGGCCAAGGCCCAGCACCACATGGCGAGCGCCGTGGAGCGCACCCACCAGCCACACCCCGAGCGGGTCGCCGAGTATGAACGCCTCTACCAGCGCTACCTCGCCTGGGGCGCCGCCGCCGAACCCCTCTACAACCGGGGGGTGCCGGCATGAACCTCAAGATCCTCAAGGAGCAGGTGCTCGCCGCCAATCTGGATCTGCCGCGCCATGGCCTGGTGACCTTCACCTGGGGCAACGTGAGCGGCATCGACCGAGAGCGCAATCTGGTGGTGATAAAGCCAAGCGGCGTCAGCTATGAGCGGATGCGGGTCGAGGACATGGTGGTGCTGGATCTGGCGGGCAAGCAGGTGGAGGGCGCCTTGCGCCCCTCCTCCGACACCGCCACCCACCTGGTGCTCTATCGCGCCTATCCGGAGCTTGGCGGCGTGGTGCACACCCACTCCACCCATGCCACCGCCTGGGCCCAGGCGGGGCGTCCCATCCCCATTTTCGGCACCACCCAGGCCGACTACTTCCACGGCGAGATCCCCTGCTCCCGCCTGCTCACCCCGGGTGAAGTGGAGGAGGATTACGAGGGGCTGACCGGTCATCTCATCGTCGAAACCCTCAAGCAGACCCCCATCCTCACCATGCCGGGGGTGCTGGTGGCCAACCACGGCCCCTTCAGCTGGGGCAAGAGCGCCGAGGACGCAGTACACAACGCCGTGGTGCTGGAAGAGGTGGCCCGCATGGCCTGGCTCACCGGCCAGATCAACCCGGGGGCCCGCCCCCTGCCCGATTACCTGCTGGAGAAGCACTACCAGCGCAAGCATGGCAAACACGCCTATTACGGCCAGACAAAAGCCTAAAAGAGGACAAACTCATGGAATTGATGAAACAGCTGGAAGTGTGGTTCCTGGTCGGCAGCCAGCACCTGTATGGCGCAACCACCCTGAAGCAGGTAGCCGATCACGCCCATACCATCACCAACCAGCTCAACGAGGGGGCGAACCTGCCCCTCAAGATAGTGCTCAAACCCACCGGTACCACCCTGGATGAAATCAGCGCGGTGGCCCGGGATGCCAACCACGACGAGCGCTGCGCCGGGCTCATGGTGTGGATGCACACCTTCTCCCCCGCCAAGATGTGGATCCCGACCCTCAGCCAGTTGCAAAAACCCCTGCTGCAATTTCACACCCAGTTCAACCGGGATCTCCCCTGGAGCGAGATCGACATGGACTTCATGAACCTGAACCAGACCGCCCACGGCGGGCGCGAGTTCGGCTTCATGGGGGCCCGCCTGCGGCTGCCCCGCACCGTAGTGGTGGGTCACTGGCAGGATGAAGAGGCCAGACAGAAGATTGGCAACTGGATGCGCATCGCCGCCGCCATCCACGACAGCCGCCACCTCAAAATCGCCCGTTTTGGCGACAACATGCGCAACGTGGCGGTCACCGAGGGCGACAAGATTGAGGCCCAGATCCAGTTCGGCTATCAGGTGAACTACCACCCGGTCGGCGATCTGGTCAAGGTGATCGATGCCGTGCCCGAGAGCGACATCGAGGCGCTGCTGGCCGAGTATGAGGCGACCTACACCCTGACCGAGGCGGTGCAGGCGGGTGGGGGGCTTCGTGCCTCCCTGTATGAGGCGGCGCGCCAGGAGCTGGGGATGAAGAAGTTCCTCACCGACGGCGGCTTTGGCGCTTTCACCACCACCTTTGAAGATCTCTATGGTCTGCACCAGCTGCCGGGCCTCGCCTGCCAGCGCCTGATGGAGCAAGGCTTCGGTTTTGGGGCAGAAGGGGACTGGAAGACCGCGGCCCTCTTGCGCACCCTGAAAGTGATGGGATATGGCCTTGCGGGGGGCGCCTCCTTCATGGAGGACTACACCTACCATCTGGAAGCGGGCAACAACCTGGTGCTGGGGGCCCACATGCTGGAAGTCTGCCCCTCCATCGCCGCAGGCAAACCCGTGCTGGACGCCCAGCATTTAGGCATAGGCAAGAAGGCCGATCCGGCCCGCCTGCTGTTCGCGGCCCCGGCGGGCAAGGCGGTCAACGCCAGCCTCATCGATCTCGGCAACCGTTTCCGCCTGGTGGTCAACCAGCTGGAAGTGGTGGACCTGCCAGAGGCCATGCCGAAACTCCCGGTGGCCAGCGCCCTGTGGAAACCCCTGCCGGACCTGCAGACCAGTGCCGAGGCCTGGATCCTTGCGGGCGCCGCCCACCACTCGGTGTTCACCCAGGCGGTGGACATCGAGCAGCTGCGCACCTTCGCCGACATCATGGGTATCGAGTTTGTGGTCATCGACGAGCACACCCGCATCCCCGCGCTCAAGGAGCAACTGCGCTGGAACGAGGTCTACTACAAGATCTGCCAATGACCCTTTAATCGGCCAGCGGCCATCACCATGACAACAGCCCCGCCCGCGGGGCTGTTTCATTTCGCGTCCCCTCAGGGATGACCCTCCCCCTCCAGCAGCCAGTGACAGACTCGCTGCACCCCGTGGCGCTGGCTGTCGGGCCGGGCGATCAGGGCGTATTCGTGATCCGTCTCCAGCACGGGGGTGAAGGGAGCGACCAGGGCGCCGCTCTCCAGCTCCTCGGCCACTATGGTGGGATCCCCGAGAGAGAGGCCAAACCCCTGCAAGGCGGCATTCATCGCCAAGTCCAGGGTATCGAACAGCTGCCCCCCCTGGGGCTGCCAGGGGATGTCGAGGAAGGCGGCAAACCAGTTGCGCCAGTCCCGCCTATCGGCGCTGGCATGGATGAGGGGCAGCAGGGGCAGCTCGTTCAGGTCGCGCTCGAACAGACGATGCTTGGCAGCAAACGCCGGGGCGCAGACCGGGGTCAACCGTTCCCGAAACAGGGGCTGGCTGTGGGAATAACGCCCCAGGCAGGGCTGGTAGACGATGGCGAGATCGAAGGGCTCCCGGGAGAAGTCGATGCCATGGCTGTGGCTGCCGCGCACCTCCACCGCCTCCCCCTCGAACGCCTGCAACCGCCGCAGCAGCCAGCGGCTGGCGCAGGAGGGCACCTTGATGCTGATCGCCTGCTCGTGGGGCAGGGCCTGCAAGGCGCTGAGCCCCTCCCCCATGCGGGCCAGCCCTTCACGAACGAAAGGCAGCAGCCGCTCGGCGGCGGGGGTCAAGGTGAGACAACGGGTGCCGCGCACGAACAGCAGGTGGCCCAGGCGCGCCTCCAGCTGGGCGATCTGCTTGCTCACCGCCCCCTGGCTCACGCACAGCTCGTCGGCAGCCAGGGTAAAACTCAGGTGGCGGGCAGAACACTCGAAGACCTGCAGGCCATAGAGAGGCAACTGAGTACGCGGCTGGGTAGACAACATGACAAGCCTCCATGCTTGAGAAAAACTCATGCGTACCATGCCGAATAATCCGTTGTCCGGCAAGCCTTGGGGGGGCTAAAAAGGGACCTCTTTCACACACGCAGGTGACGGCCCCATGTCCATCCCCCAGGTTTCCAGCAAACTGCCCCAGGTGGGCACCACCATCTTCACCGTGATCGGGGATCTGGCCGCCCGCCACCCCAGCATCAACCTCTCCCAGGGGGCGCCGAGCTTCCCCTGCGATCCCGAACTCATCCGGGTGACCCACGAGGCCATGCTGGCCGGTGAAAACCAGTACGCCCCCATGACGGGGCTGCCTGCCCTGCGCGAACAACTGGTAGCCAAGATTGCAGCCAGCTACGGCCATCACTATGACGCGGGCGAGGAGATCACCATCACCGCCAGCGCCAGCGAAGCCCTGTTCTGCGCCATCACCGCTCTGGTTCACCCCGGCGACGAGGTGATCATGTTCGAGCCGGCGTTTGACAGCTACCGCCCCATGATCCAGTTGCAGGGAGCCACCCCTGTGGTGATCGCCCTCAAGGCGCCGGATTTCGCCATTCCCTGGGACGAGGTAGCCGCCCGCATCACCCCCCGCACCCGCATGATAGTGCTCAACACCCCCCACAACCCCACCGGCACCGTCTGGCAGGCAGGGGATCAGGAGCGCCTCGCCCGCCTGGTGCGCGGCACCGACATCCTGATCCTCTCGGACGAGGTGTACGAGCACGTGGTGTTCGACGGCGCCCTGCACCAGAGCGTCATCCGCTATCCGGAGCTGGTGGAGCGCTCCGTCGCCGTCTTCTCCTTCGGCAAGACCTTCCACGTCACCGGCTGGCGGGTGGGCTACTGCGTGGCGCCCCGCCCCCTGATGGAGGAGATCCGTAAGGTGCACCAGTTCGCCATGTTCGCCGCCGACACCCCCATGCAGTACGGCTTCGCCCACCTGTTGCAGCAACCGGCCCACTATCAGGGGCTGGCAGCCTTCTACCAGCGAAAGCGTGACCTGCTCGCCTCGGCCCTGGCCGGTTCGCGCCTGACCCTGCTCCCCTCGGCGGGCAGCTTCTTCATGCTGGCAAGCTACGAGCGGGTAAGCGACGAGCCGGACAGCCTGTTCGTGCAGCGGCTCATCCGCGATCACGGGGTCGCCACCATTCCGGTCTCCGCCTTCTATCACGACGGCACGGATCAGCGGGTCATCCGCCTCTCCTTCTCCAAGGATGACGACACCCTGCTGGCGGGCGCCGAGCGCCTGTGCGCCGTCTAGGGGGCACCATGAATTCACTGCGCGTTGCCGTCCTCCAGATGGTCTCCGGGGATAACCTTGACCACAACCTGGCCCAGGCCGAGGCGTTGCTGCGTCAGGCCGCGGCCGAGGGGGCAGAGCTGGCCCTACTGCCCGAATATTTCTACCTGATGCCGGTCGATGAGCGGGCGCGGGTGGCCCTGGCCGCCCCCGTTGACGATCACCCCCTGCTTGCCTGGGTACAGGGGCTGGCCCGGGAGCTCGGGCTCTGGATCCTGGCCGGCACATTGCCGCTTGCCAGCCACGAGCCCGGCAAGATGCACAACAGCAGCCTGCTCATCGACCCGCAAGGGCAGCTCGCAAGCCGCTACGACAAGCTGCACCTGTTTGGCTTTTGCACCGGGCAGGAGCAGTATGACGAGGCCGCGACCATGACCCCGGGCCGGGAGGTGGTGAGCCATCCCCTGCCCTGGGGCGTGCTGCGCATCGGGATCTGCTACGACCTGCGCTTCCCGGAGCTGTTTCGACTCGATCCTGCCCCCGATTTCATCGCCCTGCCCGCGGCCTTCACCCACACCACAGGGCTCGCGCACTGGGAGCTGCTGCTGCGGGCCCGGGCGGTGGAGAACCTGGCCTTCGTGTTCGCCAGCGCCCAGGGAGGGCACCACCCCGGTGGGCGGCGCACCTTCGGCCACAGCATGATCATCGATCCCTGGGGCCGGGTGCTGGCCCAGGTAGAGGAGGGTCAGGGCCTGGCCATCGCCACCCTGGATCTGGCCGCCCAGCGCAAAGTGCGCAGCCAGTTGCCGGCCCTCACCCATCGCAAGATAGCCGTCGGCCCCGCAAGCCGGCACATTCAAGACCATCGGCATGACGCCACAGACGCCACAACTGCAAGGGAATGACCATGAAACTCAACACACTGATGATGCTGATGGCCCTGGCCACCGCCGGCCAGGCCGCCGCCAAACCCCTGGTGATCGCCACCGACGCCACCTATCCCCCCTTCGAGATGGTCGACAGCAACGGCCAGCTCGGCGGCTTCGAGGTCGATCTGGCCTATGCCCTGTGCGCGGCCATGAAGACCGAGTGCGAGGTGATCAACCAGCCCTGGGATGCCCTGCTGCCGGGACTGCAGGTGCGCAAGTACGACGCCATCATGTCCTCCATGAACATCACCGACGAGCGGCGCCAGAAGGTCGCCTTCAGCCAGGTCTACTACATGATGCAGAACCGCTTCGTGGGGCGCAGCGACAAGGCGGCCGACTTTGCCGACACCCCCGAGCACTTCAAGGGCAAGGTGATAGCGGTGCAGGAGGGCACCCCCCAGGACAACTTCATCACCGCCCGCTACGGTGAGGTGGCCAAGATCAAGCGCTACGTCAACGCCCAGTCCCCCATGCTGGATCTGCAGTCCAGCCGCGCCGACTACACCTTCGGCAACATGGTGCAGTTGAAGGTGGGCTTCCTCGACAAGGAGATGGGCAAGCAGTTCGCCTTCGTCGGACCCCAGTACAACGGCACTCAGGACAAGATCCTGGGAGAAGGGGTGGCGGTGGCCCTGCGCAAGAACGATGACAAGCTCAAGAGCCGGTTCGATGCCGCCATCGACAGCGTCAAGGCCGACGGCACCTTTGACACCCTGCTCAAGAAGTACCAGCTCGAAGACCTGCTCTGATCAACTCCTGCCCGGCCTCGCTGACATGCGGGCCGCGTTGAAGAAGGGCGGCCCTGGCCGCCCTTCTTCTTTTCCTGCTCTGTGCTGCGTCTGTTCTCTTTCACGCCCCCTATTTCGCCAGTGCGAGGTGCCCGGCAATCTGCTGGTACAGGGTCTGGTAGTTGCCGTCGAAGTGGTGGGAACCCGGCAGTGTCACCGTCGTCACGTTCGGCTGCTGCAGGCGCGGGCAGAGTTTGACCGGGGAGTCATCCTCCGCTCCCTGCACGCAGAGCAGCGGCAGACTCTGGATGCGTTTCACCTCCGGCAGGGTGGGATAGCTGCCCCCCTTGCCGTGCACCACCATGTCGCTGACGTGGATCTCGAAGTCCGACGCCGTCGAGGGGGAGAGCATCACGGCGCCCGCCAGGCTGTCACGATAGGCCGGCGGCAGGCGATTGATGACGAAGGGCACTATCTCGGCACCAAAGGAGAAGCCCACCAGCAGCCAGCGCTGGCGTCCCCAGCGGGACTGGTACTCGGTGAGGATGCGCACCAGATCCGCCGTCGCCTGATCCGGCGTCTTCTTCTTCCAGTAATAGGAGAGCGAGCTCCAGCCCACTACCGGCATGCCGTGGGCCTGCAACTGGGCGCCCAGCCCCTTGTCCAGCGCCGCCCAGCCGCCATCCCCGCTCATGAAGACCACCATGGGGGCGGACGAGGCTTGCGCCACCGGCAACTCCACCAGCCCCAGATCGGCGCCGACCCGGCCCGGCTGGGCGGCCACCGCCGGCAAGGTGAACGAAGAGACGAGACAGCAAATCAACAGCAACAACATGGCTCTCATGGGCCAACTCCTATTTTTTCATGAGCCCGAAGGGGCCGCGACTGATGAGGGAGACGAGGTGGGTCAGGGTGCGGGGCAGCACCAGATGACCGGTGCAGAGCAGGTAGCGGGGCTCCCACCTTGGGCCGAACTTCTCCTTGTAGCGCCGCAACCCCTGGAAGTTGTAGAAACGGCTGCCCCGGGTGAACAGGGTGTTGCCAAGGCGGGCCCAGTAACCGCCGAGGGGGTTGTCGTTGAACCCCGACATGGGGGCCATCCCCAGGTTGAAGCTGGCATAGCCCTCCTGCTTGCCCCACAGCAGCAGCTCGACGAACAGGAAGTCCATGACGGGGGCCGCCCCCGTGTCCAGGCTGTAGCGCATCAGATCGATGGAGAGGCTCTCCTTGTTGTCGCTGGTCCAGAGGTTGGCAAACCCGACGATCTGCCCCTCCCGCCGCACCAGCGCCATCGGGTTGAGGGTGAGGTAGGCGGGATCGAAACTGCCTACGGAGAAGCCCTTCTCCCTGCCCTGCTTGCTGTGCAGCCAGCTGTCTGAGATCCCCCTCAACTCGGGCAGCAGGGGGGCAATCTCACCGGGTGCCACCACCTCGAAGAGCAGCCCTTCCCGTTTGCCCTTGGCGTGACTCTGGCGCAGGTTGCGCAGGCGACTGCCGGCGAGATCGAAGCTCGGCAGATCCACGATGGCCTCCTCCCCCAGCTTGAAGGGGATGAGCCCGAGATCCAGATAGACAGGGAGATAGCGGGCCGACACCTGGTAGAAGACCGGGCTGACGTCGTGCTCGTCACAGCGCTCGCGAAACTGCCAGAGCAGCTCCTCCACGAGGGAGGACTGACCGACGGGATCCCCCATCACAATCCAGCTGCTGCCCTCGGCCCCGTACATGAGGAAGACCTCGCCGCTTGGGTGGAACAGCAGGGACTTGTCCCCGAGCTGGGCCAGGTAGCCGTGGCCTCCCCCTGCCCGCATCACCAGCCCATGGGCACGGGAGAGCGCCTCGGCATCCGGCTTGCCGACGGCCAGGCGCAAGGGAGCCAGCAGATGGGCCACCCCGACCACCGCCAGCACCCCGATGACGCTCCCCATGGCGCGCAGGGCGCGGGAGGCGGCCCCGGGCCCGTGGGCCGAGACGTGCAGCCAGAGGGAGGGGTCGTACTCCACATGGCGGTAGGAGAAGAGCAGCAACCACAAGGCCCCCAGCAGCACGGCTCCCACCGACATCAGCCAGGAAGGGGTGAACCGGGCGTGAAGCAAGGAACCCTTGCGATAAAAGAGAGGGCGGCAGGGGGTGATGATTAGCAAGAAGCCCCCGAGCAGCAGGGCGGACTCCCAGTCAAACCCCTTGAACAGGGAGAACAGCATGCCAAGCCCCAGCAACCACTGGGTGATCCTGAATGCCCCGTCATGACGGCGGTAGAGGCTGTGGGCCAGCAACAGCAGCAACACGCCGCTGACACTGCCGAGCACATGGGAGAGCTCCAGCAGGTGCAGCGGCAACACCTCCAGGAAGGCTTCGATCCGCCCCTTCATGGTGGGGATCATCCCGGAGCAGAGCAGCAGGGTGCCCGCCGCGAAGGTACCCATGCTCACTAGGGCGGGCACCAACTCCCGGGTCGCCATCATCACCCCCTGCAGCCGGTGCAGGCGGGCCCGCTGTTGCAGCAGCTCCTGACCTGCGAACAGCAGCAGAGCACAGAGGAAGGGCAGGAAGTAGTAGACGCAGCGGTAGATAAGCAGGGAGGCGAGCAGCTTGTCCACCGGCAGATAGTGGGTGAGCAGCAGGCTCATGCTCGCCTCGAAGACCCCGATGCCCCCCGGCACATGGGCCAGCACCCCGAGCAGGCTGGAGAGCACGAAGGCACTGAGCAGCACCGGATAGGGCACGCTGCCCGATGGCAGCAGCACATAGAGCACGGCGGCGGCGGCCATCCAGTCAAGCAGGGCGATGAGCAGTTGCAGCAGGCGGTATCTGATGCGCGGCAGGAACAGCGGGTGTCCGCGCCAGACCAGGGCAGCCCCCGGCCACACCAGATATGCCAGCACCGTCAGCAGGGCCAGGCCCCCCGCCAGTTGCAACAACCCGGTCGCCCAGCGGGGCCAGTCCACCAGCAGGGCCGCCCCCTGCCCCAGCAGCAGGGCACTGCCCCCCCAGCCCATCAGACCGAGGAAGAAGGTGATGGAGCAAAAGAGGATCACCCTGGCCACCTCCCCGGTGCCAAGCCCCAGGGAGGAGTAGAGCCGGTAGCGTACCGAGGAGCCGGTGAGCAGCGCAAAGCCCAGGGTGTTGGAGAAGGTGTAGGCGATGAAGGAGGTCATCCCCACCTGCTGCCAGGACAGTCGCTTGTCCAGCACCTTCAGGGCCAGCAGATCATAGCAGCAGAGGCAGCCATAGCTGAGCAGGGTGAGCAGCAGGGCGCCCCCCAACTGCGGCAAGGGTTGAGACCAGATGGCCTGGCGGATGTCGTGCCAGTGCCACAGGTGGGTCAAATGATAGAGGACGGTCAAGGCCGCCCCCAGCAGCAGCAGGCTGCACAGGGGGCCTATCCAGATCAACAGCTGACGCCGCATTCAAGATTCCTGTCGAAAAGCGTGGAGAAAGAGAGGCTCCGAAAGCGGGCGGACAAGGCGCCCTCCCGGAGTGACTCCCCCACAGGCGGCGCGTGACGCCGCACGTTCACGGGGGCAATCCTATGATTTACCAGGCTCTGCCCGCTCGCCACTTTTCTTCTGTAACCTTATGTACAGGCAGACAAAACATCCCCGTCCGGGATAGAGGCAGGAGACGCCATGACACCCTCCCCCCTGATAAGACGCTTCCCCCAAAACGCCCAGGGGCGCGATCTGGCCGTCGGCGACATCCACGGCCACTTCGCCCTGTTGCAGCAGGCCCTCGACACCCTGGATTTTGATCCCGCCCGGGACCGTCTCTTCAGCGTCGGGGATCTGGCGGATCGCGGGCCCGAGTGCAGCGAGGTGATCCACTGGCTGGCCAGGCCCTGGTTTCACCCGGTCTGCGGCAATCACGACGACTACGTCTGCCGTTACGAGAGCTGCGATCGGGAGAACTGGATCCGAAACGGCGGCGGTTGGTTTCAGCACCTGACCCCTACCGAGCAGGCGGCGTTCGCCGTCCACTACCGCAGCCTGCCCCTGGCCATCGAGGTGGCCACCCCGGCCGGCCCGGTCGGGCTGCTTCACGCCGATTGCCCCTTCTCCTCCTGGCAGGGGCTGCTGGACCAACTCGATGCCGGGGTGAGCGGCGGACGGCTTCGGGCCATCAAGAACGTCTGCCTCTGGTCAAGGCGCCGTATCGAACGGCTGGACGAGAGCGGGGTCGCGGATCTCGCCGCCTTGGTGGTGGGCCACACCCCGGTGAGGGTGCCGGTGCGCCTTGGCAACGTCCACTACATCGACACCGGCGGCTGGTATCCCGAGGAGGGCGGCTACTTCACCCTGCTGGACCTCAATACCCTGACCCCCCACTTTCCCCTGCCCTGAGCCGGACCGATGGGATGAACAGGCTCACGGACAACGCCCACTGCCCATTAAAGCGCCAGGCGAACGCCCCGGACTTCGCTCTGCCAGCGCGATGGTTTACCATGCAGGCAATTGCGGTGCATGGCACCCCCACCTAGGCGCCAGGCGCCGCCGTCATCGGATACTCCTTTCGAGCAACATGAGCACATCAGCGCACCCGGCCAGCGGGCCCACGTTCTACTTCCACGACTACGAGACCTTCGGCATCAGTCCGGCCAAAGACAGGCCGTCGCAGTTTGCGGGCATTCGCACCGACGCGGATTTCAACCTCATCGGCGAGCCGCTGGTGATTTACTGCAAGCCGCCGGCGGATTACCTGCCGGAGCCGGAAGCCTGCCTCATCACCGGCATCACGCCGCAAAAGGCGATGAAGGACGGCCTGTGCGAGGCGGACTTCATCCGCCAGATCCACGCAGAGTTCGCCACCCCGGGCACCTGCGTGCTCGGCTACAACAGCATCCGCTTCGATGACGAGGTGACCCGCTACACCCTCTATCGCAACTTCTATGACCCCTATGCCTACGCCTGGCAGAACGGCAACTCCCGCTGGGACATCCTCGACATGCTGCGGGCCTGCTACGCCCTGCGCCCGCAGGGGATAGAGTGGGCCTTCGATGAAGAGGGCAAGCCGAGCTTCAGGCTGGAGAAGCTGACGGTGGCCAACGGCGTGGCCCACGCCAACGCCCACGATGCGCTCTCGGATGTGCTGGCCACCATCGAGATGGCCAGGCTGGTGAAAAAAGCCCAGCCCAAGCTCTTCGAGTACCTCTTTGATCTTCGCAACAAGAACAAGGTAAAGGCCCTCATCGACGTGGTGACCATGAAACCCCTGGTGCACGTCTCCGGCATGTTCTCCCCCTGGCAGGGGTGTGCAAGCTGGGTGTCGCCGCTCGCCTGGCACCCCAGCAACCAAAACGCGGTGATCATGGTGGATCTGACCCGTGACCCGACTCCGCTCATCGAGCTCTCCTGCGAGGAGATCCGCGAGCGCCTCTACACCAAAAAAGAGGAGCTGGGGGATCTGGCCGGCATTCCGGTCAAACTGGTGCACATCAACAAGTGCCCGGTGCTGGCCCCGGCCGCCACCCTGACGCCGGAGCGGGCGGACGAGCTGGGCATCAATCGGGCTCAGTGCCGCAAGAGCCTGGATCTGCTGCGGGCCCACCCCGAGGTGCGGGAAAAACTGGTGGAGGTGTTCAACCAGGAGTTTGCCGGCAGCACCGACGGCGACCCCGACACCCAGCTCTACGCCGGTTTCTTCGGCCACGGCGACAAGTCCACCATGGATCTGGTGCGCGCCACCCCGGCGGATCTGCTGGGGGAGCGGGAGTTTGCCTTCACGGATCCCCGTCTGCCCGAGATGCTGTTTCGTTACCGCGCCCGCAACTGGCCCCACACCTTGAGCGAAGCGGAGCAGAAGCGCTGGCGCCTGCACTGCAGCGACTACTTCAGCCGCCGCCTGCCGGATTATGTGCCGCGCCTGGAAGCCCTGGCGGAACAGAATCAGGGGAACGAACGGAACTTTGCGATTCTAAAGAGTCTCTATCACTACCTTGAAAATCTGTGAGATGTGAGCCGTTTCACAGTTAAAAACCGATGCGTTTCCCCGGCTCGCGACATAATGGGCAGGGAGCCCAAGCTCCTGATAGTGTGAATATTTAGATGCGCTGACGGCATGGATGCCGTGCTTTCGACTGTTGGGGAACTCTCGTTTTATGCGTTCAGCTCTGCCTGCTTTGACACTCGTAGCCTGTGCCCTGCTGCCCCAGGCCGCCCTCGCTGGCGCCCGGTTCGAGGTGCCAGACTACCTCTTGCGCCTGCCGGAGCAGACCTACCGGCTCATCGAGCGCAATTTCAGCACCCTCTACCAGCAGACCGACTTCACCCCGCAAATCACCAACAGCTATTTCAACCACTCGGATCTCTACCGCTTCGCCGGCATTCCCCTGGCCATCACGCCGCAAAACGGCTTCCAGATGGAGGTGTTCGGCCAGCTCTACAACAAGTCGTCCCAGATCTATGCCCAGATGAGCCAGGATCTCTCCCTCTATCGCACCCTGCGGGTGGACATGATGGGGGATCAGAGCGACGAGATCGCCATCGGCATGGGGCTCGGCATCCCCCTGACAACCCGCCTCACCGTCAAGGCGCTCGCCTCCAGCAACGAGATCCCGGGCTATGGCTCCGCCAATTACGCCATCGGGATGGAGTGGCACTTCTAGAGACCATTTCGCCACGTAAAAAAGGCTCCCTCGGGAGCCTTTTTGCAGTGCAACGCCATCAGGGGTAGCGGATCACCGCCCCCTGCCCCCCTTGCAGCACCAGGGTGCTCCCCAGGGGCGTCTCGTCCCAGAAGTCCGTGCCCCCCGGCGCCAACGGGAACTCGCAGGCGTGCTCCCCCCAGTTGAACAGGCAGAGCAGCTCGCCGCCCCCGGGCAGCGCCACCCGCCCGCGCTCGAATGCCATCCCCTCGAAGCGGGCCGCCGGGGTGCGCGCGGCGCACAGGGCCAGCAGCTTGCCAAGGCGCGCCCCTTGCGCCTCGTCCAGATCCTGCAATCTGTCCCCCGCCAGCACCATGCCACCGCTCGCCACCAGGGCGGCCAGGTGGAAGTCGTACTCGGCGCGGCTCCCGTGCTGGCCCGGAATATCCCGCAGGCAGACGCAGTCGGGGTCCAGCACCCAGAGCCGCTCGTGCTGCCAGGCGCGGCAGAAGGCTTCTCGCGCTATCTGGCGAAAACGGGGGCCCTGGCGCTCCACGTCATCGCTCACCCGCATGCCGTGCACCAGGCCGAGGCTCGGCCACAGCGGCGCATTGCAGCCGAGCAGGAAGGCCCCCTCCCCGGCGCCGCGCAGGATGGCGGCCATTCCGCGCCGATAGGCCTCCACCCGGGTGGCGGCGGGGTCGTGGAAGCGCCCACCGTGGATGGCCCCCCAGAAGTTGGCATCGAGCTTGAAGTAGTGAATGCCCCACTGGGTACGCAGGGTGCGAAATACCTGCTCCAGGTGCGTCTGCACCTCGGGGTGGGTGCCATCCAGCACGTACCAGGGGGTGCAACGCCAGCCCCCGTAGGTGACCCGCTCCGAGGGGAGCGGCAGGCCATCCTCCCCTTTCACGAACCAGTCAGGGTGATCCTGGAACACTCGGGAGCCGGGCTCGGCGATAAAGGGGGCGACCCAGAGCGCAGGCTCGCAACCGGCGGCGCGGATCTCCCCTGCCAGGGCCGCCACCCCCTCCTCGAACTTGGCGGAAGGGGTGAGCCAGTCCCCCATCCTGGCCTGATAGCCGTCATCTATCTGCACGTAGCGCAGGGCCGGGAAACGCTCGGCCCGCACCGCCAGGTTCTCGCGAATGTCCGCCGCGCTCACGTTCGCGTAGTAGTGATACCAGGAGCACCAGCCGCTCGGGCGCGTGGGCACCTCCCCCACCAGGGAGCCGTGCTCGGCGGCGATATGCTGCGCCAGCGTCGCGAGCAGGGCCTCCCTGTCCGGCCCCTCCAGGCAGATCAGCGCCTCGCTCTGCCAGTGCGCACCCGGCGCCAGGGTGCGCCCTTCGGTGTTCATTACGATCTCGAGGCGCCCGTCGGGATGGAGGCGAAACTCCCCGCCAAAGCGCTGGCAACTCGCAAAGGCCAGCAGCAGCCAGCCCCCCTCCTGCGCCACCAGCAGCAGGTTGTGCACCGTGTGGTAGCCATGGTCGGCGGTGATGCGATAGACAGACGCATCGGGGCAGCGGCCCAGGTGCTCGGGGGCGTTCCAGCGTCCCCCGGTCTGGGCCAGCATCTGGAACCCCTCCCCGTAGATGGCCGCGTCGGGCGCAAGTCCGAGATCCCCCTCAAACAGCCGCCAGTGGTGGACGGCCTCGGACTGCTTCCCTGTGTTGTCAAGCCTCACCCGGCAAAGCGGCCCCTCCCACTGGCGGGTTTGCAGCAGGGCGTCAGGGAGGGCGGGATCGGCGGGCAGTTGGCGCAACCGGGCCAGGAGAGAGGGGGTCGACATGGGAACTCCTTCTTGTGAATGGGGATGAAGCCGGGGCCATTGTATCCCCTGCGGGCCAGTTGACCCTGTTCCCTCCCCCCCGTGCCTGTTAAACTGCGACCTCGCTCACACTTGCCAAGATGAGGCCCCCGTGCTGCTGCAACGCACCCTGCGCTACCTTCGTGATTTTCTGGTCATCATCGCCTGTCTGCTGGCAGGCAAGGCCGTGGCGGCCATCCTGCCCTTCGCCTTCCCCGGCAGCATCATCGGCATGCTGCTGCTGTTCGTGCTGCTCTCCTTGCAGATCGTCCGCTTCTCCTGGGTCGAGCTGGGGGGCGGCCTGCTGCTGCGCCACATGGGGGTGCTGTTCGTGCCGGTGGCGGTGGGCCTGGTGGCCTGGCTCGAGCCCCTGCGCCAATCCTTCGGTCTCATCATGCTCTGCGTCGTGCTCGGCATCGTGCTCATCCTGGGCGCGGTCGGCCACCTCTATCAAAGGATGAACAAGCCATGATCCTCTGGTTCGCCCTGCCCCTCACCCTGGCCCTCTATTTCATGACCCGGGCCCTCTACCGCCGCCTGCCCTGGCCCGTCATCAATCCGGTGCTGATCCCCACCGCCGTCATCATCGGCCTGCTGCTCTGGCTCGATCTGCCCCTGGATCAGTACCAGCAAGGGGCCTCGCCCCTCACCGCCCTGCTGGAACCCGCCGTGGTGGCCCTGGCCCTGCCGCTTTACCAGCAGGCACGCCAGATCCGCGACAAGCTCACACCCATCCTGGCCTGTACCCTCACCGCGGTGCTCATCTCGGTCTGCACCACCCTGGGGGTCGGCCACCTGATGGGGGCGGATCCGGCGCTGCTCGCCTCCATCGCCACCAAGTCCATCACCACGCCGCTCGCCATGAGCGTCAGCCAGTCCCTCGGCGGCATTCCCGCCATCGCCGCCGCCGTGGTGGTGGTGGTGGGGATCCTGGGGGCCCTGGTGGGCTATCCCCTGCTCAAGCTGATGCGGGTCACCGACCCCGAGGCCCAGGGGCTCGCCATGGGAGCCTGCGCCCACGCCATCGGCACCGCCGCCTCCGCCGAGCAGGGAGTGACCCAGGGCGCCTTCTCGTCGCTGGCCATGGTGGTGTGCGGTGTGCTGACCGCGGCCATTGCCCCCCTGCTGTTCGCCCTCTACCACTGGCTGACCTGATCCCCGTTGCCATGGCCGCCCCTGCGGCCATGGCCTCTGTGCCCTTTCACCGTTTCCATCCGATACCCTCGCCTCCCTGATGCCGGGAGCTGGCGCACAGATTGCGAAAGACAAACGTTTCCTTTACCATCCCCGCCCCTTTGCCCATCAAGGCGTGAGCGCGCTCACACAATTCGCCGCGCTTGCTCCCTACAATGGCCCCCCAATTGGCCTTTGAGGACACAGTATGCATCCCCGCTTTGCCAAGCCATTCGAGACCCTTTCCGCCCCGCTCCAGGCCGCCCTGCTGCCCATGCTGGGGGACGATTTCCAGGCCCGTTTCACCCCGGACCAGGTCGCGACCCTGAAAGCCGCCACCGGGCTGGATGACAGGGCCCTGCGTCTGGCCTTGCTGCCGCTGGCGGCCGCCTGCTCGGTGGCCCCCATCTCCAGGTTCTTCGTCGGCGCCATCGCCTGCGGCCTGAGCGGCACCTGGTACTTTGGCGCCAACATGGAGTTCGCGGGCCAGGGGCTGTTCCACTCGGTCCACGCCGAGCAGTCCGCCATCTCCAACGCCTGGCTGGGTGGCGAGACCGGGATCTCCGAGATCACCGTGAACTACACCCCCTGCGGCCACTGCCGCCAGTTCATGAACGAGCTGAGCACCGCCAAGACCCTGAAGGTCTCCCTGCCGGACGATCTCAGCGAGCTGCAATCCTTCCTGCCCCACTCCTTCGGCCCCGCCGATCTCGAGATCACCGATGCCCTGATGAGCCCCCAGGCTCACGACGAGCTGGTGCTCGAGAGCGACGACCCCCTGTGGCAGGCTGCGCTCGCCGCCGCCCGCCAGAGCTATGCCCCCTACAGCCAGGGCTATGCCGCGGTAGCGCTGCAGTTCGAGGACGGGCGCATCTTCTGCGGCCGCTATGCCGAGAACGCCGCCTTCAACCCGAGCCTGCCGCCGATGCAGATGGCCTGCGCCCACGCTGTGCTGGGTGGCGAGGATCTCGCCACCGTGCGCCGCGCCGTGCTGCTGGAGAGCAAGGATGGCCAGATCAGCCAGCGGGATTCGGCCCAGTCCACCCTGAAGGCGCTGGGTTCAGTCGAGCTTGAGTACAAAGCCGTCTGACCCCGGCATCCGCCAACGGGAAGGGGAGCTGCGGCTCCCCTTCTTGCTCTCTGCGGCTCTCATCCTGCCCCTCACCCCCTTTCTCTGCGCCTCTGGCGCCGTGCATCAGATGCCCCCCTGCCCCATGTGAGGGCGGTCTCCCTCCGATGACCTTATTGGCAGACCTCCTCTGCGGTGGCGGGAAGCCCAGGTTAAGGGGCCAATGCCCCGCCCCTGCCCCTTGCGGTCCCCGTGTGTGACCCCAAGATGCATTTGCCAAGCCACTGGGATCCCGCCTCTCCATGGATTTTGCAAATACCTTTCCCTGCCGATTCCCCCGGCGCGGAGCGGCATGGCGGCGGCGGGAAAGGTCGGGGAAGGGGTCAATGCCCCGCCCTCGCCCCTGGCGGCCCCCGTGTGTGACCCCAAGATGCATTTGCCAAACCACTGGGATCACCCCTCTCCATGGATTTTGCAAATACCTTTCCCTGCCTGTTCCCTCGATGAGGGGCGGTATGGCGGCAGCGGGAAACGTCGGGGAAGGGGTCAATGCCCCGCCCCCGCCCCTGGCGGCCCCTGTGTGTGACCCCAAGATGCATTCGCCCAGCCACTGGGATCACCCCTATCCATGGATTTTGCAAATACCTTTCCCTGCCGTTCCCTCGACGCGGGGCGGCATGGCGGCGGGAAACCTCGGGTAAGGGGTCAATGCCCCAGCCCCCTGTCGGCTTGCTTCCCCCTGAAATACAGCGGGGGAGCCACTGGCTCCCCCGACTGTCATTGATGTGGCCGATATGGCGGCACCGACCCCTGTCAGGACTCCCACAGGATGCGCTGGCTGCCGGACCAGCGCTCGCCGATGTCCGCGTATTTTTGTTCCAGCAGGTGGCGGCGGATCTTCATGGTGGGGGTCAGCACCCCGTTCTCGATGTTCCAGGGGCTCTTGACCACCAGGATGCCCCGCAGGCGAGCATGGGATTCCAGCTTGTCGTTGACCCGATTGAGGGCAGCCTCCAGCTGGGCCTCCACCCCGGCCTTGTCCCCCTTCATGGCGCTCTCGGCGAGCTGCACCAGGGCGACCGGCTGCGGCATGCCGTAGCCGATGACGCAGAGCTGCTCGATGATGGGCTCCTGCCCGAGCATCCCCTCGATGGGCACCGGGGCCACGTACTTGCCCTTGGCGGTCTTGAAGACGTCCTTCATGCGGCCAGTGATGGTGAGGTAACCCTCCCGGTCCAGCTTGCCCATGTCACCGGTGTGCAGCCAGCCCTCGGCGTCGATGGCCTCTGCACTGTGCTCGGGATCCTTGTAGTAGCCCACCATCATGCCGTCGCAACGACAGAGGATCTCCCCCTCGTCGGAGATCTTGATGGTCACCCCGGGCCCGGCCTTGCCGACGGTGCCTATCTTGTCCGCCCGGAACGGGTAGTTGAGGGTGGAGTAGGCGTGGTTCTCGGTCATGCCCCAGGCCTCGGTGATCTCGAGGCCGATGCTGTGGTACCACTCCAGCAGCGCCGGGGCCACCGGCGCCGAGCCGCAGCCCAGCACCCGCGCCTGATCCAGCCCCAGCCCCTTTTGCAGCTTGCTCTTGATGAGGCTGGAGACGAGGGGGATCTTGAGCAGCAGCGCCAGCTTTTTCTGGGGCAGCTTCTCGTGGATCTTGATGCGGAACATGGCCCAGAGCCGCGGCACCGAGATGAAGACGGTGGGACGGCAGCGCTTGACGTCCTCGATGAAGGTGTCGAGGGATTCGGGGAAGGCGATGGTGGCACCGCTGAACAGGCTGCCGCCGTAGATGTAGACCCGCTCCGTGATGTGGGCAAGGGGCAGGTAGGAGAAGCCGCGATCCTCGGCGGTGAGGGAGACCGCCTCCACCAGCTTCTCGCAGGACCAGGCATAGCGCTCCACGCTCAGCATGGCCCCCTTGGGCTTGCCGGTGCTGCCGGAGGTGTAGACCAGGCTCAGCAGGGCATCCGGCGCCTGCACCGGGCTGTCCGGGATGGGGTCGTATTGCGCCAGCAGATCGTCCCACTGGTGGGCGGCCGGCATGGTGTCGTAAGGCAGGGCGATACGCAGCAGATCCCCGGGCACCCCCGCCTCCTGGCTCTTCCAGTCGTCCAGCTTGCCGACGAAGATCGCCCTGGTTTCGCTGTGGCGCAGCACGTATTCGATGGTGTCGACGTTGGCGGTGGGGTAGATGGGCACGCTCACGTATCCCCCCATCTGCATCGCCAGATCGGCGATGAACCACTGGGCGCAGTTCTTGGAGAGCAGGGCCACCTTGTCACCGGGCACCAGGCCCAGGGCGCGCAGTGCCGTCACCATGCGCCGCGCCTCGTCGGCAACCTCACCCCAGGTGAAGTCGACGTATTCGCGGTGGATGGTCTGACGCAGATAGATTCGGTCGGGACACTGCCGCTCCCAGTGATAGAGCATCTCGAGCGGCAGTCTGGTGGCAATGCGTGAGGTGGAGGCCATGGTTTAATCCCTGAAACAAAAGGCGAGCCTCATTATTAACCTTTTGATAACACTCAGGGAAGCAGATTACTTAAACTTGTGTTTGAACTGCGAATGGGATCAAGCTTCCGCCTGGGCCTGCAGACGCTTCCACATCTCCTGCACCAGCACCTCGTCCTGCTCGGAGAGCTCACCCTGCAAGATGGCCTCGTTCAGGCTGCGCAGCACATAGCTCTTAACGTCCCGCACCAGGGTCTTGCCCTCCAGCTCGGCGCGCGCCACCGCAAGGGAGATGTGCCCTCGCAGATAGCCACCCGCAAACAGCTCGTCTTCGCTGGCCGTGGCGACCATGGCGTCGATCAGTCCCAACAACTTGTGTTCAAAATCGTGAATCGTCATTTAACGCAGCCTCATTTCCGGGGTTGCCGGCAAAAAATTCGGGGAGTGGAACCGCGATCCGGTTGATCGCGGCTCTCTGGCGCCAGGCCAGCCGCATCCTTGATGTCCTATTCCGGGTTGGCCACCGGGTAGATGACCTGATCCTTGTATCCCGTGGTTATGCGCAGATAACCACTCAACGACCGGTTCAGTACCGGATCGTCGGTGTCCACCAGCAGCGGACGGCCTTCTAGCGCCGCCAGCTTGGCTTTGGTGGCGAGCACCTGGATATGCTCGCGCCCGACGGCCCGGATCACGTCTGGACTCAATTGCTGATTTCCGCGCCCGAACAGATGTCCCTGACCGCCGATCAGGGTGATGATCAGACGGCAGCGACGGCCGCGGATCCGGGTCAGGATCTCGGCGGCGGAGAGATCCTGCCCGATAAGCCGGCCATTTTCCACCAGATCCACACCGAGCAAGGTATTTTCCAGACCCAGCTCCCCCATGCAGGCGGCCACCGTGCTCCCCGACCCCATCAGGTAGAGGGTATCGGGCTCCATCTGCTCCACCACACCGGCGGCAAGATCGGCGAGCACCAGCTCCTCGGACTCCCGCCCCCCCTGCTTGACCGCCTGCACGTAGCGCAGATCCCCGGGCACCAGCAGCTGGCCGTAGTGGCGGGCGCGCACCTTGCCGGCGCGAAACGCCTCCTCGTCGATGTCCATCACCTCCGCATCCACCAGGCTCAGAAGCTCCCCTGCGATCATTCTGGCCGCCACCCGGCCGCTCGCCGCCGGCGTCACCCCGTAGACCCCGGAGTGGATCTTGCACCCCGCCGGGATGCCGAGCACATGGCAGGACTCCCCCACCGCCGCGCAGATGTCACGGGCGGTGCCATCGCCACCGGCGAAGAGCAGCAGATCCACCCCGGCATCGCGCAGGGCCAGGGCGGCAGCCCGGGTGTCCTCGGCGCTCGTCTGCGCCCCGGCAGGCCGATGGACAATGCGATGGGGCAGCCCGAGCTCTGCGGCAAGCGTCTCCCCCATCTCACCGGCCACCGTCAGCAGCTCGAATGACGTGGTCAGCTCGCACAGGGGCAACAGGGCCTGGCGGGCCCGCTCCCGGGCCTTGGGGACGGCCCCGCGCGCCAGCGCCTCGGCGACCATACCGTCACTGCCCTTGAGACCGACGGCCCCGCCGATGCCGGCGACGGGGTTGATGATGAGCCCTAATCGAAACATGTTTCCCTCCTGTTGGATCGCCGCCATTTTTATCTTTTCCCGCCACTGGGACAAGCCATGACCCCCTGCTAAAATGCGCGGCTTCTACCTCAATCACTGTTCAACCAAGGTTCAATCATGCTGGAATGGATTGCTGACCCCTCCGCCTGGGTCGCGCTCGCCACCCTGACCCTGCTCGAGATCGTGCTCGGCATCGACAACATCATTTTCATCTCCATCCTGGTGGGTCGCCTGCCGGAAGCCCAGCGCCAGAAAGCGCGCATCCTGGGGCTGGGGCTCGCCATGGGCACCCGCATCCTGCTGCTGCTCTCCCTGGCCTGGGTGATGCGCCTCACCGAGCCCCTCTTCACCGTGCTGGGGGAAGCCATCTCGGGACGGGATCTCATCCTGCTGGTGGGGGGTTTGTTCCTCATCGCCAAGAGCACCCACGAGATCCACCAGAGCCTGGAAGGGGCCGCCGAAGAGGCGGGTGTGGTGAGCAAGACCGCGGGCTTCCTGTCCACCCTGGTGCAGATCGCCATCCTCGACATCATCTTCAGCCTGGACTCCGTCATCACCGCCGTGGGCATGGCGGATCATGTCCCTGTCATGGTGCTGGCCATCATCATCGCCGTCGGCGTCATGATGTTTGCCGCCAAGGCCATCGGCGACTTCGTCGATACCCACCCCACCATCAAGATGCTGGCCCTCTCCTTCCTTATTCTGGTCGGGGTGGCGCTGATGGCCGAAGGGCTGGATCTGCACATTCCCAAGGGTTACATCTACTTCGCCATGGCCTTCTCGCTGGTGGTGGAGATGATCAACATCCGCCTGCGCAGCCACCAGGAGCGGGCCAAGTAAACCGCGACCTGCCCAGAGATGGCCAAACAAAAAGCGCGACCCAGGGTCGCGCTTTTTTATTGTCCCGCCAACGGGGCGCCTTGGGCTCAGAGGGCGTTGCGAGCGGCCACGGCGTCCGCCAGGTTGCGCAGCAGCACCTCGGTATCGGCCCAGCCGATGCAGGCGTCGGTGATGCTCTGGCCGAAGGTGAGCTCGCACCCGTCCACCAGATCCTGACGCCCTTCCACCAGGTGGCTCTCCACCATGACGCCGAACACCGCCTTGCTGCCGGCACGCAGCTGACCGGCCACGTCCTCGGCCACCAGCATCTGGTTCTTGAACTGCTTGCTGCTGTTGGCGTGGCTGAAGTCGATCATCACTTTCTGGGGCAGACCGGCCTTGTCCAGACCACTCACCACCTCATCCACGTGACGGGCGCTGTAGTTGGGCTCGCGGCCACCGCGCAGGATGATGTGACAGTCCGGGTTGCCAGCGGTCGAGACGATGGCGGAATGGCCGTACTTGGTCACCGACAGGAAGTGGTGCGGGGCGCTGGCGGCGCCGATGGCGTCGATGGCCACCTTGATGGTGCCGTCGGTGCCGTTCTTGAAGCCCACCGGGCAGGAGAGACCGGAGGCCAGCTCGCGGTGTACCTGGGATTCGGTGGTACGGGCGCCGATGGCACCCCAGCTCATCAGATCCGCCACGTATTGCGGGGTGATCATGTCGAGGAACTCGGAGGCGGTCGGCAGCCCCATGTCGTTGAGATCCAGCAAGAGCTTGCGACCCAGGCGCAGGCCGTCGTTGATCTGGCAGCTGTTGTCGAGGTAGGGGTCGTTGATCAGCCCCTTCCAGCCCACTGTGGTACGGGGTTTTTCGAAGTAGACCCGCATCACGATCTCCAGCTGATCTTTCAGCTCGTCGCGCAGCACCTTGAGGCGTTTGCCGTATTCCAGGGCGGCGACCGGATCGTGGATGGAGCAGGGGCCGATCACCACCAGCAGGCGATCATCGTCGCCGGCCAGGATGTTGTGGATGGCCTGACGGGATTCAAACACGGTGGCCGAGGCGGTGTCGGTCGCCGGAAACTTCTCAAGCACCGCAACCGGGGGCAATAACTCTTTGATTTCACTGATACGAACGTCGTCGGTTTGATGCTGCATGACCAAGTTTCCTGCTAGATGACTGCGATAAAGAGATCTCAATCTAGCCCTGTGCCGGGTCGGTGTAAATAGAAAATTACATTCTTCGACAAGGAATTTTATTATCGCACCTTGCAAGTTTGCATAATGCTGCTAGGAGGCATGAAAAAAGCGGGGGGCAGAGATGAAAAGGCCCGCACGAAGCGGGCCGAAAGGGCTCAGGCCTGACTGACGCTGGCCAGCTTGTCGAAGTAGTCCGGGAAGGTCTTGGAGGTGCAACCCGGATCATTGATGGTGACCGGCGTATCGGAGAGCGCCACCAGGGAGAAGCACATGGCGATGCGGTGATCGTTGTAGGTGTCGATGGCCGCGTGGGTCAGCTGTGCGGGCGGGATCACGGTGATGAAGTCGTGCCCCTCCTCCACTTCCACGCCCAGCTTGCGCAGCTCGGTCGCCATGGCGTGCAGGCGGTCGGTCTCCTTCACCCGCCAGTTGTAGATGTTGCGGATGGTGGTGGTGCCCTCGGCAAACAGCGCCGTGGTGGCGATGGTCATGGCCGCATCCGGGATGTGGTTCATGTCCATGTCGATGCCGTGCAACGGCCCCTGCTCGGCCTCGATGAAGTCATCGCCCCAGGTGATGCGAGCCCCCATCTTCTCCAGTACGTCAGCGAAGTGGATGTCCCCCTGGATGCTGTGCTTGCCGATGCCGGTAACCCGCACCTTGCCCTTGATGGCGCCCGCCGCGAGGAAGTAGGAGGCGCTGGAGGCATCCCCTTCCACCAGGAAGTCGCCAGGGCTGACATAGGTCTGGTTGCCCTTGATGTAGAACACCTTGTAGTCGTCGTGCTCGATGACCACCCCGAACTGCTTCATGATGTGCAGGGTGATGTCGATGTAGGGCTTGGAGACCAGCTCCCCCTTGATGTGGATGCGGGTGTCGCCGGCCGCCATGGGGGCCGCCATCAAAAACGCCGTCAGGAACTGGCTGGAGACGGAGCCGTCGATGTGGACATCGCCACCCCAGAGCCCCTTGGCATCCACCACCAGGGGCGGATAGCCATCTTTCTTCAGGTACTGGATGTGGGCACCCGCTTCGCGCAGGGCATCCACCAGGTGGCCGATGGGGCGCTCTTCCATGCGCGGCTCGCCGCCCAGGGTGTACTCGCCGGAGCCCAGGCACAGGGCGGCACACAGGGGGCGCATGGCAGTACCGGCATTGCCGAGGAACAGGTTGACCGGCGCCGAGACCGCGAAGCTGCGGCCCAGACCGTGCACGGTGCACTCGGTCTTGTCGGCGGAGAGCTTGTACTTGACGCCGAGCTGGGTCAGCGCCGCCAGCATGTGGCGGATGTCATCGCTGTCGAGCAGGTTGGTCAGCCGGGTGGTGCCCCGGGCCAGGGCCGCCAGCAGCAGGGCCCGGTTAGAGACACTCTTGGAGCCGGGCAGATTGACCACCCCGGCCACGCTAGAAATGGGTTCCAAACGCAACGAATTCATAGACTTCCTGTTCGATCTCAATTAAATCACCTGACCGGACGTTAACAGCCTGCGTCCCCCGCGGCAAGTTCGACAGTGGCACGACCGCGGGAGAGGGCAGCCTGGGTCAGGATGGGTCTGAAAAACAGACGCCGGGGAGTCCCCAGCGTCTGGCAATGGGGAGACACGCCTCAACCGTGGCGTTTGGCAAAGTCATCCATAAAGCTGACCAGGGCCTTGACCCCTTCCAAGGGCATGGCGTTGTAGAGGCTGGCGCGCATGCCACCGACGATGCGGTGTCCCTTGAGAGCCAGCAGACCGGCCGCTTCCGACTCCGCCAGGAACAGCTTGTCCAGGGCCTCGTTTTTCAGCTGGAAGGGCACGTTCATGCGGGAGCGGCAGGCCACATCCACCTTGTTGCCATAGAAGCTCGACTGATCGAGGTAGCCGTAGAGGAAGTCAGCCTTCTCCTTGTTGCGTGCTTCCATCGCCGCCAGGCCACCCTGCTCCTTGAGCCACTCGAACACCAGACCGGCCAGGTACCAGGCGTAGGTGGGGGGCGTGTTGAACATGGAGTCGTTCTTGGCGGTGAGCTGGTAGTCGAAGATGGACGGCACATCGGCGCGGGCCTGGTTCAGCAGGTCGTCGCGCACGATGGCGATGGCCAGACCAGAGGGGCCTATGTTCTTCTGGGCACCGGCGTAGAGGATGCCGAAGCGGCTCACGTCGAGGGGACGGGAGAGAATGGTGGAGGAGAGATCCGCCACCAGGGGCACATCGCCGGTGGCCGGGATGTCGAACATCTCGATGCCATCGATGGTTTCGTTCGGGCAGTAGTGCACATAGGCGGCATCGGCGCGAAACGCCGGCGTCGGCAGCAGGTGGGAGACCCCCTGCTCGTTCTTGGCTACCCCCTGGAAGGTCTGGATGTCACCGTATTTCTGGGCTTCATCCACGGCGCTCTGGGCCCAGACGCCGGTCACCAGGTAATCCGCCTTCTTGTTGGCGCCACCCAGCAGGTTCATGGGCACGGCGGAGAACTGGCCGCGGCCACCGCCGTGCATGAAGAGCACCTTGTAGTTGTCCGGCACCGCCAGCAGGTCGCGCAGGTCCGCTTCGGCCTTCTCGGCGACCGCCATATAGGGCTTGCCGCGATGGGAAAGCTCCATGACCGAGGCTCCCAGCCCCTGGAAATTACAAAATTCGCGCTGGGCGCGCTCCATGACTTCAACCGGCAACATGGCGGGGCCGGCGCAGAAGTTGTAAATCTGTTTGCTCATGACGCTTTCCGTGAATGGATGTGTGTGATCGGTGACTCGAACGTTTTTACACGACAGCCCCCCGTGGGGGCAAAGGCTTTTTGGGATCCAGCGCAACCTTTTGCCCCGGCGCCACCGGGCACTCATCAGACAAAAGCCCTGAACGGGCCAGGGCTTGCAGAGAATATGCATGGAAACGGGGGCGAGACAGCACGGACGGCTTTGTTCGCCCCTTTGTGGCAAATTTACAGCTTGGCGGTGAGCTCAGGCAGCAGAGTGAAGAGATCCCCCACCAGACCGTAGTCCGCCACCTGGAAGATGGGGGCCTCGGCGTCCTTGTTGATGGCGACGATCACCTTGGACTCCTTCATCCCCGCCAGATGCTGGATGGCGCCCGAGATGCCCACCGCGATGTAGAGCTCGGGGGCCACCACCTTGCCGGTCTGCCCCACCTGCAGGTCGTTGGAGACATAACCCGCATCCACGGCGGCCCGCGATGCCCCGACGGCAGCCCCCAGCTTGTCCGCCAGAGCGTCGATGAGGGCAAAGTGCTCTTTCGAGCCGAGTGCCCGCCCGCCGGAGACCACCACCCGGGCCGCCCCGAGCTCGGGTCTGGCGGAGCGCACCGCACGCCGCTCGATGAGCCGGGTACGGCAGCGCACCTCAGCCACCGGCAGCGATTCCATCACGGCACGCTCCTCCCCGGACCCGGCCTTGGCGAACGCGGTGGGCCGCACGGTGAGCACCTTGACGGGGGCGCTGCTTGCCACCCGGGCGATGGCGTTCCCCGCATAAATGGGACGCAGGAAGGTGTCGGGCCCCTCGATGCCGGTCACCTCGGCGATCATCTCCACCCCGAGCCTGGCCGCCACCCGCGGCAGCAGATCCTTGCCCTGGCTGCTGGCCGCCATCAGGCAGTGCTGGTAGTCCCTGGCCACCTCGGCGAGCAGTCTGTCGACCCCGTCGTTGAGCCCCTCCGCCAGCATGGGATGTTCTGCCAGCAGCACCCGGTTTACCCCCGTGAGGGCGGCGGCCTGCTCCCCCGCCTCCGTCAGCCCCTGCCCCAGCAGCAAGAGGTGCACCTCGCCCCCCAGGCGCCCCGCCGCCGTGACCAGCTGGGCCAGGTTGTCGGCGATCCGCCCCTGATGATGTTCCGCAATCACAAGTACGCTCATGGCAGCACCTTCATGTCATCCATTGATCCCTTGCTCCCCTGGGCCGCTGCCCCATGCATGGCGCTCACGCCTGCGGGAGGCATCCCTCTCATGCCCCTGCCCATCAGAGCACCCGGGCTTCGTGCTTGAGCTTGTCCAGCAGCTCGTCCACCGAGCCCACCCTGATGCCGGCGCTGCGCACCGGTGGCGCCATCACTCCGAGCTGCCGTGTCTGGCCGGCCGGCACTACCCCGAGGGCGGCGAACGGCTGGCTCTCCAGCGGCTTGCGCTTGGCCTTCATGATGTTGGGGAGGGAGGCGAAGCGCGGCTCGTTGAGGCGCAAGTCCACGGTCACCACGGCGGGCAGCGCCATGCCGAGGGTCTCGAGGCCACCGTCTATCTCGCGGGTCACCTGCAATTCCCCCTCCACCAGCCTGATGGCGGAGGCGAAGGTGGCAAGCGGCCAGTCATTGAGGGCGGCGAACATCTGCCCTACCTGATTGTTGTCGGAATCGATGGACTGCTTGCCGAGCAGCACCAGATCGGGCTGCTCCTGCCCGCACACCGTTTGCAGGGCCCGGGCCACGGTGAGCGGAGTCAGGGTCTCGTCGGTAACATAGTGCAGCGCCCGATCCGCCCCCAGCGCCAGGGCATGGCGCAACTGCTCGGCCGCCGCCTCGGGGCCGAAGGTCACCACCACCAGCTCGGATGCCACGCCGGCTTCCCGCAGCCTGACCCCCTCCTCCACCGCGATTTCACAAAACGGGTTGATGCCCATCTTCACATTGGCGAGCTCCACATCGGAGCCATCCCCCTTGACCCGGATCCTGACGTTGTAATCAACGACCCGTTTGACTGCGACCAGCAGCTTCATGGCGGTCATCCCTCATACCTGTTGTGTGGGTCCACCTTGTCGTCACTCACTTTTCTGCTGACAAAGTGGTTTACGTTTACGTAAACTACCAGCACTACCCTAGGCCAAGTCGAGCGCAGAGGCAAGATGGAACGCGAAGCAATGGAATTTGATGTCGTCATCGTCGGTGGCGGCCCGGCAGGCCTGAGCGCCGCCATCGCATTGAAGCAGCAGGCCCCGGCCCTCTCGGTCTGCCTGCTGGAGAAGGGGGCCGAGATCGGTGCCCACGTCATTTCCGGCGCCCTGCTCGATCCCGTCGCCCTCAGGGAGCTGCTGCCAGAGAGCTGGCAGGAAGCCCCCCTCGGCGTGCCGGTGACGGATGATCAGGTCCATCTGCTGCAAAGCGACAGCCGCTCCCTGCAGCTGCCCCACTGGGCGGTGCCACCCCGCATGCACAACGACGGCAGCCACATCATCAGCCTCGGCACCCTCTGCCGCTGGCTCGGCAAGCAGGCCGAGGCCCTCGGTGTCGAGATCTACCCGGGCTTTGCGGCGAGCACCCTCATCGTGGAGGAGGGCCGGGTACGCGGGGTGGTGACCGGCGATCTTGGTCTCGACAAGGAGGGCAACCCCAAGCCGGATCACGTGCCCGGCATGGCCCTGTATGGCCGCTATACCCTGTTTGCCGAAGGGGCGCGCGGCCACCTCGGCAAACAGCTGATCGCCCGATTCCATCTGGAAAATAGCGCCCAGCCGCAGCATTACGCCATCGGCTTCAAGGAGGTGTGGCAGGTGCCTGCGGGACAATCCCACCCTGGGCGGGTACTCCATGGCAGCGGCTGGCCCCTTGGTGAGGGAAAGGGCAACAAGAGTCAGGGGGGCTTTTATCTCTATCATCTGGCCCAGGATCAGGTGGCGGTCGGCCTTATCGTCGATCTCAACTACCAGAATCCCTGGCTCAGCCCCTTTGACGAATTCCAGCGTCTCAAGCACCACCCCCTCATCGCGGCAACGTTGCAGGGGGGCGAGCGCATCAGCTACGGCGCACGGGCCATCACCAAGGGGGGCTGGCACTCATTGCCGCGCATGCACTTTCCCGGCGGCCTGCTCATCGGTTGTGACGCGGGCACCCTCGACTTCTCCCGCATCAAGGGGATCCACACCGCCATGAAGTCAGGCATGGTGGCGGCCGCGACGGTCGCCATGGCACTGCGAGGAGGGGATGAAGGGGGACGGGATCTGGCCGAGTTTCAGGACGCGCTGCTGCAAAGCTGGCTGACCCGGGAACTGAAGAGGGCCCGCAACGTTGGGGCCGCCCTGCACCGCTTCGGCCCCTGGCTCGGCGGCGCCTTCAACTGGCTGGAGCAGCGACTCTTTGCCTTGACCTCTCCTTTTACTCTGCTGGACAAGGAACCGGATTACCGCCAGCTGCGCCTGGCCAGCCGTTGCCAGCCCATCGACTACCCCAAACCCGACGGCAAGCTCAGCTTCGACAAGCTCTCTTCCGTCTATCTGGCCAGCACCAGCCACGACGAGGATCAACCCTGTCACCTGACCCTTCAGGACGCGCGCATTCCGGTCGAGGTCAACCTGCCCACCTGGGCGGAACCCGCCCAGCGCTACTGCCCGGCGGGGGTGTTCGAGATCCTCGATGGGGATACCCGGCCAAGGCTGCAGATCAACGCCGCCAACTGCATTCACTGCAAAACCTGCGACATCAAGGATCCCAGCCAGAATATCGTCTGGACGCCGCCCCAGGGCGGCTCGGGCCCCAACTATCCCAATCTGTAACAGGCTTGCCCACGCAAACCAGAGCAGATAACAAGGAGACGCAGCCCCGGAACACCGCACGGAGACCGTTTTCTGCGCTTGGCCGGAGGCTGTCGCAGGGCGACCAGCAACCCGCCATTCCCGCCGGTGAGCTCGGGCCCTCCCCCACTCCAGGGCGAAGAAAGGAGGCGACGTCGGGATCGCCCGTTTCGAGGTCGGCGTGGCTGATCCGACCTCGCCGCTTTTTTGAGCGAACAGGCTGAACCCCTGATGAATAGGCCCTGACAAGCGGGTCCCGCCCCTGTATAGTTCGCCGCATTCAGGTTGTCCATCGGCCTCGTTATGCTATTTCATGGGATCGCTTTCCGTGCGATCTAAGGCCGCATGAACCTGTGCAACCATCCCTGATTACCCATGACTTCTTAAGGGGGGACAGATGATCACCGCCTACATTCTCAACAACAAGGTGCTGGACATAGTCACGCTCGGGCCGGATGACATCGTTCCCGACAACACCGTCTGGCTGGATGCCTACAAGCCGGACACAGCGGAGCGAGAATGGTTGACGGGCCTGTTCCTGGAGGAGGTGCCGGACAAGGAGGAGCTCGATGACATCGAGGCATCCGCCCGCTTCTACTGGGACACCGACGGTCTGCACATCCACTCCCTGTTTCCCCAGCGCATCGGCCGTGACACCAAGGGTGTGCACGTCTCTTTTACCCTGCGCAACAACCTGCTGATCAGCATCCGCGAGGATGACATCGGCCTGGTGCGTCTGCTGCGCCACTACATGCGCCAGGACAGGCTGGAGGTCGAAGACGCCCTCGACATCCTGCTGGAGGTGCAGAACCTCAAGGTGGAGTACCTCTCGGATCTCATCGAGGATGGCTACAAGACCCTGGAGAACACCGCCGATCAGATCTTCGAGCCGGACCAGATCAACCCCATGCTCAAGGAGCTGATGGCCCAGGAAGAGGCCAACGGCCAGATCCGTCTCTCCCTGCACGATACCCGCCGCGCCCTGCGCTTCCTCAAACGCAGTCTGCGCCAGCGCATGACGGGGGAGCAGAACAAGTGGATCGACGAGATGCTGCACGATGTGGAATCCCTGCTGCCCCATACCCAGTTCCTGTTCGACAAGATCAACTTCCAGCTGGAGGCCTCCATGGGGGTGACCAATCTGGAGCAGAACAAGGTGATCAAGATCTTCTCGGTAGCCGCGGTCATCTTCCTGCCGCCGACGCTCATCGCCAGCATCTACGGCATGAACTTCGGTCGCATGCCGGAGCTCGCCTGGGAATACGGCTACCCCCTCTCTCTGGTGCTGATGGTGATGTCATCGCTGGGCACCGGTCTCTTCTTCAAGCGAAAAGGCTGGCTGTGACGCCGGAACCCGGCAACTAAAGACTGCGGATTGGGGGGCATGGCCCCCCGATTAATTCCCGGCCGTTGCCGGCCTTGCAATGGCCTGCCCTGTGCCCCATATCCCCTTCATCACTCGCACTGCATGAATGGATACCGGGCCACCATGACCCTCTACCCCGAACACCGTTACGACGATCACGGCCAGTTGCGCCCCCCGCTCTGGTTCTGGCCCATCGCCCTCTTGCTGACCCGCTCGGTCTGGCTGTTTCTGATGGCGGGGGTCACCCGGGAGAGTGGCAGCGCCATCCTGACCCTCTTCTACCCGGACAAGCTCACCCTCTATATCAGCCTGCTGACGGACGTGCCCGCCATGCTGGCGCTGCTCGCCTGCGGCGGCACCCATCGCCAGACCCACAGTGCCAGAGCCTGGCTCAGACGCCACAGCCCCTTGCTGCTGCTCTGCTCTGCCGTCAGTGGCCTGCTGATGCAACTGCACAGCCTCAATCTGCAGCAGTGGTCGTTCAACTGGTCCACCGCCCTGGTGCTCATCGCCAGCCTCTGGGCGCTCTGGTATCTGCTGAGAAGCCGCCAGTTGCGGGATTACGCCCTGGATCAGCCCCACTGACAGGCTGGTTCACTGGCGCGTGACCCGGATCTGCAGAGTCTGGCGCTCGCTGCCGCTGGCCCTGCCCATGCCTGATGGATTGGCGATCGCGGCCTCCCGGCTGCCTTGGGTTGTGGAAAGCTCCCCCACCGTCAGCCACTGGCCCGGGGCGCCGCTCACCTCGGTGGCACTCTGGCCGGTGTGTATGTTGCCCCGCTCCACTCTTGCCTGTTCACTGCTGAGGGCCACCTGCACCCTGTCCCCTATCAGGGTCGCGGTGGCGTAGAGACCGTTCATCAGCGGCATCATGCCCACCACCCTTCCCCCCTGCCACTGGTAAAAGGTGACCGGCTGATAGGACCCCATCTGCAACAACACGGGCCGCCCGGAGAGGCCGCGCACCTGCCAGTTGTCACTCTGGCTGCGTTCATAGTGCCGGGCATCCCCCTCCAGCAGCCACTGCCGTTTGGCATCCAGGCCCAGCCCCACTCCGGCCTGCTGACTGCTGGAGGCGCCATCCACCCGCCACTCGATGAGCAGGCTTTGGGGCGGCTGGTTCACTTGCGCCAGGGTACGCTCGGCCTCCTGCAACTGGGCGGGGGTTCCGCTCAGTACCAGCTGGTTGCCCATGGCGCTCACCCCGAGATCCGGGTAGATCTCCTTGAGCGTCTGCACCGCGGCATCCGCCTCGAATACCGGTATGACCTTCACTTCGGCCCTCAGGGGCAATGCCAGCAACAGGCAGCACCCCAGCCCCCAATACCCTGATCCAGCGCGCATCTTCTCCTCCCGGCGTTCACCGCCACCCTCTCGCTTCCTGCCATCATGGTCCATGGCGCCCCGATTGCAACGGGCCTGGTATGCAACCCCACACAGAGGCACCTGATAAAGACTCGTTAAGATACCAAACAATACAAATAAAAATGGTTATCATTTGTTGTCACAACAAAAACCCTCGGATACAATTCGGACTCATTTTTTCGAGTCAGCCTCTGATGAAGCCAGAATCCGTCGCATCCACCCCTGCCGCCATCCACCTGGCGCTGCTCATCAACATGCTCTCCATGGGCTGCATGATGATGGTGATGCCCCTTGGCCCGGAACTGGTAACCCGCCTGGGGATGCTGCCGGAGCAGACAGGTTACTTCAGCGGCGGCGCCACCCTGGGCGCCGCTCTGCTGGGCCTCCTGGCCGCCCCCTGGCTCGATCGGGTCAACCGCAAACCCGCCCTGCTGGTACTGCTGGTCCTGCGCTTCCTGCTCTTGATGGCTTGCGCCCTGGCCGAGGATAGCCAGACCCTGCTGCTGATCTTTATCCTGTCCGGCTGTGTGGCCGGCCCCCTGGGGGCCATCCTGATGGCGGCGGTGCTGGATCTGGTACCGCCCGCCGAGCGGGGCCGCCGTCTCGCCTACGTGGGCATGGCGTTTTCCCTGGCCGCCATTCTGATCGTGCCCGCGGCCCTCGTGCTGGCCCAGTGGTCTGGCTGGCAGAGCCCCTTCCTCTTGTTTGGTGCTGGCGGCCTGCTGCTGGCCCTGCTGTGTGCGATCTGGCTGCCGTCCCTGCCGGTCAACCGGGCCCCGGCAGGCCAGGGGATGCGCCAGTTGCTGGGGTCACCGCTCTGCCAGGGAGCCCTTTTCATCCTCTGCCTGCAGATGTTCGGCCACTTCCTGCTCATTCCGCACTTTGCCAACTACTTCCAGTTCAACCTGGGTTTCCCGCGCGAGCAGATCGCCAGCCTCTATCTGTGCGGCGGTCTTGCCAGCATGGCCACCATGCGCCTGTGCGGCGGCTGGATCGATCAGGGCCGCGCCCAGGGCGCCATCCTGCTCACCAGCCTGGCCCTGGCCCTGATCACCCTGGTGGGCTTTGCCTTGCCGGCAGGCCTGCCTCTCTATCTGCTGTTCACCCTCTTCATGGCCCTGAGCTCCGCCCGTGCCAGCACCACCCTCGCGGTCACGGCGGCCATTCCGGCCCCCCATCAGCGCGCCGCCTTCATGTCTTTCCAGGGCTCAGTCACCAATGTGGCAGCGGGCCTCGGCAGCCTGCTCTCCGCCAGATATCTGGTCTCCGACGAGGGGGGCGCCCTGCACGGTTTCCCCACCCTGGCCTGGATCAACATTGCGTGCACCCTGGTGGCCTGCGCCGGTGTCTGGTTCCTCATCCGGGGCCTGAAGCGCACAAGAGATAACAATAATCCTGCCTCTGGCACCGCCAGACAAGGAAGTCAGTGAGCACCGGATCAGAAGAATCCGGACCCCATAACCTCAGTTATATCCATGGAGTTTTTGACAATGCAGTTGCAGCACGGCCTCTTTAAACTGAACCCCATTCTGCTCTCCCTTGGTCTGCTGGCCGTACCGGGCCTGGCCCAGGCCGAGTCCGTCAAGGCCAACGAGACGGTGGTGGTCACCGCCACCCAGACCAAGCACACCGAGCTGACCGCCCCGGCCAGCGTCTCCGTGGTCACCCGCGCCGATCTGGACAAGATGAACGTCAACAACATCGGCGATGCCCTCAAGCACGTTCCCGGTGTCAACATCATCGGCACCAACCCCACGGGTCGCAACGAGATCAAGATCCGCGGCATGGGCGGTGACTACACCCTGCTGCTGGTCAACGGCAAGCGGGTCAACGCCCGCGAGACCCTGGGCAGCTCCTTTGGCAACGACTTCGACTTAAGCTCCATCCCCATGGCCGCCATCGAGCGTATCGAGGTGATCCGCGGTCCCGTCTCCTCCCTGTACGGGGCCGATGCCCTCGGCGGCGTGGTCAACGTGATCCTGCGCCAGGCCAAGGAGTACACCGAAGCGGCCGTCGGCTACACCCACACCATGCCCACCAAGGGGGATGGCGGGGATGCCAACCAGGGTAGCGCCTTCGTCTCCGGCGCCCTGATCGACAACAAGCTGCTGGGCAGCGTGGTGGTGGAAGGCTATCAGCGGGATCGCTGGAAGAGCGAGCAGTCCAACAACCCGGATGCCGACGCCCTGGAGAAACGGGAAGTGGTCAACGTGCTCTCCAGCCTGAAGTGGCTGGTGGCCGACAACCAGGACATCGACTTCGATCTGGGTTACAACCAGAACGACATGGACAGCTACTTCAACAACGTGCCCCGTGCCCCGACCGCACCGGCCACCCCCCACAACGTGCAGAAACTCGATCGCCTGAGCATGGGGCTGACCCACAACGGCCGTTGGGAACACTTCGACAGCCGCGCTCGTTACTACTTCGAGCAGACCGATCTGATGGATGACTCCCAGCTCAACGGTGGCGCCGCCGACATCACCCAGACCAACAACACGGTGGATGGCCAGTTGAGCGGCTACCTCGGGGATCACCTGCTGACCTCGGGTGCAGAGTTCCGCAAGACCGAGCTGGAGCACAGCCGCAGCATCCAGAACGGCAGCGTGGATGCGAGCCAGAGCGCCCTCTACCTGCAAGACGAGTTCGGCTTTGGGGATCTGGCCCTGACGCTCTCCGGCCGCCTGGATCACCACGAGACCTATGGCAACGAGTTCAGCCCCCGTGCCTACGCCCTCTACTCCCTGAGTGACGAGTGGGTGATCAAGGGGGGCGCCGGCAAGGCGTTCAAGGCCCCGACCCTGGCCCAGTCCAGCGAAGGGTTCGCCACCACCGCCTGCCGCGGCGCCTGCAAGGTGATAGGCAACCCGGATCTGAAGCCGGAAACCTCCGTCAGCTACGAGCTTGGTACCGCCTACAACGCCGATCGCTTCGGCGCAGGGGTGACCGGCTTCCACAACGAGATCGAGGATCTGATCCAGAGCGATCAGTGGGGCCCGGGCTACCGTCCGACCGTCATGACCTACCTCAACGTCAAGAAGGCCCGCATCAAGGGGCTGGAGCTGACCGGCTGGTTCGACGTGCTCGACAACGTGCAGCTGACCGGCAACCTGACCCTGCTGGACTCCGAAGACAAGAGCACGGGTGACGATCTGGCCAAGACCCCGGATCACACCGGCAACATCGGCCTGGACTGGAAGGCGAGCGACGTGGTCAGCGCCAACCTGGCCTGGCAGTATGTCGGCAGCCAGGTGATCAAGGTGCCGGCCCGCAACGCCCAGGCATTCACCTCCAAGCACTACCAGACCCTGGACGTGAACACCAAGTGGACCGTCACGCCGGCCCTGGACTTCAAGCTCGGCATCACCAACCTCACCAACACCCAGCGTGACGAGGTGGCGACCGACGCCGACTTCATCCTGGAAGGTCGCACCGTCTACGCAGGGGTCGATTACAAGCTGTAATCCATCCTGTCTGCGGGAGCCCCGGTCGCGGGGCTCCCTTTTTGCGTTTCTGCCTCCCCGAATTCAAGGAGTCATTGAGTGCTCAGATACCAAGCTCGGCTGTTCTGGCTCGGCGTGCTGCTCCTCTTCCTGCTGATTTGTCTGTCACTGGCCACCGGGGCCGGTGTCTATGGTGGCCGCGAGGTCGCCGGTTTCCTGATGGGCGATCCCGCCTTCGTGGCCGATGAAAAGCTCGCCATGATAGTCCATACCCTGCGCCTGCCCCGTACCCTGGCAGCCCTGGTGGTGGGGGCATCACTCTCCCTGGCGGCCTCCATGCTGCAAAGTGCCACACGCAATCCTCTGGCCGAACCCGGCCTGCTCGGGGTCAATGCCGGCGCCGTCTTTGCTCTGGTGATCGGCCTCACCTGGTTTGGCGTCGAATCCGCCTACGGGTATCTGCTCTGGTCCGGCATGGGGGCCCTGCTCGGCAACCTCATCGTGCTGGGCCTCGGCCTCATGGTGGGGCGCTCCAACCCCCTCAAACTCATCCTGGTAGGAGTCGCCCTCTCCGCCACCTTCGGCGGTCTTTCCAACTTCCTGCTGCTCTCCAACCGGGTGGTGCTGGAGCAGTTCCGCTTCTGGAACTTAGGGTCCCTTGCCGCCTCCAGTCTGGAGGCGGTACTCACCGTGGTCCCCTTCGCCCTGGCCGCCCTGCTGCTGACCCTGGCGCTCTGTCGCCCTCTCACCCTGATGCAGATGGGGGATCACCAGTCCAGGGCCCTCGGCATCCGCCCCACCCGGGTGCGGATCGGCGTGCTCCTGGCCGCAACGCTCTTCACCGCCTGCGCCATCGCCATCGCCGGTCCCATCGGCTTTGTCGGCTTCCTCGCCGCCTACTGCGCCCGCCTGGTGGAGCCGGTTCGCCTCGCCATCCAGGTGCGCTTCTCCGCCCTGTTCGGGGTGCTCTTTCTGCTCGGTGCCGATGTGCTGGCCCGCTGGCTGATCCAGCCCTACGAGCTGCCCAACGGCGTCATTCTGGCGCTCATCGGGGCGCCCGTGCTCATCCTGGTGGTGCGCAGCGGCGGCTTCCGCTCCCTGCTGGCCGTCAAATAAGGTGCCACGCCCATGAAGAACTCTCTCTCACTCCCGAGCGGCACCCTCTGCCTTCGCCTTGGCAGCCGCACCCTGTTGCTGCACCGCCGCGCCTGGCTCATCACCCTGGGGCTCCTGCTCGCCCTCACCCTGCTCTCCCTGTTGGCCCTCACCCTGGGTTCCGGCAAGATCACCATGATGGGGGTGATCCAGACCCTGCTCGGGGAGGGAAGCCGACTCGATCAGGTAACCGTCTTCAAGATCCGACTGCCGCGCCTGTTGGCGGTGCTGGTGGCCGGCGCCGCCATGGGACTCTCGGGCTGCCTGGTGCAGACCCTGGTGCGAAACCGCCTCGCCACCCCGGACATGATCGGGGTCAACGAGGGGGCATCCCTTGCCATCATCATCTTCTCCCTCTATCTGACCCTGGGCAGCTGGCCCTGGTGGGCCGCCCCCTTCGGCGCCCTGTTTGCCGCCGCCGTGCTCTATGCCCTGTGCAACAAGCCGGGGGAGCAGGGCTACCTGTTCGTGGTGATCGGCATCGGGGTCTCGGAGCTGATGAACGCCCTCGGCCAGTTCGTCATGTCCACCCAGTCCCTGGTGCACCTCACCAGCCTCTATCTGTGGAACATGGGCAACTTCGTCGGTCAGGGCTATGGCACCTTGCTGCCGGTGAGCCTGCTGCTCCTGCTCATCTGCCCCTGGACCGTCTGTCTCTCCCGCTCCCTCGGCGTGCTGCGCCTGGGACCGGTGACGGCCAGCACCCTCGGGGTCAACGTGAACCGGGTCCAGCTCGGGGTGCTGGCCCAGGCCATCATTGTCGCAGCCCTTGGCACCGCCATCGGCGGCCCCGTGGTCTTCATCGCCATGGCGGCCCCCATCCTTGCCTCCTGGCTCAGCCGGGATCGCATCGTGCCGCTCTGGATTGCCGCCCTGTGCGGCGCCCTGATGCTGCTCGCCAGTGACACCCTGGTGCGGGTGCTGGCCAGCCCCCACGAGGTGGCTACCGGCATCATGACCCGCATTCTCGGCGGCCTGCTGCTGCTCTTCATCCTGCTCAAAGATCGCCAGAAGGCCGACTGACCATGGCATTCATCCATTTTCAATACAGACCGAGGGCCGCCCGATGACGCTCACCGTGAACCGACTCCAGTTCGGCTACCCGCAAAAGACCATCTTCAAGGAGATCTCCTTCTCCCTCCCCCGGGGCAAGCTGGTGGGGATCGTCGGCCCCAACGGCGGTGGCAAATCCACGCTGCTCAAGCTCCTTGCGGGACAGGAGCAGCCCCGGTCCGGGGAGATCCTGCTCAAGGAGAAGCCACTCGGTGCCTATGGCGCCAAAGCCCTGGCTCGGGAACTCGCCTATCTGCCCCAACGCCCCCTGGTCCCCCCCGGTATCCTGGTGGAGCAGCTGGTGCAATATGGCCGCCATCCCCATCAGGGCTGGTTCAATCAGTGGAGCGAGGAAGATGCTCGCATGGTGGACTGGGCCCGGGAGCGGATGCAGCTCGATGCCATCTGGCACCAGAGCGCCAGTTCGCTGTCCGGCGGTCAGGCCCAGCGGGTGTGGCTCGCCATGGTGCTGGCACAGGATGCGGACATCATCTTGCTGGACGAGCCCACCAGCGCGCTGGACATCGGCCACCAGACCGAGGTGATGGAGGCCATCCATCGGGTCGCCGCCGAGGGCAAGACGGTGCTTATCGTCATCCACGATCTCGCCACCGCCGCCCGCTACTGCGACGAGCTGATTGCCCTGGGGGATGGCGCCATCCAGGCCATGGGCCCGGCCCGGGAGGTGGTGACCAAGCCCCTCATCGATCGCCTCTACCAAACCGATGTGGACATACTGCACGCCCCCGGCGACGGGGCCCCTGTCATCGTGCCCCGCCGACGCGCTGACGAAGCGCCTCGCCTGCGCGCCGACCATGGCGTGCCGGCCTGAGCCATACCCTGTCCCAGAGAAAGAAACCGCCTGATGGCGGTTTCTTTCTCTGGGCTTTGCGCTGGCGTTATCCGGGCGCTGGCATCGTGCTCACAGCAACAAGACGGTGAGCACGCCCCCCGGCAGGGCTTGCCAGTGCAGGGTGGCGCGCCAGCCAGCTGGCAGGGTCGGTGTCAGCGGGCATTTGAGCTCCAGGGTGAGAGTCTGCGCCGTCATGGCGAGCCAGCGGGCATCGAGAAAGTCAAAGTAGCGCCCCACCCGGGGATAGAGCCCCTTGAAGAGGCTCTCCTTGGCGGAAAACACCAGGGTCACGCCCTCTGCCAGGCTCAGCTGGGCGTCGTGAACCCCCGCCTCCAGCCGTCCCCACTCCTCCCCATCCATGATGCCGGGCCAGAGCTTCGCCCCTTGGTCGCCATCGAGCCAGGCCTCCAGATCCAGCCCGATTCCCTCCTGGCCCGGACGCACCGCACACAGGGCCACCCCCTCTCCCGCCAGCCGGCTGTGGCTGATGCTCCCCTCCACCCCTTCAGGCCAGAGTGGCTCCCGGGCCGCTCCGATGGCCACGCTGCATCCTGCAAGACCGAAGGGACGCAGGGCCTCACGGGCTGCGAGACGCCCTGCCAGAAACTCCCCGAGGCGCTTGGGGGCAGCCCCCTGCAATGAAGCAGGCAGGATGATGCCCTGGGCCCCAAAGCACTCCGGCGAGAAGGCGGCGGGATCAAAACTGACCCGATGAAGAGACAGCGTCTCCAGGCCCGGCAGGCACAAGGCATCGAATTGACGGACAAAGGATCCATCGAGTGAGGGACAACGAGGCAACATGCAAGGCTCCTGACAGGGGCCTGCGATGGTACCAAAGCAAGCCGAGGTCATGCCACAAATACAAATGACAACGCTTCTCACTTGCTTTGTGGTAGCATGTCCCCGCCCATTCGGGGCTGGCCGGGCGGCTCTCAGGCACTTTCCAAAGACTCCGGCCCACCGATTTCACCCATAAGGATGTCACCATGAAGATCTTCTCCCCGCTGGCCACCTTGCTCATGCTGGCCAGCCTGACGGGCTTCCAGGCCCAGGCGGGCAGCCGCCAGGTCATCGATGCCAACGGCCAGCCCCAGAGCGTCCCCGATGCGCCCCGGCGGGTCGTCGTGTTAAGCGAACTCGATCTCGACAGCGCCCTGACTCTGGGGCTGCAGCCGGTAGGCACCGTCAATGGGCGCGGCCAGTCCACCCTGCCCCGCTATCTGCTGGACAAGGCGGGCAAGGAGATCGCCGTGGTCGGGGATCTGGACAACCCCAATCTGGAGACCCTCATCGATCTGGAGCCGGACCTCATCCTCACCGGCCAGACCAAGCCCGAGCTCCTGGCCCTGCTCAAGGAGATCGCCCCTACCGTCGTCACCGGCAACTGGGGCGAGCCCTGGAAAACCGTGTTCGGTCGCAGCGCCGACGCGATGAACCGGGGGGCCGAGGCCAAGGCGTTCCTCACCCGGTATGAGGCCCGCCTGGCAGAGGCCCGCAGCAAGCTCGCCCAGCATCAGGGGGAACAGATGAGCATAGTGCGCTGGAACCCCAAGGGGCCGAGCTACATGCACGGCGGCACCTTTGCCAGCAGCGTGGTCACCGAGATGGGGCTCACCCGCCCCTCCCACCAGATTGGCGACAAGAGCCCCCACTCCCCGGCCCTGAGCCTCGAATCCCTCAACCTGCTGGACGGTGACTGGCTGGTGATCGGCACCCTCAGCACCAGCGGGGATGCGGTGGATGCCATGAAGCAGGCCGAGCAGACCCCGGCCTTCCAGCAGCTTGGCGCCATCAAGGGCAAGCGCTTCGGCGCCGTGGACGGGTCGCTCTGGACCTCCACCGGCGGCCCCCAGGCGGCCCTCAAGGTGATCGACGACGTCGAGCGCCTGCTCACCAAACCGGATGCCGCCCCCATCGCTCACTAATCCCTCGGTTTACGGCCAACAAGAAGCCCGCATGATGCGGGCTTCTTTTTTATCCATCGCTCTTACCATCCGGCAAGGCGACTACTCGGGCAATGGCAGCGCCTTTCTGTCCAGTTTGCCGCTGCCAGTCTTTGGCAGGGCATCCAGCAGGATGAGCCGCGCCGGCACCATGTAGTGAGGCAGCGTCGCCTGCAGCCCCTTGCGCAGGGCGAGGCGATTGAGAGTCACTCCGGCCCTGGCCTCCACGTAGCCCACCAGCATGGCCTCGTCCCCCTCGCCCACCAGACGCACCGCCGCCTCCTGCACCCCGGCCTGGCGGCGCAGTCCCGCCTCCACTTCGCCGAGCTCGATGCGAAAACCGCGCAGCTTGATCTGATCGTCGCGCCGTCCCAGATAGAGGAAGCGGTCCGCCCCAAGGAGGCGCACCCGATCGCCGGTGCGATAGAGGCGATGGGTGGCAAGGCGCAGGAAGGCGGCGCTGGTCAAGGCCGGCTTGCGCCAGTACCCCTCGCACAGGGCCGGGCTCTCGATGCAGAGCTCGCCGCACTCCCCCTCTGCCACCGGCTGCCCCGCCTCGTCCAGCACCCAGTGCCGATAGCCGGGCAGGCTGTGGCTGATGGTGATCTGCCCGCCAACCGGCGGCCAGCGCACCTCGCTCACCAGGGACCAGACGGTGGCCTCGGTCGGCCCATAGCAGTTCCACAGCCGCCGGGTGCGGGCACAGAGCTGCTCGGCCAACCCTGGGTCCAGCGCCTCGCCGCCGCACAGGGCGGTGAGGGTATTGCGCCCCTGCCAGCCAGCCTTGAGCAACATACGCCAGCAGGCCGGGGTGGCCTGCAGCCAGTTGATGGAGGAGTCGGCCTCGAGCAGGGCCAGCATCCCCAGGGGATCCTTGTTGTGCTCACCGCCAGCCACCGTCAGCCGGCCACCGCCCCAGAGCGGCCCCAGCATCTCCAGCAGGGAGATGTCGAAGGCCGGGGTGGTGATAAAGAGCCAATGGCAGCTCGGTGAGAGCCCGAGCCGCTCGCGGATCCCGTCGAGGAAGCAGAGCAGGGCTCGCCGGCTGATGACCACCCCCTTGGGCTCGCCGGTGGAGCCCGAGGTGAACATCATGTAGGCAGCCAGGGCGTCATCCACCTGAGGCCAGGAGACCGGCCCTGCCGCTGCCGGCCCGCCGAGGGTACGCAGCGGACAGCCGAAAGCGGGCACCGATCGATCGCAGTCGCAGATCACCGCCGACAGGCGCGCCTGGCGGGCGATCCCCTGTAGCCGCTCCACCGGAAAATCCGGTTCAAGGGGCACAAAGGTGAGACCGAGGCGCAGGCAGGCCAGCAGGCTGGCCACCAGATCGGGGCTGCGGGAGAGATAGAGGCCAACCCGCTCCCCCACCGCCAGCCCCTGCAATCGGGCGGCAATCTCGCCGACTCTGGCATTGAGCGCGCCGTAGCTGAGCCACTGCTCATCTGATCCGCCCTCACTGATGCCCTCCCCGCCCATGCGGATGGCGGGGGCCAGCGGGGTGGCGGCCAGACAGGCCGCCAGCCGCGCACCCAGGTTGGCCGCCCCCTCACGGGGGGCAGGCCGGGTTTGCACGAGCGGAGCCTCATGCTTGATGGTCACCGTCATAGCGCCGCCTCCGTTTGGCGTACCAGCCAGTGCCGATAGAGCCGGCTGGGGGATGGATGGGCCTTGAGCGTCTGCAGGGTAAGTGGCGCCCGATCCTGCGCGAACGCCTCGTTAAGAGCAGCCAGCAGGGCGAGCTGCTGCACCGAATCCACCCCGAGTTCACACAGGGTCTGCTGCCAGATGCCGGGCACGCCGCACTGGCGCTCCCACAGGGCCACCAGCGCGCGGGCCTCGGCCGGCGGCTGAGCCAGGCTGGGCTCCGCCCTGGTGGCGACCACCTGCGGCATCACCGGGGGCTGTGCCGTCGCCACGCTGGCCGGTTGGCTCAGATCCGTCTGCGCCAGCCAGTCGAGCTCGGCCAGCCAGTCAGCCAGCACCGCCTCGGCCCGGGCCTCGGGGATCTGCTCGCCATCGAACTCGAGGCGCAGCTGGAGCGTCTCACCCCGACTGCTGACCACCAAGGAGAGAGGAAGCTCCACCTTCTCCACCACGGCGCCGAACTGCGGCACTAGCTGGTGAGGTTCGGGGGCGACGGGGGCCGCCGGCATGGGGTAGTTCTCGAACACGAACAGGCTCTGGAACAGACGTGCCCGGCCTTTGGTCAGTGCCGCCAGCGACTGGGTGCCGTGCTCATTGAGCGCCATCAGGTCGGTCTGCAACCGGGCGATATGCTCGGCCAGGGTCAGCTCGGTGCACCACTCAAGCGCCAACGGCAGGCTGTTGATATAGAGCCCGACGCTCGCGGTGATCCCCTCGATGGGGTAATCCCGGCCCGGGGTCACGTTGCCCACCAGGGTGACGGCATCGCCAGAGCGGCGTGCCAGCAGACGGTGCCAGACATATTGGGCCAACAGGCCCGCAGTCACGCCCAGGTCGCGGGCACGGCGCGCAAGCTGAGCTGCCACTTCGGCCGGCAGCGCCGTGGCGCACACCGCCGGTCGCTGCTGGGTATGGCGCCCGCTTGAGCCCGCGTCCAGCGTCACCCCGAACAGGCAGGCGAGATCGTTGGGCGTTGCCAAGAGCTCGCCCCGCCCCTGCCAGTAGGCGTCGGCGCTGCGGGCTTGGCTGGCGATATGGCGGCCAAATTCGAGCCAGGCGGTATCCGGCTCGCGCTGGGGCAGCAAACCGTTCATGAGAGACTGATAGTCGCGATGCAAGGCACCCAGCAACACGGGGCCGCTCCAGCCATCCAGCACGCTGTGGTGGGCGCTGAAGATCACCTTGTGGTGATCGGGGGCCAATTTGAAACAGGCAAGGCGCAGCAGGGGCGCCTGCTCCAGCGGGATCGGGCGGGCCAGATCCTGCTCGCGATAGGCCTGGACCCGTGTCTCTGCATGTTCCACTTCAGACAAGTCCTCATAGTGGAATGGCAACTCGGCGCGCTTGAGGATGCGCTGCAGCGCGACCCCATCCGCCAGTACCAGTTCGCTGCGAAGGGCCGGCCAGCGGGCGATCTGCCCCTGCCAGGCCTGACGGTAGACCGCCACGTCCAGCGGCTGGTGATAGTCGATCTCGGTCTGCAGGTGATAGGCGTGATCCCGGGGCGCCAGCGCCCTGTGATGGAACATGCTCTGCTGAAGCGAGGTCATGGGCAGCAGGGTCTCCACCTCGCGCCCGGCCAGCACCCGATCGAGCCCAGCTTGCGAGAGGTCAAGCCCCGGGAAGTCGCTCGGGGTATGGCGCGGCGCCTTCTGGTTGCAGCAGTGCTCCACCAGCGCCGTCAGGTTGTCCGCCAGCCGCGCCATCAGAGCGTCGCTCCCTTGCTGGTTGAGGGCGCCGACCTGGCGCAGGGTGAGGCGGCCATCAAACACGCCCCCATGCAGACTGACCAGCTCCCGCGGCAGATTGTCAGGGGACGTGGGGGCCCCCGGCGCCAGCGGCAGGGGCTGCCAGGGTTGAGCGGCCTCGCCCTGATGGCTGACCCCCAGGTAGTTGAAGACGATCAGGGCTTCGGGCAGTGCCCAACCACGGGGGTGGTGCAGGCGCAGGGCGTTGAAGCCCACCCCCTTGTCCGGCACGGCGCGCAGCCGCTCCTTGGTGGCGCAGACCAGCGCCTCCCACTCCCTGGCATCCGCCAGCGCCAGCGGGTAGGTGCTGGTAAACCAGCCGAGGGTACGGCTCACGTCGAGTTCCGCATCGATGGCCTCACGGCCATGTCCTTCCAGCATCACGCAGTGACGGCTGCCGTAACCCTGCTCGCTCAGGGTACGGGTCAGTGCCGCCAGCAGCAGGTCGGGCACCCGGGTGAAATAGGCCTGGTTGGCGGTGTCGATGAGGCGGGCCGTGGTCTCCTGACTCAGTTGCAGCAGGCTGGCGGCGGCACGGCCATCGGCGGCTCGTTGCGCCGAGAGCAAGCCTGACTCGCAGCCCTCCCCCTGAGCCAGCCAGAAGCCCATCTGCTCCTCTTCCCGTTTGGCGTAGGCCGCGAGCCCCTCGCCCCACTGGCGATAGCTGCTGCCCTTGGCGGGCAGCGGCTCACCCCTGCTCACCCGAGCGAGATCCTCGGCCAGAATGCGCCAGGAGACGGCATCGATGACCAGATGATGGAAGGCGAGGAAGAGCCCCTCCACCGTCTCCCCGTCCACCGTCAAATTGCGCAGGCGGGCCCAGGCCAGGGTGTGGCCGCTGGCAGGGTCGAGCTCTTCCTGCAGCTCGGTCAGGCGGGCCTGCAGTTCGGCCTCGTCTAGATTGGCGGCATCCAGGGTCGGCAGCGGCGGCAATGGCAGTTCGGCCAGGTAGCGCTGACCGGTCGGGGTCACCGCCAGGCGCAGGGCATCGTGGTGCTGGCGCAGGGCATACAGCCAGCCGCGCAGGTCCTCATCGTCCACCCCGGCCGGCAGGCGCAGGATCACCCCCTGGTTCCAGTGACCGGGCTTGGCAAAGCCCTGCTCGAAGAACCAGTGCTGAATGGGGTGGAGCGGGAACTCGCCGGTCAGGCTGCCCTGCTCGCTCCTGTGGCTGATCGCCTGCTGCTGGCCGAGCTGGCGACAGAGGCGGCGCACCGTCTTGGCTTCGAACACGTCTTTCACGCTGCAGTGCAGCCCCGCATCCCGCAACCGGGTGGTGAGCTGGATGCTGAGGATGGAGTCACCGCCCAACCGGAAGAAATCATCCTCCACCCCGAGGGGCTGCTTGAGCACCCCTTGCCAGATGGCGAGCACGGTCTGCTCCAGTTCGTTTTGTGGCTCGCCCTTGCTCTGCTGCCAGACGATGGCGGGCAGTCGGCGCAAGTCCAGCTTGCCGTTGGGGGTGAGTGGCATCTCGGGCAGCCAGCAGAGGCGCGCCGGCACCATGTATTCGGGCAGGCACTCGCCGGCCCGCTGCAGCAGGGCATCGCCGTCGGGCTCCCTTGCCCCGGCCTGCAAACAGGCGTAAGCGAGCAGGCGCCCCTCCTGCACCACCACCTTGATCTGGCGGATGACCGGGCACAATTCGGCAAGCCGGGTCTCGATCTCCCCCGGCTCGATGCGATAACCGCGCAGCTTGATCTGCTCGTCTATCCGACCCAGATACTGGATGTTGCCGTCGCGGCGCAGCAGGGCCCGATCGCCGGTGTGATAGAGGCGATGGGTACGTTCCTCATTCGTTGCATCAAAGGCCAGCTCGATAAAGGCCTCCTGGGTACGCTCCGGTAGATTGAGGTAGCCGCGGGCCAGCCCCAGCCCCGCCAGGCAGAGCTCGCCGGGCACCCCCACCGGGCAGAGGTTGCCCGCCTCGTCCAGGATCAGCGCCTTCAGGTTGTTGACGGGTCGACCAATGGTGATGGGCGCCCCCGGGGTGAGCCGCGCGCAGAGCGCGGTGACGGTGCACTCGGTCGGGCCGTACATGTTGAACAGCGCCACCCGCTCCCCCCAGCGCTCCACCAGGCTGCTCGGGCACGCCTCGCCGCCAAAGCCGATGGCCTTGAGGGAGCCGAGATCCGCCGGGGGCAATAGATTCGCCAACAGCGCCGTGGGCAGGATCATATGGCTGGCACCGCAAGCGATCGCGGCACCGATCACCCCCTCGCCCGGCTCGCCGAAGTGCAGGGCCGCGCCGCAGTAGAGCGGCAGCAGGGTGGTCATGTTGCCTGCATCGAACGAGAGGGACATGCAGTTGAACATGGCGCCATTCTGATCAAGGGCGATGCGCTCGCCGTGATCCGCCATCAGGTTGACCAGGCTGCCCTGCTCCACCATGACCCCCTTGGGCAGGCCGGTGCTGCCGGAGGTGTAGATGATCTGGGCCAGCATGGCGGCGTCCCGAGGCAGTGCGGGCGTGCTGGTTGGCATCTTGTCCAGCACCAGCCCTTGCAGATCGTGATATTCGGCCGTCGTGCCCGCCAGCGCCTCGCCAAGCCGCGGATCCGGCACGCCACCCAGCACCAGGCTGATGGATGCATCGCCAAGGATATGGGCCAGCCGCTCGGCGGGATAGGCAGGATCGAGCGGTACATAGGCCGCCCCCGCCTTCCAGCAGGCGAGCAGGGCGATGACGAAGGCCACATCGCGCCTGGCCTGGATGCCGATGGCGGCGCCCGGGGTGACGCCCTGAGCCTGCAGCCAGTGGGCCAGCCGGTTGGCTAGCACCTCCAGCTCGCCATAGGTCAACGATTGCACACCGTCGCTCACCGCCAACGCGTCCGAGCACTTCCCAACGCGCCGCTCGATATGACAGAGCAGGGTGTCGCGACTCGGGTAATCCGGCGGCAGGTCTGCAAGCTCGGCGGCCAGCGCTGCCTGGTCGGTGCCCGCCTCCAGCGGCAACTGCCAGATGTCGGTCTCGGGGGCCGCCACCACGGCGCGCATCAGGTGCAGCAGGCGATCGGCGTAGGCCTGGATGGTCTCTCGCTCGAACAGTGCGGTGGCAAACAGCCAGTCCACCCTGACCGAATCCATCAGCTCGGTCACCTTGACCGAGATGTCGGTCTTGGCCGGCAGCACAGGCGAGGTCTCCTCCACCAGCTGGCAACCGGGGATCAGATCGTTGAAGTCCACCTTGGCCTGATAGACCAGCATGATCTGGAAGATGGGGTTGATGGCGGTGGTGCGATCGGCGCCGATGGCCTCGGCCAGCGCCTCGAAGCGGTAGAGCTGGTGATCGAAGGCCGCCAGATCTTCCTCCCGGCACTGCTGCAGATAGTCGACAAAGCTGGGCTTGCCGCTGAATTGAGTGCGCAGCACCAGGGTATTGACGAAAAAGCCCACCAGGGACTCGATTTCGTGACGCTCGCGATAGGCAAGCGGGGTGCCGATCACCACCTCCTTCTCGCCGCTCTGGCGCACCATCAGCAAGGCAAACAGGGCGTGCAGACCGATGAAGTTGGAGGTGCTGTGCCGTTGGCACAGGCGCTTGAAGCTCTCCCACAGGTCGCTCTCGATGGTGGAGAAGACCAGCTCGCCGCCGCTGTCCTGATGGGCCGGGCGCGGCTTGTCGAGCGGCAGACCGTGCACCTCGGGGCTGCCACCTAGCCGATCGACCCAGAACGGCTTGAACTCGGCGTGATAATCGAGAAAACGCGGTGAGTTGAACCAGCGGGCATAGTCGATGTAGGTGAGCGGCAGCTCGCTTACCTGCAGAGGCTCGCGGTTCTGGTGGGCAAGAAAGGCGCGCTTGAGATCCGCGAACATGTTCTTGACCGACCAGCCGTCGGAGATGATGTGGTGCTGGGTGATCAGCAGCACGTGTTCGCGGCTGCCCAGCCGTATCAGATGCACCCGGCTCAGATCCCCTTTGGTCAGGGAGAAGGGGCGCCCGATCTCCTCGCGTACCCGCCTGGCCACATAGGCCTCGCGCTCAGCTGCGGGCTCTGTGCTCACATCCTCAATCTGCAACGTGAAGGGCTCGTGGGGCAGGATCTCCTGCGCCCCCCTGCCCGCCTCGTCCTTGATGAAGCGGGTACGCATGCTGGGGTGGCGGGCAAACAGGTGGTCGAAGGCAAACTCCAGTGCCGCCGTGTCCAGCTCTCCCTTGACGCGAAAATAGACCGGCATGTTGTAGAGGTGGGAGGCCTCCTCGTATTGCTCGATAAACCAGAGTCCGCTCTGGGACGAGGAGAGCGGCCCCTGCAAGGCCCCCTCTGAGGCGATAGGGGCCTCAAAGGCGGCACGGGCCGCCAGGCAGCGCACCAGTTCATCCTTGTGGGCCTTGATGGTAGCGCCGATGGCCGGCGTCACCGCCTCCTTGCTCGACTGGGAGATAAGCTGGCCCTTGTCGTTCAGCGCCAGCTTCACTCCCTGCCGTTCCAGCTGTTTCAACAGCAAAATCGTATTGTTCATCTGTTTCTCAAGCCTCAGGCACTCAGGGTGGCGCCGCCGTCGACGACCAGATCCTGCAGCGTGATGTGGCTGGCCAGATCCGAGGCCAGGAAGAGGACGGTATGGGCGATCTCCGCCGGGGTGGCGACCTTGCGCAAGGGGATGCCGAGCTTGAACTGCTCCGGCAACCCGGCAATGGTGCGGGCCATGGCCTCCTCGCTTGGCAGCATGCCGCGCAGCATGGGGGTATCCGTCGAGCCCGGCGACACCAGGTTGGCGCGCACGCCGAAGGGGGCCAGCTCCAGCCCCACCGTCTGGGTCAGGCTGGTGACCGCCGCCTTGGAGGCACAATAGGCCGCCATCTGCATGCGCGGCACATGGGCGGCGTTGGAGCCGATGGTGACAATGGCGCCGCGCCGCTGCCCCTTGAAGTGGGGCACCAGGGCCCGCAGAAGATAGAAGACGCCGCTGGCGTTGACCGTCATGCAGTCCTGCCAGTCATCATCGCTTAAGGTTTCGGTGGGGCCGAGACGCAGTACCCCGGCCCCGTTCACCAGCACATCGAGCCCGCCGTCCGCCAGCAGCGCTGCGCAGCAGGCGTTGACCGCCTGCGAGTCGCCAATATCGAGCAGCCGGGTGGCATAGGGGTAGTCGGCTTCGGGAAACGCCAGATCCAGCCCCACCACGGATGCGCCGGCCGCCACGAACTGCGTCGCCACCTCACGGCCGATGCCGCGCCCGGCCCCGGTCACCCAGACCCGCTTGCCAGTAAAATCAAAGGCCATTGCTTGTTGCTCCTTATCCATCACCACACCATCTCCACGCTCTCTTCGTCCTCGGCAAGCAGGCCGTCGAGGAAACGGCAGAAGTCGTCGAGGCGCGGGTGATCAAACACGTCGGAGACCTTGACCTGCACCCCGAACTCGGCGCCGAGCCGGTTGACGATCTGGATGGTCTGCAGGGACTGGCCCCCCAGTTCGAAGAAGTTGTCCGTGGGCGCCATGGTGGCGAGCCCCAGGATCTGCTGCCAGATGGCGCCGACCCGGTTCTCGGTCTCGCTGCCCAGGGTCAGGGCTTCATCGCCCGCCTGGTAGGCGGCCAGCAAGGCCTTGCGATCCAGCTTGTTGGAGCCGGTGCGAGGCAGCTGGTCATAGTGGCGATAGTCGGTGGGGATCATGGCGGCAGGCAGCACCCTGGCCAGCTGCGCCTTGATGACCCGGCTGTCGCGCTCCGCCCCCGCCACGAAGGCCACCAGCCGGCGCACGCTGCCGATGCTCACCCCCTGCACGCAGGCCTCGTCCACCCCCGGCAGGGCCAGCAGCTGGGCCTCCACTTCGCCGGGCTGGATGCGATAGCCGCTTATCTTGAATTCGTTGTCGCGCCGGCCGAGGTAGACCAGTCGGCCGGACACCAGGCGCACCCGATCGCCGGTGCGATAGACGGGCATCAGCTCCGCGCCAACCCGCAAGGTATCGAAGCTGCCTTGTACGCCCCCCACATAGCCGTTGGCCAGCTGCGGGCCGAGCAGTACCAGCTCGCCTTCCTCGGCGGGTTGCTCCCCCGCCCCCAGAATGAGCGCCTGCATGCCGGGCAGCGGCAGACCGATGGGCAACTGGGCCTGGCTCGGATCTTCCTGCTGCAGCTCCTGAGTGGTCACCACCACGGTCGTTTCGGTGGGACCGTAGGTGTTGAACAGGCGCACATCGGAGCGACCCTGGCGCTGCCACTGGGCCAGCTGCTCGGGGTAGACCGCCTCGCCGCCGATGATGACGGTGGTAAGCCCGGCAGGAATGTGGGCCTGACCCGCCGTCAGCGCCACCACCCACTCGTTCCAGAACGCGGTGGGCAGGTCGAGGTGGGTGATCCCCATCTGCTCCACCCCGGCCGCAAAGGCGGGCATGGATTCGAGCAGGGCGTCGGTGCGCAGTACCAGGGTGGCACCGGCGCTCAAGGTGGCGAACACCTCCTCGATGCTGGCGTCGAAGTTGAAGGGGGCGAATTGCAACATCCGCGCCTCTTCATTCAGGTGATAACGGCAGCGGGCGGCGGCGGCGAAGTGATCCAGCGCGCCGTGGCTCACCGCCACCCCCTTGGGCAGGCCGGTCGAGCCCGAGGTGAACATCAGGTAGGCGACGGCGCGGCCGGCTGTCGGCTGGTTGAGCCGATCATCGCTCACCAGATCCCCCGCCAGGAGCGTGCGCCCCTCAAACAGGCTGGCCAGCTTGTGGCGGTACTCGGCCTGGGTGATCAGGGTCTTGACCTCCCCCAGCCGCAGAATATGGCCCTGGCGCTCCAGCGGCTGCTCGGGGTCGAGCGGCACGTAGACGGCGCCCGCCAGCAACACCGCCAGCTGGGCGAAGATGGCCTGGGGGGTGCGGGCCAGCATGACCCCCACCTTGTCGCCGGGGGCGACGCCTGCGGCCTGCAGGGCGGCCGCCATCTGTTCGGATCTGGCCAGCAGCGCCTCGTAGCTGAAGCGGGCCTCTCCCTGCGCCGTGCTCTGAATCAAGGCAATCTTGTCCGGGGTCTGGGCGGCGAAATGGCAGAGCGCCTCCAGCACAGGCCGAGCCTTGATCACTTCATGGGAGGGGCCGGCGATCAGGGCGCTGGCTCGCTGCTCGGCCAGCCAGTCGGCCTTGAGCGCCCCCAGAGTCTGGGCGGGCTCGGCCAGCCAGCGGCCCAGCAGGGCAAACAGGGTATCGGCGATGGCAGCCAGATCCCCCTGCTGGTAGCAGCCGGGGTTGGCGTCCAGATCCAGTCTGGGCTGGCCATCGACGCCGACCTGCACCTCGATGGTGAGATCCTCCACCGGCCCGGCGCTGATGTTGAGAATATGGGCAGATAGCGGCCCGAAGCGGCGAGCGTGATCGAAGGGCATGATGTTGACCAGCGGGCCGAACAGGCGCTTGTCGCCCCCCACCAGGCCAAGGTCGCGGCGCAGCAGCTCGTAGCGGTAGTGCTGGTGCTTGCGCACCCCGCGCTTGGCCTTGGCCACGGCGCCGGCGGCGCCCGCCAGATCCAGCCCCTCTTCGAGCTCCAGAGCAAGAGGGGTAATGTTCATCTGCATGCAGGGCACGGTCAACGATGCCGAGCCGATGCGGTTCATCATCATCAGGCCGAGCAGGGTCTTATCCTGGCCGCTCGACAGCGACAGCTGGACAGAGAGGCCGGCCAGCAGCAGATCGGGCCAGCCCAGCTTGTGCTCGTCGGCAAAGCCAATCAGGGATTGCCAGAGCGCCGCCGGCAGCGGACGGCTCTCGCGGATAAATTCGGCGGCAATCGGCGCCCGTAACGAGCCAAAGGATGTCACCTCGGGCCAGCCTTGCAGCTGCTCCTGCCAGAAGGCGCGGGCGGCGGCGTTCTTGCCGCTCTGCTCGCGGCTCGCCTCTTCTGCCAGCACCTCAGCCAACGAGCCGAAGGGAGATGGGGAGTTCATCTCACCGGCCAGCCCCTCTGCATACAGTTCGGCGATGCGCTGGAACAGCAAGGTGGTGCCAAAGCCGTCGAGGGCGATGTGGTGCACGCAGCTGTAGAGATAATCGCGGCCGGGGCCGCGCAGCAGGGCAAAGCGGCAGGGTGCCTCTTGGGTCAGCTCGAACGGGCGGCGCAGATCGGCCCAGGCCCAGGCGCGGGCCAGCGTCTCGTCATCGCGCTCGAGGGAGACCTCTTCATAGGCCAGGGGCAGCTCATGCGAGACGAAGCAGACCGCCTCCTTATCGTCTTCGAAGTGGCCCTTGAGCGCCTCGCACTCCCCCACCGCCTTGGCAAGGGCCGCGACCAGCACGGCCGCCTCCACCTTGCCGTCGAAGGCGATGCACTCGGCGGTGTTGAACATCGCCTTGTCGTCATTGAGCAGATGTCCGGACCAGAGCCCCTGCTGGGGGATGGTCAAGGGGAAGCGATTCATGGGGTCACCTCCAGCGCCTGGGCTGCCAGCCTGGCCTCGATGAGGCGCCACCAACCGTTGAGGGTCGGCAGCTTGGCGAGATCCACGAAGCCCAGCTCCACCCCGGCGGCGCGCCACTCGGTGAGCAGGGCCATGATCCGCACCGAATCCAGACCGTAGTCGATGAGGTTCTCGTCGGGGTCAAACTCCCCTTCGTCCTCGTCGATATGACTTAGCAGCCGCGCCTTGAGCCCCTCATACGTCAGCAACGGATTGGTGGGCAGCGGACTGGTCTGGGCGGCAGAAGCGGAGGCCGGGGCGAGGGCCAGCACCTCCTCGCAGCGGATCACCTTGCCGCAACGGGTCGCCACGTAGTCGAGCGCCATCTGGTGGTCGGCCAGGGAGAAGTCCGCCACCCCGTCCGCCAGGAAGAAGGGCTGGATGTCGCGCATGAAGGCGTCGCAGGCGGTCATCATGCAGCCAATATGGCCGTAGATGCCGCCGATGATCAGCTGATCTCGCCCCAGCGCTTTGAGCATCTGCTCGAGCTCGGAGCGCTGGAAGGCGCTGTAACGCCACTTGACCAGCACGGTGTCGTCACGCTCTGGGCAGAGCGCTGCCACCACCTGCTGTTGCTCGGGCCGTTTGTTGAGCCCCGGGCCCCACATGTCGTTGAGCAGGGCGCGATCTTCAGGGGATTGATCCTTGGGCTGGGCGGTGTAGAAGACCGGGATGCCGAGGGCCTTGCACTGCTTGCGCACGGCGGCCAGCTGCTCGATGAGCGCCGCAATCAGCGGGCTGTTTTCGCCATAGAAGGCGGTGAAGTACTCCTGCATGTCGTGGATCAGCAGGGCTGCGCGCTTGGGATCCAGAGACCAGTCGACCTTGTTGGCCTTCCACTGGCTGGGCATGGCGTAATTGTTCAGGGTTGGGATAGCCATAACGTCATGATTCCTTACTAGTTTTTATGCTGTAGAGGCTGGTTGGCGGCGATGGCGTGCGCAATGCGCGCCCGCAGCCCCTGCTTGTCAATCTTGCCCACCGCCGTCATGGGCAGGGCGTCCAGAGTTTCGAAACGGTCGGGCAGCTTGAAGTCCGCCACCCCGCGCTCGCGCAGAAACTTGCGCAAGGCCAGCGGCTTCAAGGCGGGATCCGTGCTGACGATGAAGGCGCAGCTCTTCTCCCCCATGGCGCTGTCAGGCATGGAGACCAGGGCCGCATGGGTGATGGCAGGGTGGTGCAGCAGCTGGTTTTCCACCTCTTCCGCCGCGATCTTCTCGCCGCCCCGGTTGATCTGATCCTTCTGCCGCCCGACCACGGTGAGGTAGCCATCGGCATCCTGTACCACCAGATCGCCGGAGCAGTAGAAGCCCTCGGCATTGAACACCCGGGCGTTGTGGGCCGGGCTCTGGTAGTAGCCGCGGAAGGTATAGGGGCCGCGGGTGTGCAGGGCGCCAGGCTCGCCGGGGGCAACCGGATTGCCCGCCTCATCGAGGATGCGCACCTCGTCGTCCGGGCTCATGGGACGGCCCTGGGTGTGAATGACCTTCTCGTCGGGATCAGAGAGCCGGGTGTAGTTGACCAGCCCTTCCGCCATACCGAACACCTGCTGCAGCCGGCAGCCGAGCAGCGGCCCAATCTTGCTGGCCACCGCCTCCCCCAGCTTGGCGCCGCCCACTTGCAGCAAGTCGAGGCTCTCGAGCTGAGTGCGCGCTGTGGGATCCGCTTCCGCTGCCTGCAGCCAGAGCGAGACCGCCGGCGGCACCAGCGAGGTGAGATTGACCCGGTGGCGGGCGATCAGCGGAAAACAGCTGATGGGGCTGGGATCGGGTGCGAGCACCACGGTGCCACCCACCTCGAACACCCCGAGGGCGCCAGGGGAGCTCAGGGGGAAGTTGTGGGGCGCCGGCAGGGCGCACAGATAGCGGGTATGGGGGCCAAGGCCACAAATTTCGTTGCTGCGACGCACGCTGTAGTAATAGTCGTCATGAGTTCGCGGGATGAGCTTGGGGGTGCCGGTGCTGCCGCCGGAGAGCTGGAAGAAGGCCACCTCGTCCGCCGGGGTCGGGCCACATTTCACCGGCTCACTCTCATCCCCCTTCGCCAACCAGTGGGTCAGCCCCAGCTCCCCCTCATCGCCATCCAGCAGCACCAGCTCGGCGCCGATGCTTGTCAGCAGCTCGCTCTCGCGACCCTTGCTCGCAAACAGCGGGTGAGCCAGCGAGCCGATAAAGAGGCGCGGTGTGATCTGCTCGGCATAAGAGAGGAGCTCCAGCCGGTTGTGGCTAAAGAGCGCATTGACCGGCGCGATGCCGGCCTTGAGTAGGGCGAAGAACACCAGATAGAACTCGGCCACGTTGGGGAGCTGCACCAGCGCGGTATCCCCCACCCCCAGGCCGTGGCGGGCCAGATTCGCGGCCAGCCGGCTCGAGGCGGCGTCCAGCTCGCCATAGCTCAAGCGCCGCTCGCCGCAGAGGATGGCCTCGGCGTCGGGGGCCAGCTCGCACTGACGCGCCAGCATGGCGGTCAGCGGCTCGCCGCGCCAATAGCCCTTGGCGCGGTAACGCTGGGCCAATTCGTCAGGCCAGCGGGTATAGGGCTGGAAGCGGTTGAATTGGCTCATTGCGCCACCTCCGGACTCAGGCCCAAGACTTCCAGATTCGGCTGTCCACTCTGCCAGCCCAGATATTGAAGCTGGGTCATTGCGCCACCTCCAAATCCAGGCCCAGTGCCTTGAGCATGGTGCCCAGCTTGGTGCCGGTCTCGGCCCACTCCATGGCGGGATCCGAGCCCGCGACGATACCGGCGCCAGCAAACAGCTCCACCTGATGGCCATCGAGCACGCCGCAGCGGATCACCACGGCCCACTCGCCGTTGCCCTGGCTGTCGCACCAACCGACGATGCCGCTGAACAGGGCGCGCCGGAAGGGCTCCTGCTCGCGGATGAACTGGCGGGCCAGATCAGTGGGATAGCCGCACAGGGCCGGGGTGGGATGCAGCTGGCAGGCAAGTGACAGTACCGATGCCTCGCCGCCATTGAGCCGCCCGGCGATGGGGGTGCCCAGATGCCAGAGGGTATCCGTGCTCATCAGCGAGGGATGAGCGGGGATCGCCAGCTCGCGGCAGTGGGGGGTCAGCACCCGGCGGATCTCGTCGATCACCAACTTGTGTTCATGCTGATCCTTGCGAGAGGCCAGCAGATCCCGGGCCACCATTTCGTCTTGCGCCGGTTCGCTCGCCCGACGGGCTGAGCCCGCCAGCGGATGGGTGAACACCTCTCCCCCGCTGACCCGCAGCAGCAGCTCGGGGCTTGCGCCCAGCAGGCGGCGGCCCTGGCCGAGCGGCAGGGAGAAGTGGAAGGCGTGGGGATTCTGGGCCATCAAACGGGCCATCACCCGCTTAGGGTCGGCGGGCTGGTGCAAGGTAAGGGTGAGTTTGCGCGACAACACCACCTTGGCGAGACGACCTTGTGCAAACGCATCCAGCGCCGCGCTGACCGAGGCCTGAAATTCGCTGGCCGGCGGGGTGCTCTGCACCGAGATGACCCGGTTGGCCTCGGGGGCCTGCTCAGCCGCTGTCACCGATGACGGCTCTGTCGGGGCCAGTTTCTCGCCCCGCTTATAGCTGCCGGGCACATAGAGGCAGGAGGCCTCCGCCGGGTCGAACGCAAAAGCACCGATCAGCAGAGGATTGCTCTGGCCGGCGGCGCTGGCCGCGGCTAAGGCGCTGGCAATCTGTTGTTCCAGCAGGGGCCATTCACAGGCGGGGGTGGTGATGGGTTGCCCCAGGTCAGTGGCACTGATCGTGCCCTGACCCGAGGTAAACAAGAAATCAGGCGACATCTTCGCCTCGGCAGGTGTGCCATTGTCCATTACTCGAGTCTTCACGTAACACCCTCAAAGAAGATTCAAAATGATAATGATTATCAGTTTGACTTTGTGCGGCGGTAAAATACTCGCTTTGAAATCGCGGGGTCAATGGGATTTTGCATCGTTAAAACAGGAGCTTGTCTGTGGGTACTTCAGAGATGACGCCAGGGCGGGCCTGCTGGCGGTGAAGGGAAACAGCTACTCGAATGAAAACGGATTGCCATCCCCATATGGGGGATGCGACAGAAACCGGTCAGGGCGGCCCCACTGGCGGCCAACCCGCTTTGCCTCTAAGATGGCGCCACCTCTTGTGACAGCCCCGAAAATGGAACCCTCCCATGTTGAAACACCTGCTTCTGCTTCCCTTCGCCCTGCTGCTGGCGGCCTGCTCGCTGACCCAGTACAGCGTCAGCGAAGGGGAGATCAACCAGTACCTCAAGGAGCGAGTCGCCTTCGAGAAACAGCTGGGGATCCCCGGCATCATGTCGAGCAAGATCCGCCTCGATGACATGCAAAGCCGCATCGGCCGCAGCCAGGCCGACAAGGTCGAGCTGGATGCCGCCGGCGAGCTGCAGGTGGCGAGCCCCCTTGGCAGCCAGCAGATGAAGATCCGCCTCTCCCTGCGGGCACGCCCGGACTATGTGGCCGAGCAGGGCGCCATCTATCTGCGCGATCTCGAATTGCTCTCCGTCAAGACCGAGCCGGCGGACGTGGGCACCGCCCTCTCCCCGCTCTTGCCCACCTTCAACCAGTCCCTCTCCCTGTTCCTCTCCCAGACCCCCGTCTACCGGCTCGATGGCAGCCGCCAGAACGAGGCGCGGATCAAGGAGAAGGTCGAAGCCCTCAAGGTGGAGCCGGGCCGACTGGTCATCCCCTTCAAACTGATGTGACACCTGCCGCCGCGCCTCTCCTCTTCACCCCACCGGGGCGCGGTTTTTTTCTTCTCAAGCCCCGCCCTTTGCCCCATAATGCACACCATTCTCATTTAGATTCATGAGAAGCGTCATAATAAAATCAACAATATGGTGAGAAGGACATGAGAAAAACCGTACTGGTGCAGGCGATCGCCTGCGCACTCCTCAGCAGCGCCGCACAGGCTGCCGTCAAGGTGGAGGACAAGACGTTCAACACCGCCGCCAACATGCTGGCCTACACCGAATTCGAGCTCTCCGGCGAGCCGCTGGCCGAGGCCCTCGGTCTGGATCTGGATGTGCTGGACGCCAACCGCGCCGACGAGCCGACCCCGTTCGACTTCGCCGCCGGCATCGAATCCTATGAATACTCCGAAGAGGCAATGTACGCCCTCAACTACCAGTCCGGCATGGGCCCCCATCTGGTAAACGGGCCGCAAAACCAGGCCCGTGGCGGCACCCTGGCCGACCTGGGCAAACGGGTACTGGCCATGGCCGAGGCCGTCGGCTTCCCCGCCGATGAAATTCCCCAGGGCATGTATCCCCTCTCCCTGCCCTACGCCTCTGCCAACCCGGAGTTCGCCCAGGCCGTAAACGCCACCCCGGTCAACGGTGACCAGATCACCATCAAGACCGCCAAGGGCAACGAGAAGAGCGTCAAGACCCAGGTCCCCGCCTACTTCCGCGACTACGCTACCCTGCGCTGGAGCGGCAGTGACAACCTGCTGGTCCCGGCCGCCGTGGGCGGCATCCTGCTCAAGGAAGTGATGTGGTCCCAGGACTTCCTGGGCGGCATGCACGTAGCCGAGACCGATGAAGAGGTGGAAGCCGCGTCCGCCACCATGGATCAGGACGGCAAGCACAAGCTGGGGGTTTCTGCCGCCGACGGCTTCAACGGCATGATGCTGACCGAGCAGTCCATCGACAAGCTCGCCATCCTGCAAGGTCAGCTCGGCTTTGACGGCAAGACCCTGGGCGCCAAAATCACCCCGCAGTACGATCCGGCCAAGGGGGTTGTCTACTTCCCTCATCAGGTGAAGGTGACAGAGACCAGCAAGAACGACGCCGGTGCCATCGGCAAGCTGGAGGTCGTGGACGGCTCCGCCCAGTTGCGCGACGCCTGGATGCTGCTGTGGCCCCTCTCCGAGTTCTACGCCTTCAGCGATCAGCGCACGGCCAACACCAACCAGAACCCGGCCTTCCACGCCGTGTTTGACGGTGCCCCGTTCGCCGCCGCTCCGGCTGCCAACCAGACCAACGATCTGGGCAAGGCGGTGGCGGGCAGCGATGCCTTCTCCCTGGCCCTGAACCTCTCCAACCTCACCTTCAAGAACCTGCTGGCCCTGCACTTCGAGCCCAAGGCTGGCACCCTGGTCGACAGCTGGCAGGCTGGCAAACAGGCCGGGCACGTCACCACCTTCGACGCCGCCTACGCCCTGGTCGCCCTGCAGATCTTCCAGCGCGCCCAGGATGCGCTGCCGGTGGGTTACGCCGCCGGTGACAATGGCGAGCTGAACCTCAAGACCCCGCAGGGTGAGCAGGCGATCGCACTGGTCCGCAAGCAGGCCGATTTCATCCTCGCCAACCTCAAGGGCAAGAACGGCCTGGTCCATGACGGTCTGACCCTAGGCGGCAAGCTTGACGCCGGTCAGTCCATCGACGCGCAGTTCGCCGCCATCCGCGGCCTGACCGCCGCCTTCCTGGCCACCTCGGATGCCAAGTACCGCACCGCGGCGCGCGAGCTCTTCATCGCCGCCGACAAGGCCTACTTCAATGCCAAGGCCGGTACCTGGCTCGCCGGCAAGCAGGGTGAATACACCCCCTGGACCCAGGCCGCCATCTCCGGCGCCCTGCGCTCTGCCATGCTGAACCTGCGCAACGAAGGGGTCGAGAAGGCACCCGAGCTGGAGCTGGCACAGCTGACCCAGCGCTACGTGAGCTGGTTCCGCGGCACCGTCAACGGCGGCATGCAGATGGCCGAGTGGATCGGCGACTCCGGCGAGAACGTCATCGAGGGTGCCGGCAGCGACACCGACGAAGATGGCGTCCCGCAAGTGACCGCCGCCGGTGGCAAGCATGGCACCGCCATGGTGATGGCCAGCAAGGCCCTGGTCAGCGAGAAATAAATCGACCACCAATAGAAAGGGAGCCCAGGGCTCCCTTTTTTTGTCTGTGTCGACGAGGTTAGCCGAGCTTGGCCAGCATCGGCTTGGTCACCAGCACGATGCCCTGCTCGGAGCGGTAGAAGCGGCGTGCATCCTCGTCCGCGTTCTCCCCCACCACCAGGCCGTCTGGCAGCTTGCATCCCTTGTCCACCACCACCCGGCGCAAGCGGCAACCAGCCCCGATCTCGACCCCGGGGAAGATCACCGCCTGATCCAGGGTACAGAAGGAGTGCACCCGCACGTTGGTGAACAGCACCGAGTTGAGCACGAAGGAGCCGCTCACGATGGAGCCCCCCGCGAACATGGAGTTGATGGTCATGCCGTGCTGGCCGTTTCTGTCCTGCACGAACTTGGCCGGGGGCGACATGTTCTGGCTGGTCCAGATGGGCCAGTTCTCGTCATAGATGTCGAGCTCGGGCACCACGGAGGCAAGGTCCATGTTCGCCTCCCAGAACGAATCCAGGGTCCCCACGTCGCGCCAGTAGGGTTTTTGCCCCTCCTTGGCCCCGACACAGGACATGTTGAACGGGTGGGCAAAGGCCTTGCCCTCTCCCACGATGCGCGGGATCACGTCCATGCCGAAGTCGTGCTTGGACTCCTGGTTGTGGATGTCCTCTTCCAGCAACTGGTAGAGGTACTCCGCCTCGAAGATGTAGATGCCCATGGAGGCCAGCGAGCGATCCTCGCAGCCCGGCATGGCGGGCGGATTGGCCGGTTTCTCCACGAAGGCGCGGATCTTGCGTTGCTCGTCGATGTCCATCACGCCGAAAGCCGATGCCTCGCAGCGCGGTACCTCGATACAGGCCACCGTCACCTTGGCGCCGAGGCGCACGTGATCCAGCAGCATGGCGGCGTAGTCCATCTTGTAGATGTGATCCCCCGCCAGCACCACGATGTACTTGGGACCGTAGTCACGGATGATGTCGACGTTCTGGTAGATGGCGTCTGCGGTGCCGCGATACCAATGCACCTCGTCCACCCGCTGCTGGGCGGGCAGCAAGTCGATGAACTCGTTCATCTGGTAGCGCAGGAAAGACCAGCCCGATTGCAGGTGGCGCAACAGACTGTGGGACTTGTACTGGGTCACCACACCCACCCGGCGGATGCCGGAGTTGATGCAGTTGGAGAGCACGAAGTCGATGATACGGAATTTGCCGCCAAAGTGGACGGCGGGCTTGGCGCGGTTATCGGTCAACTGCTTCAGGCGGCTGCCCCGTCCCCCTGCGAGCACCAAGGCCATACTCTGATTCAATAGTTGCCGTGCTTTGGCGGTGTCTACGGGTTCTAGCAACATATCTACCTCTGCTCTGTTGGGGCTGTTTTCAACCCATCTTCGCTTTTTTTACAGACCATGAAAGTGTTTTCACTCACATTTAGTTGCATTCCGCCGGCGCTTTATCGTGGAGTTGCGTGAGTACTCATGTTTTGCGCCAGCGACTTGGTTAGAATTTCTACATCATGAACATCATCAAGGATGAAACGATGTTGAATAAACATGAGGGAAACCTGCTGCTGGTCAGCGCACTGGTCTGCATTCCCATGCTGCTGTTGCAGGGAGTGCTGCTCGCCCCCCCCGCCTCACCGCTCACCCTGCTGCTGGTCCTGATGACCACCCTGACGGGATTCGCCCTGCTGCTCTTTCTCACCCACAGCGTGCGCCGTGGGGAAAAGGCGAGGCAGGAGCAACGCTGGCTGCTGGCGCTGCAGCAGCGGGATCCCGCCATGCTCGACAGCGTACAGGCACAAACGGCTCTGCGCCAGCTCCTTGCGTCCTTCAATGAGGCCGAGATCGATGCCCACCGCCAGATCACCGAATTGCACAATCAGGCGACCCGGGACGAGATGACGGGCCTTGGCAACCGCCACGCCTTCCGGCGCGATCTGACCGAGCTGCTGCAACAGGAAAACACCCAGACCGCCATCCTGGTGCTCATCCGCGCCACCGAGCTCGGGACCCTCAACGCCCAGCGCGGCTTCCAGTCCGGGGATGCCTACATCCGGGACATCGCCGCCCTCATCAGCCACACCGTCAACCGCTTCCCGGGCCACCGGGTCTATCGCATCTCGGGGGCCGATTTTGCCGTCCTGCTGCCCCCCCTGGCCCAGATCCCGCCCCATCTGCTGGGACGGGATCTGAAGCTCGCCTTCGATCGCTATCAGCACGATCACGAGCTCGAGAGTGCCGCCTACTCGGGCATGACCCGCCTGAGCAGCGAGCAGAAGATAGAGGCCATTCTGGCCCGGGCGGATCTCGCGCTGGCCCGTGCCCAGACAGAGGTGGTCAATGGCTGGGCCATCCAGCAGAACGACGAGGTGGTCGAGGTGCAGGGTCAGCGTCACTGGACCCAGGTGCTGACCGATCTGCTGGAGCAGGAGAGCATCAGCTTCACCTGCCAGCCCATCCAGCCCCTGCATCGCGGCATGCTCGCCTACCACGAGATCTATCCCCGTTTCAGCAGCAGCGACGGCACCGTGCTGCCAAGCGATACCCTGCTCGCCATGGCGCAGCGGCTGGACATGGTACTGCGCCTGACCCAGATGGTGATCCGCCATGTCATCCGCCAATACCGCGCCTTCGGAGGCCACAACAGCCGATGGGGTCTCAATCTGCCGGGCTCCCTGCTGCAAAACAGCGCCTTTCTCATCTGGCTGGATCACCAGTTGCAAAAAGACCCCGACATCGGGGCCAATCTGGTGTTCGAGCTCGACGAGGAGCACCTGGAGCGCAACCTGACCGGGTCCAGGCGGCTGTTCGAGCTGCTCAGGCGCCACGGCAGCCGCTCGGCCATCTGCAACTTCGGCAAGGGGATCGGCTCCTTCAGCCTGTTTCGCGAGCTCAAACCCGACTACATCAAGCTGGACCCCGGTCTCATCACCGAGCTGGAGCAGGATCTCACCAACCAGCAGTTCGTGCGGATGATCGTCGACGTCTCCCATCGCATGGGCTGCCTGGTGATCGCGGAAGGGGTGGAACAGATAGGCCAGAAGCAGATGCTGCAGAGCATGTATGTGGACGGCTTGCAGGGCTACCTCATCGCCCGGCCCCAGGAGCTGGGACCGGAGATCGGTCAGATGGGGATCTTCACGGAGACGGTTTCAGCTTCAACAGGGTCAGAATGATGTCGTTGAGCTGGCGATAACGCTCCAGCTCCTTCTGATCGTAACGGGTCGCCAGCATGGTCGGGTTGTGGCGATGCTTGAGGTAGCGGTTGATCTGCAGGCGGTTGAACCCGGCCACCTTGTAAATCTGGCCGAGCAGGGCATTGAGCTCGTCGTCCGCCAGCCCGGCCCGGGTCAGGTAATCGGGTTGAGACGGGCTCTCCTGGCGGGCCGTGACCTTCTCCAGCTGGCCACGCTCCTGCAAATAGGTGAGCCACTGCTCCACGTAAAGCGGCTTGCAGCCCCCCAGCAGATTGAAGTACCCCACGGCATCGCAGCGGCACCCGCTCAGCAGCACCAGGGCCAGCTCGTCGCTGTCACACTGAAAGCTCACCGGGCCGCTCTGGCTCCAGTCCAGCGCCTGCACCTGGATCCTCCCCTGCGCCCCCGCCTTCGTGGTCACGTCAAAGACAAACATGGCACCTCCCGATCGGCAAAGGGTTGATGATGACCCATCCCCGGAACGGGTGCAAAGGCAAATCGCCTTTCATGGCCCATGGCGGCCATAAAAAAACCGGCCCCCCGAAGGGGGCCGGTTCATCACAATCCGGCAGGACGGCAGACTCAGGCGTCCAGTTCCACCAGCGCCTTGGCCAGCTCGATGGGCTCGAGCTCCTGACCTTCCAGATCGGCGTTCCAGTTCGGGCCGACCAGCACGTCGTCCTCGTCCAGATCGTTGATCCAGATGTCCAGGAACTCTTCGAGCTCGATCACTTCCGGCTCGTAATCCGCCCACTCGTCCACGCAGTGCAGGCGGGCATCTCCTTCGGCGGACCAGAGCGGCATCACGTCCGCATCTTCGAACTCGGCGGAGCGGCACACCACCCAGTCTTCACCGTAGCGCAGACCCCACACCTGACCCGACTCGCGGACTTCTTCGATGAACAGCTGGAAATTGGCGTCAAGATTGTCAGTTAGTTTGCTCATGGGGTCTCTCTCTTGCAAAGCAATGGCAGGCTGTCGGCCAGGGCTGGCCGAGAATGGGGCAGATGGTGTCCCAAAAGCCCCCCAGACTCAAGCCTTATCCCGAAAAAGCGGGGAGAAAGGCCGTCAGATGCGATATTTCGCCACCAGGGCCCCCAGCTCGTCGCAGGCCAGCGCCAGTTGCCCGGATGCCTGCTCGGTCAGCCGGTTCTGGGCCAGGGCATCCGCCGCCAGCTGGGTGATGGCCACCAGCCGCTGGTTGATCTCCTCCGCCGCCCGGCTCTGCTCCGCCGCCGCCGTGGCAATCTGCCCATTCATGGCAGTAATGGTGTGGACGGATCCATCGATGGCATTGATGGCGACATCCGCATCGCCGGCCCTGTCCGCCGTCGCGCGGGAGAGCTGCTGCAACTGGCTGATGCCGCTGACCACCTTGCCGGCCCCCTCCTGCAGCCGCTGGATCATCTGCCGGATCTCGTCGGTGGAGCTGTGGGTGCGGGTCGCCAGGGTACGCACCTCGTCGGCGACCACCGCAAAGCCGCGCCCCTGCTCCCCGGCCCGTGCCGCTTCAATGGCGGCGTTGAGGGCCAGCAGGTTGGTCTGCTCCGCCACCCCGCGAATGACGTCGAGCACGGAGCCAATCTGCTGAGTCTCCTGCTCGAGGCGGCTCACCGCCTGCACCGTCTCCACCATCTCGTCCGCCAGCTGGCTGATGGACTCCCGGGTCTGGACCACCACCTCGCGGCCATGCTGGGCCAGATTGAGGGCCGAATCCGCCGCGTCGGCGGCCTGGGCCGCGTGCTGGCCCACTTCGCGGCTGCTCACCGTCATCTGCTCCATGGCGCTGGCCACCCGCAGGGTATCCTGCTCCTGGCCGGTGACGATGGCGCCGGTACGCTCCACCACCTCGGCCAGCTGGTGGGCATGCACCCGGTTCTGATCCGCTATCTGCTGGCTGCGGGCCACCAGCTGCGCCATCTGGCTGGCGAAGAGGTTGAAGTTGATGCTGAGCTGGCTCAGCTCGTCACGCCCCGACTCCGGCAGACGTACCCGCAGATCCCCCTCCCCCCTGGCGATGTTGCCAAGGGCCGAGACCGAGCGGGAGAGGGGCACGACGATGCTGCGCACAATGAGGCCGACCACGGCAAACAGCAGGAGGGCCAGCACCAGCCCGATCCCCAGCAGGGTGTGCAGCACCTCCCGGTACTGGGCCTCGACGTCGTCCACATAGACGCCGGTACCGATGATCCAGTCCCAGGGGGCGAAGCGCTTGATGTAGGAGATCTTGCGTACCGGTTCGTCCACCCCCGGTTTGGGCCAGTAGTAGGCCACCTCCCCCGCGCCCTGGGCCCGGGCCAGATCGGCGAAGGCGACGAACAGCCTGAGCCCCTGCTTGTCCTCCACCCCGGAGAGATCCTTGCCGTCCAGCTCGGGTTTCATGGGGTGCATCACCATGGTGGGGTGGCTGTCGTTGATCCAGAAGTAGTCATCGTTGCCGTAACGCAACCCCTTGATCAGCGCCAGCGCCTCGGCCTTGGCGCTCGCCTCGTCCAGCTCCCCCTTGCGTACCCTGGCTTCCAGCCCTGCCACCAGGCTGTAGGCGGTCTCCACCTGGGCCTGGGTCTGGCGGCTCTTCTCCCCCATCAGCCCCTGCTGATAGATCTGCAGGCAGAAGAACAGCAGCAGTCCCAGCAGCGCCAGCACCATCAGGGTCACCAGCGACAGACGCCGACCGATACTCCATTGTCTCAACATACCCTCGCCCCGCAGCAGCTACATATCCTTAACACAAGGTATGCCGCCGCGACGCGGGCTGTCCACGATGTCAGCAAAAGCGATGCCAAAAACATGATCCAGCCCCAAAAACAAGAAAGGGTGCCAAGTGGCACCCTTTCTCGTGGTCGACAGGAAGAGGGATCACCGCTCCCAGTACACCTCTTCCAGGCTGTCTTCCTTCTCCGGCAACCCGCGGGAGAGGCGCGGGCTGCTCTGGGCCAGCACCTCGTAGCTCACCCGGTTGGCGTACTTGCACACCTGGGCCAGAGAGGAGTAGGTCAGGAATTCCGAGAGATGCTTGGCGGAGTTCGGCACGTTCATGCGGTGGTAGGCGTTCGCCACCATGTCGTGCAGCACGGCGGACAGCGCCCCGTCCCCTGCCCCGTTGGTGTTCTTGATCTTCTCCGGGCCGCCCATGTAGGGGGAGATGTGGGAGTAGATACGCGCAGGCTTGCGGCACTTGTCCCGGGCCATGGGGCGGCTGAACTCGTACATGTTGAACTCGGGGATGACGCCGGGCAGCAGGGTGTGGGTGGTCTCGCGCTTGTAGTCCTCGTCGGTGTAGCTCGCCATGTAGAGGCCGATGGGGCCGGCGGTGCAGAGCACCATGTCCGCCCAGTCCAGCGCCTTGTCGGCCGCGCCGAGGGGATCCTTTATCCCGGTCAGGGCCTCCGCCTCGTCCTCGTTCATGGCGAGCACGGTCACGTTCTCGCTGATGAAATCGCGCCACCACTGGGGATTCTCGTCGATGACGAAGCGGGTGCCCAGAGTCAGCACCACGGGCACCCCGGCCTCGCGGGCATAGCGCACCGCGGCCATGGCGGCCTCCTTCATGGGGGTGCCGTCGGCGCCGCGCACCAGGTAAGCGGTGATCACCAGGGCCGAGGCCTCCTTGATGATGGTCTCGGGGATGTGGTCCACATCCAGGTGATCCATCTTGCCGGCGTTGATGCCAAAGCTGCGCTCTCCCCCTTCGGTGATGAAGGTGAAGCAGCGCCCGACCGGGCCGTCCACCGGCTGCAGGTAGTCGAGGTTGACCCGGGAGGAGGTGTTGCACAGATAGCGGTAGGCATAGCTGCCGATGCGGATGTCCTGGCTCATGACGCCAAGCAGGATGGAGTGGGAGTCCGCCAGCACGGAGTAGTTGTGCATGGTGTTGCCGATGGTGCCGCCGGCAAATTCGCTCACCACCATGTTGTTGGCCTTGAGCTCGTCGTAGACCAGCTCCGCCACTTCGTCGGAGATGAGCATGGAGTGGCCCTTGCTCAGGCCGTACCGGTTCAGGAAGTCTTCGTCCACATGGGCTTCGATATCCACCAGAGTCTGATCGATGCCCACTACATAGGCCTTGCCCAGTTCGGTGAGCTGGGAGTTCTGCGGGATCAGGGGATCACGTCTGTCGACCGGGAAGTAGTGTTTGGACTTGCGCTGACCGGGAAATTTCATGGCAATCTTCTGTGCTCTGGGGAAAAGAGGGGCGGGATTTTAACACAATCCACCACGCCGAAAAGTCGCACGATTGAATTTTGAGGTCAGTATAGACAAGGGCTTGCGAGGAAAACGTTTGACTTGTCTGCCACAAAAAACCACCCCGTGACGGGGTGGTGTTGCGGGATGACATTCAGCTTGCCGAGAGCCCCTGCACCAGGGCCAGCACCGAGAACACCCCCAGCGACAGCCAGAAGAAGAGGGTGCCGAAGAGGCGCGGCATGTTGGGAGCCCTGGGGATCTGGATGCCGATGGCATGCAGGATGCGCCCCACCAGCAGCAGCACACCGCCCAGGTGCAGCCAGAGCGACCCGACCCCCGCCAGTTCGCACAGGGCCATCAGCAGCAGGGTGAGAGGCACGTACTCGGCAAAGTTGCCGTGAGCGCGGATCGCGGCCAGCATCTCGGGGGCTTCCCCCTCCCCTATCATCACCCTGAACTGGGCGCGGCGCTTGACCACCCAGAAGGAGAGCAGCAGGAACAAGAGCCCGAGCAGGCCGGCGTAAATCAGCGTGATATGCATCATCAGGACACTCCTTTATCGTTGAATCCGAACGTCCGCCACGTCGGGCGCCGGATGAGAACGGCCATCATGCCAGCTCGCGACAGATGAGGGAAACCATCATGCGGATATGGGCCTGATCGCTGTTGAGGGCCGGGATGTATTCAAACTGCTCGCCACCGGCGGCCATGAAGATTTCCCGGTTCTGCACCTGGATCTCCTCCAGGGTCTCGAGGCAATCCGCCGAGAAGGCCGGGCAGATCACATCGAGCCGCTTGACGCCGCGAGAGGGCAAGTCGCCCACGGTCAGGTCCGTGTAGGGCTTGAGCCACTCCTCCTTGCCAAAGCGGGACTGGAAGCTCGCGGTCCACTGCTCCGGGGCCAGCCCCAGCGCCTCCGCCAGCAGGGCGGCGGTGCGCCTGCACTGATGACCATAAGGATCCCCTTCCCGCTCGTAGCGCTCGGGAATACCGTGGAAGGACATCAGCAGATGCTCCCCCTGGCCGTGCTGCTCCCAGTGGCGACGCACGCTCATGGCCAGCGCCTGGATGTACTCCGGGTGGGCATGGTAATCGCGGATGAGCCGCACCACCGGCAGATTGCGCTCGGTTTTCATCGCCCTGGCCCAGGCATCGAACACCGAGGCGGTGGTACTGACCGAATACTGGGGATAGAGCGGCAGCAGGATCACCCGGTTGACCCCCTGGGCCTTGAGGGCCTGCCAGCCATCGGCCAGCGACGGGGCACCATAGGTCATGGCGAGCGCCACCGGCACTTCGACTCCTTCCCGCTTGAGCTCGTGCTCCAGGGCCGCGCGCTGCTGCTGGCTGATGACCATCAGGGGGGAGCCCTGCTCGGTCCACACCTGCTGATAGAGCTTGGCCACCTTGGGGGAGCGGGTCGGCAGGATGATGAAGTGAAGCAGGGGGCACCAGAGGTAGCGCGGCAGGTCGACGACCCGCTGATCGTGCAGAAACTGGCTGAGAAACGCCTTGACCGCCGCCGTGGTCGGCGCGGCCGGGGTACCCAGATTGACCAGCAAGATCCCGGTTTTCGTGGTCACGTTAGCATCCTGTCGTTCTGTGTCGTGGGAATGGAATGCAAGAAAGGGCCCGGTATGGACCCTTTTCTCACTCTCGTAGCCAGCCGGCGAACGGCTGCGTCCTGCCGGCCCTGAATGGCTTAACCGAGAATGGCGGCCAGTTGCTGGCTGACCAGATCCACCGGCTGGGTGCCGTCGATCTTGACGTAACGGGTGTTGCCCGCTTCCGCTTCCTTGCCGTAGAAACCGATGAGCGGCGCGGTCTGCTGATGGTAGACATCCAGACGCTTGCGCACTGTGGTCTCTTCGTCGTCGGCACGGATCACCAGATCCTCGCCGGTCACGTCATCCTTGCCTTCCACTTTCGGCGGGTTGAACACCACGTGGTAGGTACGGCCGGAGCCGGAGTGCACGCGGCGGCCGCTCATGCGCTTGACGATCTCTTCGTCCGGCACGTCGAATTCCAGCACGAAGTCCACGGTCACACCGGCATCCTTCATGGCTTGCGCCTGGGGAATGGTGCGGGGGAAGCCGTCCAGCAGGAAGCCGTTGGCGCAATCCGGTTGCGCGATGCGTTCTTTGACCAGGCCGATGATGATGTCGTCGGAGACGAGCTGACCTGCGTCCATCACGGCTTTGGCCTTGAGGCCCAGCTCGGTACCCGCCTTGATCGCCGCACGCAGCATGTCGCCGGTGGAGATCTGCGGAATACCGTGTTTTTCCATGATGAACTGAGCCTGGGTACCCTTGCCGGCGCCCGGAGCTCCCAACAGAACAATGCGCATACACGCTCCTAGTTGATTGGTTATTCAATTCTTGAGAAGGCAAAAAACTACACGTTTTCGCCCGTATTAACAAGCTCGCCCCGTGTGAGTGGCCAGATTATCACCACACTCCCGCCCCGTCTCTGCGACCAAAGACGCAGACGACGACCACAAAAAATGATTGAAAATGCAGCAGCGCACCAGAGGGGAACGGCCAAAAAAAAGCCCACTGTCATGCAGTGGGCCAATCACAATCACATCACGCCTGGAGTAGCAGACGGTTGATACGGGAGACGAAGCTCGCCGGATCATTGAGGCCGCCCTGCTCCGCCAGCTGGGCCTGCTCGTGCAGGAGGGAGACCCACTCGCCAAACAGGCTCTCATCCTCGATGGTGCCGAGCTTCTTCACCAGGGCATGGTCGGGGTTGAGCTCCAGGATGTACTTCTGCTCCGGCACCGGCTGACCGGCGGCGCGCATCAGCTTGATCATCTGGGTGCTCATGCCGTGGGCGTCAGTGACGATGCAGGACGGCGAGTCGGTCAGACGGTGGGTGACGCGCACCTCTTTCACCGCTTCACCGAGGCTCTTCTTGACCCGCTCCACCAGACCGGCGTTGGCTTTTTCGGCCTCTTCCTGCGCCTGCTTGGAGGCCTCGTCTTCCAGATCCCCGAGATCCAGTTCGCCACGGGTGACGGAGACCAGCTGCTTGCCGTCGAACTCGGTCAGGTGGCTCATCAGCCACTCGTCCACCCGCTCCCACATCAGCAGCACTTCGACGCCCTTCTTGCGGAAAATCTCGAGGTGCGGACTGTTCTTGGCAGCGGCATAAGAGTCGGCGGTGATGTAGTAAATCTTCTGCTGACCTTCCTTCATGCGGCCAACGTAATCCTCCAGCGACACGGTCTGGGCTTCGCCCTCGCCGGCGGTGCTGGCAAAGCGCAAGAGCTTCGCGATCTCTTCCCGGTTGGCGTAATCCTCGGCCGGGCCCTCTTTGAGCACATTGCCGAACTCGCTCCAGAACTTGGCGTACTTCTCGCCGTCGTCTTTCGCCAGCTTGTTGAGCATGGTGAGCACGCGCTTGGAGCAGGCCTTGCGCAGGGAGGCGGTCACCTTGTTGTCCTGCAGAATTTCACGGCTGACGTTGAGCGGCAGATCGTTGGAGTCCAGCACCCCTTTCACGAAGCGCAGGTAGGTCGGCATGAACTGCTCGGCGTCGTCCATGATGAAGACGCGCTGCACGTAGAGTTTCAGGCCGTGCTTCTGCTCGCGGTTGTAGAGATCGAACGGCGCGCGGGCCGGGATGTAGAGCAGGCTGGTGTACTCCTGGGCCCCTTCCACCCGGTTGTGACCCCACAGGAGCGGGTCTTCGAAGTCGTGGGCGACGTGCTTGTAGAACTCCTGGTACTCCTCGTCCTTGATGTCCTTCGGGTTGCGGGTCCAGAGCGCAGTGGCGCGGTTGACCTGCTCCCACTCCCCCGGGGTGCCGACGATGGTTTCACCGTCTTCTTCCCGATCCGGCGTGCCCTCCTTGAACATCTCCACCGGCACGCTGATGTGGTCGGAATATTTGCTGACCACGGAGCGCAGGCGCCAGTCGTCCAGGAACTCCTCCTCATCGCTGCGCAGGTGCAGGATGACGTCGGTGCCGCGACCGGCTTTGGTCACATCGGCCACGGTGAAGGAGCCTTCCCCTTGTGATTCCCACTGCACGCCCTGCTCCGGCGCGGTGCCAGCGGCGCGGGAGACCACGGTCACCTTGTCGGCCACGATGAAGGCGGAGTAGAAGCCCACCCCGAACTGGCCGATCAGCTGGGAATCCTTGCCCTGGTCACCGGAGAGGTTCTTGAAGAACTCGGCGGTGCCGGACTTGGCGATGGTGCCCAGGTGCTCGATCACCTGGTCACGGGTCATGCCGATGCCGTTGTCCGAAATGGTCAGGGTCTTGTTCTCTTTGTCCACCACCAGGCGCACGCGCAACTGGCCGTCGTTTTCGAACAAAGAGGCATCGGAAAGCGCCTTGAAGCGCAGCTTGTCCGCCGCATCGGAGGCGTTGGAAATCAGCTCGCGCAGGAATACTTCTTTGTTGGAGTAGAGGCTGTGAGCCATCAGGCTCAGCAGTTGTTTGACTTCAGTCTGAAAGCCGTGGGTTTCGGCGTGAACACTTTGGGTCATCGACCAGTCCTCAAAACGTCGGGTTGAACAGATTCCCAAGCTAGATGGGGTTGGCCTTTCAAATATCAAGGGGCTTACGTGCAAACTTGAGAGCAAATTTGCACACCGGCCCCTCGCTTGGCCCACACAGGCAACCCCTTCCCGGCCTCCCCCTTCACAAGGGGGAGGTGCACCGTCGTCCCCTGTCTGGCGAGGAGGGTCAGATTGGGATCGAGCGTGGAGCCAATAGCGGAGTCAGCCTTGCTCTCCCCTGCCAAAGGGAGGGCTGGGGTGGGGTGCGTTGCTTTCTCTCCTGCCAAAGGGAGGAGTGGGGCAAGATCCATTGCTCCCTCCCCTATCAAGTGGAAGGCCGGGATGGGGTTCGTTGCTTTCTCCCCTGCCAAAGAGAGGAGTGGGGCAAGATCCATTGCTCCCTCCCCTGCCAAGGGGAGGGCCGGGGTGGGGTTCGTTGCTTTCTCCCTTGCCAAAGGGAGGAGTGGGGCAAGATCCATTGCTCCCTCCCCTATAAAGGGGAGGGCCGGGGTGGGGTCCGTGGCCTCTTTAGCTCAGGCGCTGGCGCCCCATCAGGGAGTGGGAGAGCGTGGTGCCATCCACCAGCTCCAGCTCCCCGCCCACCGGCACGCCATGGGCGATGCGGCTCACCTCCACCCCTGCGGTGCGGGCCATGTCGGCAATGTACCAGGCGGTGGCATCCCCCTCGATGGTGGGGTTGGTGGCGAGGATCAGCTCCTTGATCTGCTCCTCTTGCAGGCGGCGCTCCAGGATATCGAGCCCCAGCTCCTCGGGGCCGATGCCGTCAAGGGGCGACAGGTGGCCCATCAGCACGAAGTAACGGCCGGAGAACTGGCCGGTCTGCTCGATGGCCGCCACGTCCGCCGGGCTCTCCACCACGCAGAGCAGGCCGTTCTCCTCGCGCTTGGGATTGGCGCAGATCTCGCAGCGATCGTTCTCGGTAAAGGTGCGGCAGTGGCTGCAATGACCGATTTCGGTGAGCGCCCGGTTGAGCAGGGAGGCGAGACGCAGGCCGCCGCTGCGCTCGCGCTCCAGCAGGGTGAACGCCATGCGCTGGGCCGATTTCGGGCCCACGCCCGGCAAGACCTGCAGCGCCTTCATCATCTCATCGAGCAGGGGACTGAATTTCATGGGGATATCCTTTAAAGCCGCGCCGAAGGAGTGATTCGGCCCGCTTGCCTGAAGCGGTGCCGACTCCTCCATCCGAACCTATCTTGTTGGCGCAGGACTATACCCGAGCCGGCCCCGGGCGCCAATGGCCGGATCCCCGTCGGGCGGAGCAGGGCAGCCTTGCACTCAGGGCTGACTCAGGTTCGCAAGTGACCCGTCGCAGCCACCAACAAGTACGGCACCCGATGCAGAAATCGGGATCCGCAGCCTAATGCCGTTATTAGGGAGAGAGCCTAGAGGGTTCTATATCACCGGCCGGTCACAACTATTGACGCGACAAGGTGATGAATTCGACACCCGGATGACAGTCCCTGCCCCATCGTGCGGCAGACCGCTCGACGACATGCCTACGACCCATTGATGAAATGGCGGCAACAGGGCGCAAGACAGCGCCAACAGGCCCTGGAGAAAGTAGATCGGCGGCAAAAACGTTTAGTTTTTCTATTTAAAATGTGTAAGTCGTAAAGAAAAACAGAACAAAAAAGCCCCCCTGTTGACTCATTTGTTGAGCAAGGTCCGGTTTCCAACACCTCCCGCTACTGTTTTTTAATCGACGAGATAGCATGTCCCAGATGGCAACCAACTCTGCAACGAACATTTCCTCGCACGAATCTCTTAGCAGGGCGTTTTTTACATCGGAGTAAACATGGGATTTTATATAAGGAAGAGCATTGCTGTTGGCCCTTTTCGTTTCAATCTATCAAAATCTGGGCTAGGTGTTTCTGCTGGTATTAAAGGCCTAAGAATTGGAACAGGCCCAAGGGGAAACTATGTCAGAATTGGTACGAAAAATATTTACTACCGTTCCACTATTGTTAGTTCTCCATCTGAAAGCTCTTTGATTCAAGATATAAACCAGCACGTTACAAGTGATCCCCATCATTACACTCATGAACCGCTAAAGGAAATTGATTCCGCACATGTCACACAGATCGTTGATTCATCTTCATCAGAGTTACTCAACGAGCTAAATGATAAACGAAAGAAATATAGGATGTGGCCAATCGTTTTTATTACGTCCTTAGGGCTTACATATTTATTGAATAATATGGAGCTACCAAGATGGGTTGTGCTTTCCACATTAGTATTGGGTTTGTTTTTCACTTGGGTATCTCATACACGAGATATGCTGGCTAAGACAACTGTGTTGTTCTATGACTTTGAACCAGAAATGGAGACTACATATAATAAACTGTTCCAAGCAGCTGAACGCTTGGAGAAATGTAGAAAAGCTTGGCACATATCGGCCTCTGGTAAGGTCCTTGATAAAAAATACCATGCGGGTGCCAGTAATCTAGTAGACCGCAAAACAACAACAATTCAGATCTCTGAGCCTCCATATTTACAAACGAATGTAAAAACTGTCGCACTTGCCGTTGGTCGTCAGACTTTGCATTTCTTCCCTGACCGAGTTCTGGTTTACGATGCTGCAGGAGTCGGAGCAGTAAGTTATCAAGCACTCCTTGTGACGGTACGTGATAGGCGGTTTATTGAAGATGAAACCGTTCCAAGCGATGCATTGATTGTTGATAAGACGTGGAAGTATGTAAATAAATCTGGTGGGCCTGACCGCAGATTCAAAAACAATCACGAGCTACCAATCTGTTTATATCAAGAAATGACGTTTACCAGTTCTACAGGGCTTAATGAATTAGTCCAATTATCTAAACGCGGCCCTGCTGAGGACTTTAAAAATGCTCTTTCTGCTCTAGCAACCAGCCTGCCAAAGGAAACATAAGAATATTAATTTGTGAGATTCATTGGTCATAGAACATCGTATTTATTTTTTCGATTAGTGCCGTAGGGTGCAATAAGCGCAGCGCATTGCACCTCTTGCATTTTTTAATTAGTGGTGCAATTCACTTCGCTTATTGCACCCTACATTCCCACCCTGTATTTATGCCCTCACTTTATAGTGGCTGTCTTTACTGCGGTCACTTCTCTTCCCGACCATTCTCCATCCAGCCGATGAAATAAAGACTCCATTGCCACCCAAGCCTTCCCTCCCTGTCGCTCCTGCCGATAATTTATTGGTCAACATTTTATCGTCTGTTTTTCAACCCGTTTGATTGAAAAGACTGGTTAAAAATGGCTGCTTAGCAAAAACAAACTCTTGCCCGCTGCTCGGGGGCCTATTTCAATCAAGGAGTAATTAATAACCTCGCTCAACAGTCTTTTTTGATTATTTATACCTGAGCATACTCCCACAGACTCTGTGTCATCATAAGCTGAATCGCAGATAAACAGACTGTGTCCATGATGAGCCTCCTATTTATATCCAGCTAACCCCCGCTCCCATCGCAATCCTGAAGATCCTCCCGAACGACTATCCGTGAACTCCCGGTAGTGCGGGGCCCCTGTGTTGGCAGCCATGCCACCGGCAATCAGACAAGATAATTTCATGAACTGTACTAACAAACCCGCCCTGTCCGGCATCATGCTGGCGGCGATCGGCGTGGTCTATGGCGACATCGGCACCAGCCCGCTCTATACCCTGCGCGAGTGCCTCTCCGGCCAGTTCGGTTTCGGCGTCGAGCCCGCCTCCATCCTGGGCTTTCTTTCGCTTATCTTCTGGCTGCTGATCCTGGTGGTCTCGGTCAAGTACCTCTCCTTCGTGATGCGGGCGGACAACGCGGGCGAAGGGGGCATTCTCACCCTGATGTCGCTCGCGACCCGCAACACCCCGGAAAAATGGACGCCGGTGCTGATCATCCTGGGGCTCGTCGGCGGCAGCTTCTTCTATGGCGAGGTGGTGATCACCCCGGCCATGTCGGTGATGTCGGCCATCGAGGGCCTGAAGATAGTGGCGCCTTCCCTGGACGCCTACATAGTGCCGCTCTCGGTGCTGGTGCTGACCCTGCTGTTTGCCATCCAGAAGCACGGCACCGCCGCCGTGGGCAAGCTGTTTGCCCCCATCATGCTGATCTGGTTCCTGACCCTGGCGGTGCTTGGCCTGAATAGCATCCTCCAGCACCCCGAGGTGCTGGGGGCGCTCAACCCGGTCTGGGCGCTGCGCTTCTTCATGACCTATCAGAGCGCCTCCTTCTTTGCCCTGGGCGCCGTGGTGCTGGCCATCACGGGGGTGGAGGCGCTCTATGCGGACATGGGCCATTTTGGCAAGAGCCCCATTCGCCGCGCCTGGTTCATGGTGGTGCTGCCATCGCTAGTGCTCAACTACTTCGGTCAGGGGGCCTTGCTGCTCGGCAATCCCGAGGCCATCGCCAATCCCTTCTTCCTGCTCGCGCCCAAGTGGGCGTTGCTACCGCTCTTGCTGCTCGCGACGCTCGCCACCGTCATCGCCTCCCAGGCGGTCATCTCCGGGGTCTTCTCCCTCACCCGGCAGGCGGTGCGGCTCGGCTATCTCTCCCCCATCCGCATCGTCCACACCTCGGAGCAGGAGTCCGGCCAGATCTATATTCCGGTCATCAACTGGCTGCTCTATCTCTCTGTGGTGATCGTCATCATGAGCTTCGAGCACTCCAGCAACCTGGCGGCGGCCTATGGCATCGCCGTGACCGGCACCATGGTGCTAACCTCCATCCTCTCCTGCTCGGTGGCCCGCCACAGCTGGCACTGGCGCAAGCCGCTGGTGGCCACCCTCTTCGCCCTGCTGCTCGCCATCGACGTCCCGCTGTTTACCGCCAACCTCGCCAAGATCTTCTCCGGCGGCTGGCTGCCGCTCACCCTGGGTGCCGTCATGTTCACCCTGATGACCAGCTGGAAGAGCGAGCGCTTCCAGCTTATTCGCCGCCTGAACGAGCACGGCAACTCGCTGGAGCCGATGATCGCCTCGCTGGAAAAATCCCCGCCGACCAGGGTGGCCGGCACGGCGGTCTATCTGTCGCGGGTGGTCAACGTCATCCCCCATGCGCTCCTGCACAACCTCAAGCACAACAAGGTGCTGCACGAGCGCGTCATCCTGCTCACCCTGAAGGTGGAGGATGTGCCCTATGTCCACAACGTGCGCCGGGTCTGCATCGAGCAGCTCTCCCCCACCTTCTGGCGGGTGGTGGCGAGTTACGGCTGGCGCGAGACCCCCAACGTGGAGGAGATCTTCCACCGCTGCAACGCCGAGGGGCTGAGCTGCCGTATGATGGAGACCTCCTTCTTCATGGCCCACGAGTCCCTCATCATGAAGGAGCGCCCCTGGTACCTCTATCTGCGGGGCAAGCTCTTTATGCTGCTGCAGCGCAACGCCCTGCGGGCGCCGGATCAGTTCGAGATCCCGCCCAACCGGGTCATCGAGCTGGGATCCCAGGTGGATATCTGATGGCGGGCGCCGCGCCCAAGGTCATGGCACGCAAGAGGGAGGCAACCGCCTCCCTCTTTCATTGCTGAGCGCCTCTCTCTTCCGCCCGGGATCTCGAGCCGCCAGGAGACGTGGCGCCCCTCACAGGATCGCAAAGAAGCGCCGCATCTGGCACTCAAACCGGGGCGAGATCAAGGTATTGGGGACCGGGGCCCCGGTAAACTTGGCCCCCGTGACAGGGCGAGGGCCTCCTCTGCCTGTCAAGGCTACGCCCCTTCTATCGCGACGCAGCCCGTTGCCCCCCGTTCGTTGCACCCGATGGCCCATGCCGTGGCGGCAGGCCAGCAGATGGGAGTTCGATATCGCATGACATCCCCCAGGATGATCGCCGGATGGCCGCCCCTGTCGGCCCTCCCCAGCCTCCCTGTCATGAGGGAGGGTTCCCTGCCCCCCGGTTATCAGGGAGGGGCGCTGGCCCCTCTTTGGATGGCGCCATGACCACGTCGACACGCCTTCGACTGCGCAGGGAATTTCATATAGACGGTATCGTGCAGGGGGTCGGCTTTCGCCCCTTCGTCTATGGGCTGGCGCTGCGCCACGGCCTTGCCGGTTATGTCTTGAACGATGCCAATGGCGTCACCATAGGCGCCGAAGGATCCCCTGAGCAGCTCACAGCCTTTGCCTGCGAACTGCGGGAACTGGCGCCGCCGCTTAGCCGCATCGATCATGTCAGCGAGCGGGAGCTGCCCCTTGCTCATGATCCCGACTTCGATGGCCAATTTCATGGCCAGTTTCGAATTAAAGCGAGCCAGCAGCAGAGCGCGGCCACGGTCGCCATCTCGCCGGATCAGGGGATGTGCGAGGCATGCGCCCGGGATGTGGCCAGCCCCAACGATCGCCACCACCACTACCCTTTTACCAACTGCACCCACTGCGGCCCGCGCTACACCATCATCCGCCGCCTCCCCTACGACCGCCCCCATACTGCCATGGCGGGCTTTGCCATGTGCCCGCGCTGTGCGGCGGCCTATGAAAACCCGCTGGACAGACGCTACCACGCCCAGCCAGTGAGCTGCCCCGAGTGCGGGCCCCATCTCAGCTGGCGCAGCGGCCACGGCGATGCGCTGGCCGAGTGTGAGGATGCCCTGCACACCGCTGCCCGCGCCCTGCAAGCGGGCAAGCTTATCGCGGTCAAGGGGATGGGGGGTTATCACCTGATATGTGATGCCCGCAGTGAGTCTGCCGTGGCGCGGCTTCGCCAGTTAAAACGGCGCGCACGCAAGCCGCTGGCGGTGATGATGGGCTCCCTTGCCGAGGCCAAATTGCATGTCACCGGCAGCGAAGACGAGTGGAAGCTGCTCGCCTCTCAGGCCAGGCCCATCACCTTGCTGCGCAAGCGCAAAAACGATGATCGGCACTCAGAATCTGGACTGTCAGCCACGCCGCTGGCCGAGGGGATAGCCCCCGGCATCCCCTACCTTGGCATCATGCTCCCCTATACCCCGCTCCATCAGCTGCTGCTGGATGCCTGCGCCATGCCGCTGGTGGCCACCAGCGCCAACAGCCGCGGCAGCCCGATCCTTATCGAATGCGAGACGGTGGTCAGGGAACTCGGCAGCGAGATTGACGGTATCCTGGATCACAACCGCCCCATCCTGCACCCTTGCGACGACAGTCTGGTGCAGTGGGCGGGCGGGCGACGCCAGACGTTGCGCCTCGCCCGGGGTTATGCCCCCTGCACTCCCAGCCTGAAAGAGGCGGTCCAGGTGCCACTCTTGGCAGTCGGGGCGCAGCAGAAGAACCAGCTGGCGCTCGCCTTCGGCCGCCAGCGCATCTACAGCCCCTACATCGGCGATCTGCACAGCCTGCCGATGCAGGAGCACTTCGAGCAGACCCTGGCGACCTTTCGCGATCTCTACGCTCTCAAGCCCGAAGTTCTGGTGTCGGATCGCCACCCGGGCTATCTCAGCCATCAGTGGGCCAAAATCTACTGCCGCGATCACAATGCCACCCATCTCGAGGTGCAGCACCATCACGCCCATCTGCTGGGGGTGATGGCCGAGCACGACATCACGGGCCCGGTGCTGGGGGTTGCCTTCGATGGTACCGGCCTTGGCGATGACGGCACCCTCTGGGGGGGCGAGCTGCTGCTGGCAGATGTTCAGGGATTTGAGCGCGTTGCCCACCTCCAGCCCTTCAAGCTGATCGGTGGCGAGGCGGCCATCCGCGAGCCGGTACGCCAGCTGCTGGGGCTGCTGTTTGAATCGCACAGCCCTGAGCAGATCAGTGCCCTCGATATGCCGGCGATCAAACAACTGCCCGCTGAGCGGATCAGCAACCTGCACCAGCTCTGGCGCCTCGGTCGCAACGCCCCCTATACTAGTTCCATCGGTCGGCTGTTCGATGCGGTGGCGGCGCTCTTGGGAGTGATCGACACCCCGGATTACGAGGGCGAAGCGGGACTCTTGCTGGAGGCAGCCGCCTTACAATTGGCCCCCGATGAATTGCCCTTCCCCCTCGCCTTTGATCTCAGCCAATCAACAGAGGGGCCACTGCAGATCCAGTGGGCCAAGCTGATCCATACCCTTGTCAGCGAGCGGCGAAAAGGCACCGCCACCGCCAGCCTGGCCGCCGGTTTTATCCGCGCCATCAACGATTTGGTCATCGCCCTGGCGGAGCGCTTCCCCGGCTATCCGGTGGCGCTCGGGGGCGGCGTCTTTCAAAACCGGGTACTGATGGACCAGCTGGTGCCCGCACTCGAAGCCGCCGGTCGGCAGGTATTGACCAGCGAAACCCTGCCGCTCAATGACGGTGGCATCGCCGCCGGTCAGCTCTGGTTTGCCATTCACCATCTTGCCACGCATCAGCCTGTCACCACCGGTTGTGCCACCTTGTCGGAGTCCTGAAATTCATGTGTCTATCCATCCCCTCTCAGGTGGTGCAGCTGCACCCCGAAGATAACTGCGTCACCGTCGACACCCTGGGGGTACAGCGGCGCGTCAGCTGCATGCTGCTCGAAGAGCCTCTCAACATTGGCGACTATGTGCTGCTCCACATCGGCTTTGTGATGAGCAAGATTGACGAAGAGGAGGCGCAGGCCAGCCTCGAGAGCTTCCGCCAGATGGTGGCCCTGATGCCAGAGCAGGATATTTTGCCATGCTGACCTTGAATGATCTCTTTCAGGGTTTTCGTCAGCCCGAGGTGATCCGCGCCCTCGCCGCCCAAATTACCGAGCTTGCCAAAGATCTGCCAGAGCCGCTGCGGGTGATGGAAGTGTGCGGCGGCCATACCCACACCATCATGAAGTACGGCCTGCACCAGCTGCTGCCAGCCAGCATCGAGTTTGTCCACGGCCCCGGCTGCCCGGTCTGCATCATGCCAAAAGAGCGCATCGATCAGGCCATCGAGCTGGCGAGTCAACCGAACGTCATTCTGGTCACCCTGGGGGACATGATCCGGGTGCCGGGCTCCAAGGGCACGCTGGCCCAGCAGCGCGCCAAGGGGAGCGATATCCGCCCCGTCTATGACCCCCTCGACGCCCTGCGTATCGCCCGTGAGAACCCTGAGAAAACCGTGGTCTTCTTCGCCATCGGTTTCGAGACCTCCACCCCCATGACGGCCGCCTTGCTGGCGGCGGCTGAAGCTGAGGGGATTGAGAACCTGCTGTTTCATATCAACCATGTACTGGTGCCCCCCGCCATTCATGCGGTGATGGCCGACGGAGTGGCCAAGGTGAATGCCTTTATCGGCCCCTCCCACGTCAGCGTCATTACCGGCGCCGATATCTACCTGCCTATCGTCGATCGTTATCAGGTGCCGGTGGTGGTGAGCGGCTTCGAGCCGGTGGATGTGATGGAGGCGCTCTTGATGATGGTGCGCCAGAAGGTGGAGGGTCGCTACGCGCTGGAGGTGCAATACAGCCGCGCCGTCACCGCCAGTGGCAATAAAGCCGCCCAGCGGCTGGTCGAGCGCTTTTTCGAGACCCGCGAGCACTTTCGCTGGCGAGGTCTGGGGGATATCAACGCCTCCGCCCTGCGCCTGCGCGATGCCTTTGCCAAGCGCGATGCGGAGCGTCACTTTGCGCTCGCTCAGACTCCCATCGATGACCACAAGGCGTGCCAGTGCGCCGATATCCTGCGCGGCCTGGCCAAACCGAACCAGTGCAACGTCTTTGGCCGGGGCTGCACCCCGACCCAGCCCATGGGCAGCTGCATGGTCAGCTCCGAAGGGGCCTGCAATGCCTACTACCGATATATGGGGATCCAATGAGAGAAATCCAGTTAAGCCACGGCGGCGGCGGTGTAGAAATGAACCAGCTGATAAGCCACCTCTTCTTTCGCCACTTTGGCAACGAGATCCTGCTGCGCGGTGAAGATGCCGCCCTGTTGCCGGTAGAGGGCCCCGTTGCCTTCACCACCGACAGCTTTACCGTCTCGCCGCTCTTCTTCGAGGGGGGCGATATCGGCAAGCTGGCCATCGCCGGCACGGTCAACGATCTCGCCATGATGGGGGCCAAGCCCGAGTATCTGAGCGCAAGCTTTATCATCGAGGAGGGTTTCCCCTACGCCGATCTCGCCCGCATCGTCGAGTCGATGGCGACTGAACTTGCCAACAGCGGTGCCCGCATCGTCTGCGGCGACACCAAGGTGGTGCCCAAGGGGGCCGCCGACAAGATCTTTATCAACACCAGCGGGGTCGGCACCTTCCCGCTGCCCGAACAGAGCCGGGGCATCTCGGTGCGGAGCCTCAAGGCCGGTGACGCCATCCTGGTGTCGCGGGATATCGGCAGCCACGGCGCCTGCATCCTGATGGCCCGTGACGCCCTGCAACTGGGATCCGATCTCAAGAGCGACTGCACCACCCTCTGGCCGCAGGTCGAAGCGCTGCTAAAAGCGGGGATTACCCCTCACGCCCTGCGCGACGCCACCCGCGGCGGCCTTGCCGCCGTGCTCAACGAGTGGAGCAGCGCCTCCCAGGTGGCCATCGAACTGGAGGAGTCCGCCATTCCGGTGTGCGATCCGGTACGCGGCCTGTGCGAGCTCTACGGTTTCGAGCCCCATGATCTCGCCAACGAGGGGACCATGGTGCTGGCCCTGCCTGCCGAACAGGCACAGGACGCGCTGGGCATCTTGCGGCAATTCAACCCCGCGGCAAGCCAGATCGGCGTGGTGCAGGCGAGCGATCGCCACAAGGTGATCCTGAGCAACCCCTGGGGCAGCCGCCGCTATCTGGAGCTGCCGCAAGGGGAGCTGCTGCCGCGGATCTGTTGAGCGGCCATGCCGTCTAGTCAATTACAGGGAGGAGTCACTGCTCCTCCCCATATCGGTTAAGGAGCCACCATGCACGAAATGTCTCTGGCCATGGCCGCCATCGATCTGGCGGCCGAACAGGCCACCCAGCGGGGCTTTAGCAAGGTGACCGCCCTCTGGCTCGAGGTCGGCAGCTTCTCCTGCGTCGACCCGGACACCATTGCCTTCTGTTTCGAGGCGGCCGCCAAAGGCACAGTGGCCCAAGGCGCCCAACTGCACTTTCAACACCAGGCGGCAGAGGCCTGGTGTTACGACTGCAACCAGACGGTCACCCTCACTGAACGGGGGCAGGCCTGCCCCGGGTGTGGCGGATACAAATTACGAGTCGCGCAGGGTGATAGCCTGCGCATCACCGACATCGAGGTAAGTTGATATGTGTAGCGTATGCGGATGCGGCCAGGCGCGGATCGCCGGCCATGAGCACGATCATGAGCATCATCACGAACATGAACATCACCATGAACATGAGCACGACCACCATCATGGTCATGACGCCCATCACCATCATGACCATGAGCAGAGTGCACCGCGCACCCTGATCATTCACCACCACTATCACCATCAGGGGGATGTCCATCACCACTACCACGGGGTGCGAGATCCCATAAGCCACGAGGGTCATGATCACCCCCACGACCATCATCATGATCATGTCCACTCTCATGACCACGGCCATTCCCACGCGCATCCCCATGATCACAGCCATGACCATGACCATGACCATGACCACCAGCAGGGTGATCTGCACTACGGCAAAGGGGAAGCGGGATTGTCGGTGCCCGGCATGGGGCAGCGCCAGCTGATCGCCATCGAGATGGACGTGCTGGCCAAAAACAACGCGCTGGCCGCCCACAACCGCGAACACTTCGACGAGGCGGCCCAGCTGGTGCTCAACCTGGTATCGAGCCCGGGTTCAGGCAAGACCACCTTGCTGTGCGAAACCCTGCGCCAGCTGTCCGACAAGCGCCCCTGCGCGGTGATCGAAGGGGATCAGCAGACAAGCAGAGATGCGGATCGCATCCGTGCCACTGGCGTGCCTGCCGTGCAGATCAACACCGGCAAGGGCTGCCATCTGGACGCCAAAATGGTCCACGACGCCTGCCACCAGCTACCCGCCAATGAAGGGGGCATCCTCTTTATCGAGAACGTCGGCAATCTGGTCTGCCCCGCCAGCTTCGATCTCGGCGAGAAGTACAAGGTGGCGATCCTCTCCGTCACCGAAGGGGAAGAGAAGCCGCTGAAATACCCGGACATGTTTGCCGCCGCCCAGCTGATGGTGATCAACAAGATCGATCTGCTGCCCTACGTCAGCTTTGACGTGGCCCGCTGCATCGAGAACGCCAAACGGGTCAACCCCTATATTCAGGTGATCCAGGTCAGCGCCACCACGGGGGAAGGGATGGATGCCTGGCTCAACTGGCTGGCCACGGCCTGAACCAGAACCGGTTAAACGCCGCTGATAACGGTAGATAACAAGAGAGGGAGGCTGATGCCTCCCTCTCTTTTATCTGCGTGCTTTGCCAACGATTCTCTCTGTACAGAATGGCCAGCGTTTCATACTCGCGCCCCCTCACCCTGGCCCTCTCCCCAGGGAGAGGGAATCGGTTTGTGGATGCCGCGGCTATACGACGCCCTCAAACCCCTCAGGGGGCTTCGAGCATAACAACCAGCCATATTTTCAAACCCCAAGGTTCTCCAAACCCTAAACCCCGAGCCTGGCGAAATGGCACCTTCTGCTCCCTTCTCCCCTTGCGGGAGAAGGGCTGGGAATGAGGGGGAAGCCATTCCTCAGGCCACGCTACGGGCCATCGCCTCCTGCTCCGCAGGCGGCTCACCAAAGCGCAGCACCCGATGACAGATCTGGCGCAGCAGAGCCTGCTGGTGACTGAAGACAAGCATGGCGAGACCGCGCTGCTCGCACTCCATCATCAACTCCCGCCAGAGCTGGCGCTGAATCTGCGGATCCAGCTGGGCGGTCACTTCGTCGGCAATCAGCAGTCGGGTGCGGGGATCGAGGGCGCGCAGCAGTGCGATTCGGGCCAGCTCGCCGCCGGAGAGTTGACCGGGTTTACGACCGAGCCATTCAGGCTTGACCATAAAGCGGGCAAGCATGGCGTCATCGGGGCGCCATACATCCCACAGCGCCTGCCCGGTGGTGCGATAAGGATTGAAGGTGAGTTCCGGGTGCTGAGGCACCAGCTGGATGGGGTGATAACCTTTTACCTGTTCAGGCACCGGCTGCCCATCCAGCAGGATCTGCCCGCCAGCCCCAACCGGTTGCCAACCCGCCAATACCCGCCCCAGGGTGGTCTTGCCATGGCCACTCGGCGCAGAGATACCGAGTCGCTCGCCCGCTTTCACCGTCAGCGACAATCCCTGCCAGAGGGGACGTTCCCCCTGGGCGATAGTGAGATTTCGTACTTCAAACATCAGGAAACCTCCGGCACAGAGAAGAGCGCGTTGAATTCCGGCAGTGCCTGCCAGTGGGCGCGGAGCATCTCGCTCCCCTGCCCCTGACGCAGATGGTGGCAGCTCAAAGTATCGCTCACCTGCCCCTGATGCAGCGCCACAATGCGATCGGCAAAGCGGGCCGCCAGCGCCAGATCGTGGGTCACCCAGAGGATGCCGCTGCCCTGATTGGCCAATTCACGCAACTGGCCGAGCAGCAGACAGGCCAACCCTTCATCGAGCCAGGCGGTGATCTCGTCTGCCAGAATGTAGCGGGCGCCGCCGAGCGCCGCAGTGCAGGCCAGAATGCGCTTGGCCATGCCGCCGGAGAGCTGGCGCGGGAATCTGTCCAGGGTGGCGGCGGGCAGCTGGTAGCGCAGCAGTTGCTCGCCGAGCCGCTCGCGGGAACCGCTCTGACCGCACAGACGCGCCGCACGGCCCAGCTGGCGCTCCACCGTCAGCAGCTGATTGAGGGCGCTCACCCCCTGCGGCACATAGCAGAGGGTGTGACCGCGCAGACGGGCACGACTGGCATCGCACAGGGGCGTGCCATCGAGGGAGATTGTGCCGCGCATCCGCAGATTGTCCGGCAGCAATGTCAGGGCGCTTTGCAGCAGCAGGCTCTTGCCCTCACCGCTCCCCCCCACCAGTGCCACGATTTCGCCGGGCGCCAGTTGCAGGCTGATATCGGTCAACAAAGGCTGCCAGCTACGCCGCCCCAGCCAGGAGTAGTGGGCCGCTTCTATGGTCACATGGTCGAAGCTCAGCATGGTTCACTCCTGTGCCACAGCAGCTGTTGCAGAGCGCGGGTTGCCTGATCAAAGAGCAACACCAGCAGCAACAACATCAGGCCGGGGAAGAGGGCCAGCCACCAGCCGCCACCGGCAAGATAACGCAAGGCATCGGCCAGCAGCAGACCCAGCGAGGCCTCGTGGGCCGCCAGTCCAAAGCCGAGAAAGCTCAAGGCAGCGCTGTGCAGCACCGCATGGGGAAACATCAGCAGGGTGCCGATAAACCACTGGGGCAACAGCCCCGGCAACAGATGGGTGCGCCAGCGACGCAGCGCCCCCATCCCCTGACAGCGGGCCAGCACCACATAGTCGCTGCAGGCGATCCGCCGCGCTTCTGCGCAGAGAATGAGCGCCAGTTTGGGCCAGTGGGTGAGCGCCACCGCCAGGATCACCCCGCGCATACCGCCCCCCACGGTGAAGCAGATAAGGATCAAGAGCAGCATATGGGGCAGCGCCAGCATGGCGTCGATCACCAGCCGCACCGCCGCATCACATCTGGGATGAATGAGCGACACACTTGCCGCCACCATGGCCAGCAGACCACTGCAGAGCGCCGTGCTGATCCCCAGCTCCAGACTGGTGAGGGTGCCCTGAAAAGCCCGCAACCAGAGATCCCGCCCCATCTGATCGGTGCCGAACCAGTGGGCCAGCGAGGGAGGCTGCTGGCGCGCCAGCAGATCCATCGGCACATCCTGATGAGAGAGGCTCCAGCCGTAAGTGGCCAGCAGCGCCAATCCGAGCAGGGCAAAAACCAGCCGCAGTATGGAGGGAAACGGATTAAACAGCATGCTCGCCCTCCCAACCCCGATTGATGCGGGCCAGCAGCACCCGAGCCACCGTATTGCCAATAAAAACCAGCAGGGTGCAAAAGAGCACGATTCCCATCAGCAAGGGGATATCGCCCCGCAGCCCCGCATCCACGGTGGCCTGGCCGAGCCCCGGGTAGGAGAAGACCTTCTCGGCCAAGAACGATCCGCCAATCAACTCGCCAAGGGAGGCAAACTGCAGACAGATGGCCGGGGTCAGGGCATGGCGCAGCACATGAAAACGCAGCATGGGCCAGCCGCCATCACCCTGGGCGCGGGCGTAGCGGATAAAGTCGCTCTCCAGCACCTCGGCCACCCGCTCCCGGGTGTGCAGGGCGATGTTGCCAAGCCCCAGCAGGGTCAAGGTCGCCACCGGCAGCAACAGATGACGCAACCGCATCAACCAATCCGCCTCATCGGCAGCGAGCCCCGGCGTCCAGGCGCAGCAGACCGGAAACCAAGGCCAGTGCACCGCAAACAGGGCGAGCAGCAAGAGGCCGACCCAGAAGGTGGGCAGGGAGGCGAGCAGATAGGCAAACCGGCAAATCAGGCGATCGGGCCAGCGATTGAGATAGCGACCGGCGCAGAGGCCCAGCAAAATCCCGAAAAATCCGGAGAGCAGCCAGGCGCCCGCCAGCAGCAGGAAAGAGGCAGTAAAGCGCTGGCCTATGACTTCACCCACAGGCGCGTTGTAGAGCATGGAGTAACCGAGATCCCCATGCAGCACCTGGCTAAACCAGTGCCAGTAGCGCAGCCAGAGCGGCTGATCCAGCCCCCAGCGGGCAGCGATGCGGGCGTACTGCTCGGGCGGCACGTGCAGCAGATCGTTGCCGATATAGGCTTTGATGGGGTCGATAGGGGAGTAGCTCAACAGCACAAAGGTGGCGACCGAGACCAGACAGATCAGCCCTGCCAGACGCAGCAGGGCTTTTAGAGTGGCAGTCATCATGGTGGACGAACTTAACGGCACGTCCACCGCCAATCCTGCAAGTTGTTGAGCAGTGACCAGCTACCGTGAATTTCCGGCGCCCCCTTGCCAAGCTCGATGCAGCGATTGACCAGATAGGTATGCTGCACATTGAGCAGCCAGGCCCAGGCGGCATCTCCCTGCACTCCGGCGCCGGTCTTGCCATCCCACTCCACCTGCTGCCAGAACGGCACGGCCGCCTGCCAGTTCGGGGCATCCAGCGCCTGCTTGAGGTGGCTATCCACCACCGAATTGCTGTAGTAGCCCGGATTGTAGAACTCCACGCCACCGGAGCCGCTCTGGTAGTGGTGATAGAGCTCCATGGGATCCAGACTCCCCCACCCCATCAGCACCGGGTTGGCGTGCATCTCCCGCTCCACCTGCTCCCAGCTGCCGGACTTGAGGCTCACCTCAAGGCCGATGGGTCCCAGCATGGCCCGCACCGCTTCCGCCAGATCCCGGCGGGTGCTGTCGCCACTGGTGTACCAGAGGGTAAAGGCGGCGCGCAGGGAGCCCTTGTGGCGAATGCCGTCACTGCCCCTCTTCCAGCCTGCCTCGTCGAGCAGGGTATTGGCGTGGGCCGCATCCCCATCCTTGAAAGCGGTAGCTTTGTTCAGCCAGGGCAAGCCTTCTACCGCGCTATAGGCGGGGATGGCGTGCCCTTCCAGCAGCTGATCGGCCAGCAGCTTGCGGTCGATGGCGTAGTTGATGGCGCGGCGCACCGCCACATCCGAGGTCACGTCGTTGCCGATGGGATAACCCTTGGCATCCTTGCCGCCCGCAGGCGGAATGGGAAAGACGATGCCGCGGTTCTCCACACTCGGGCGCACCCAGAGTTTGAGGGAAGCAGGCACGGTAGGCGCCAGCGACGGGGCGATGCGCACCAGATCGAGTTGATTACTCTGGGCGGCGGCATAGGCGCTCTCTTCATCGATAAAGACAAACACCAGCCGCTTGAAGTCATTGCTGCCGCCGGCGTAATGGGGGTTGGCCTCCACCACCAGTTGCTGGCCGGGCAGGAAGCTCACCAGCCGGTAAGGGCCGGCACCGACCGGCTTTTGGGCATAGGCTTTTGCGTCGTAATCCTTCTTCGACACTATCCCCAAGGATCCCAGCACGTTGACAAAGGTGCTCTGGGGGGCACTCAGGGTGATGGCAACCTCGGTGGGCGAGAGCACCTTGGCCGAGACAAAGTTGCCCATGTCGATCTTGCCGCCGCCCTGGGCTGCGCTGTTGTAGGTGAAGGCCACATCCTCTGCGGTAAGCGGTGCACCGTTGGAGAATGTCAGATCCGGCTTGAGGCGGATAAGCCACCCCTTGCCATCCTGGTTCGGAGTCACCGCTTGGGTGAGCACGTTCTGCCAGCTGAGGTCGGCGTTTTGCTTGAGCAGCGGGCTGTGCAGCAGCAGATAGCTGCCGTGGCTCCAACCAAGCAGCGGGTCAAACCCTTCGGTGGGTTCGGCTCCGATGGCAAGCTTGAGTTCGGCGGGGACGGGCTGGGCAGCCAGCGCCATGGTAGAGAAACCGCCCGAGAGCAGGGCCAGCAGGGACAGTGCCCGCACCAGGACTGGCGCACCCAGCAGGCCATCGACGCGGCCATGTTCAATCTTCATCATGATCCTTGTTCCCAGGATTCACTCGCAGAGATGCAACGCCACCTCAATGAGGCGAGTGAGGGGCCCATGCCGGCCCCTGTGTCAAACTGACGCGCCCGGTTGTCGGCACGCCTTGGTCTCAGGACTTTCGTCCCCCGAACAGTCGTCGGCGCCCCAGATCCACGCCGCCCTCCCCCTGCTGCACCGGCAAAGAGTGCAGCATCTTGAGGGTGCTGCTCACCAGCGCGCGCCCCTCGTCGGCCCCGAGATGCGGGTCGATGGGGGACATGAGCGAGCAGGCCAGCAACTGCCCCGTCTCGGGCAATGCCCCCACCATAAAGGTCAGGTTGCCGCAGGGGAGCTGCAGGGCGAGCCGATCGCTGCTGCTGCGCACCGGCCAGAGCTGATCCGGCCCCGGCAACACCACCACGCTCAGCATCCAGGGGGTGAGCACGCAGCCGAGCCACTGCCCTTCAAACAGGGTGCACTCGGCCACGATGGGCATGGCCGGGTGATAGAAGGGCAGGGCCTGCATCTCTTGCTGCGCGATCCGCTCGTATTGGGCCACCAGGCGCGGGGCAGGGTTCGCGGCAAAACCGCTAAACTCCTGCGCCGACTCTGTCGCGGCTTCGTTCACTGTCTTGTTCACTACCTCATTCACAATGGATTGCGCCATACGCCCTCCCGCGCTCGCTCGGCCTTCTCCTGCTCAGAGAGCGGAATGGCCGGAGCTCCCAGACTGGCCAGCAGGGTCAGGATCCGATCCGTCGCCTCCCCCAACGCCGTCGCCACCACAGGGGTCAGCCCGATGCGGGGTTCGAGGGATTCGGGCTCGACCCCAATCAAGGTGAGCCGCCTGGGGGATTCCCCCGTCATGTGCAGCGCCGAGAGCACGTCCGCCAGCCCCAGCTGGTGAGGGGAGATCTTGCGGCCAAACAGGGTCGGGATCTCCTCATCCTTCAAGGTCACCACGGTGCCCGGCGGATTGCCGCTGCGCACCGCGTCCGCCAGTATGATGTGGTCGCGACTGGCCATCGCTTCGAGCAGCTCCATGCCGGCGGTGCCGCCATCAAGCAGCTCGATGCCAGGGGCGAAGCGGTAGTCGCGCTCCAGCCCCTCGACGATCCGCACGCCGACGGCCTCATCGCTCAACAGCAGATTGCCCACGCCCAGGATCAAGGTGTTCATCACAGCACCTTCACCTGAGTTGTTTCACCGCTCTGGGTATCCACCACGTGCACCGCGCAGGACATGCAGGGATCGAACGAGTGGATGGTGCGCACTACTTCCAGCGGCTTGGCGGGGTCAGCCACCGGGGTGCCCACCAGGGATTGCTCGTAGGGGCCGGGTTCATCGTTGAAGTTGCGCGGGCCCGAGTTCCAGGTCGACGGCACCACCGCCTGATAGTTGGCGATCTTGCCGCCCTTGATGACTACCCAGTGGGAGAGCATGCCCCGCGGCGCCTCTTCAAAGCCCACCCCGCGAAACTCCTTGTCCGCCGGGATCTCGGCCTTGATGTAGGCGCTGACATCCCCCTTGCCGATATTGTCCACCAGCGCCTGCCACTGGTGAGACAGAGTGTCTTTGAGCACGCAGCAGCGTACCGCCCGGCCGATGATGCGGCCCAGGGTGGAGTGCAGCTGTTCGGTCTTGATGGCCGAGCCGGTGAGCGTCTTGTAGAGACCGTTCAACTGATCGAAGTGCGCCACCGTCTCCGGGTGCTTGGCGGCGAGCTTGACCAAGAGGTCTGCGAGCGGCCCCACCTCCACCACCTTGCCGTAGAAGGTGGGGGATTTGACCCAGGAGTACTTGCCGTCATCCTGCCAGCCGGTGTAGTTGGGCTCGGTCTTGCCCTCCCAGGGTTTGAGGGGGGCGTCATCCTTGTACCAGGCGTGCTTGTTGCTCTCGGCGATGCCATCCATCAGCCAGCCATCCTGATGGCTCTCGATGGGGCGATAGCCGGCCAGATCGCCATTCTCGATGTAGCCGCCCGGCATCAGGAAGCTGCCGCCGTCACCGTCGGTGGGGAGCTCCGGCACGCTCAGGTAGTGCTTGGCCCCCTGCCCCAGGTTCAGCCACTCGGGGTAGTGGGCGGCTATGATGGCGGCATCCACCTTGTAGACCTGCTCGATGAACTCGCCGAGCCGGTCGATAAAGCTCTTCACATACATGAGGCGCTCGAGGTTGAGCACGCTCGGCGCATCCAGGTTGATGGGGTTGGCCACCCCGCCCACCGCCAGATTCTGAATGTGGGGGGTCTTGCCGCCCAAAATGGCGACGATGCGGTTGGCATCGCGCTGGCACTCCAGTGCCTGCAGATAGTGCGCAACGGCGATGAGGTTCACCTCCGGGCTCAGTTTCATCGCCTTGTGGCCCCAATAGCCGTTGGCAAAGATGCCGAGCTGGCCGCTGGCCACCAGGGCGCGGATCTTCTCCTGCACCTTGGTCAGCTCGTCGACGCTGTTGAGGGACCAAGTCGATACCCCCTTGAGCATGTCCGCCGCTTTTTGCGGATTGGCCCCAAGGGCCGCGGTGATATCCACCCAGTCCAGCGCGGAGAGCTGGTAGAAGTGGACGATGTGATCGTGGATGTTGTGGGCCGCAATGATCAGGTTGCGGATGTACTGGGCATTGACCGGCACCTTGGCGCCGATGGCGTTCTCCACCGCCCGCACCGAGGCGATGGCGTGAATGGAGGTGCACACCCCGCAGATGCGCTGCACTATCATCCAGGCATCGCGCGGGTCGTTGCCCTTGACGATCTCCTCCATCCCGCGCCACATGGTGCCGGACGACCAGGCCTTGGTGACGACGCCGCCTTCGATTTCACAGTCGATACGCAGGTGACCCTCGATGCGGGTGATGGGGTCTATGGTGATACGTTGGCTCATACGTTGGCTTTCCCTCGGGCCTGATAATCTTGGTGAACACGTTCAAGTGATGGCAGTACCGGCAAGAGCCGGATCAGCAGCAAATAGGCACACACCTCGATGGCGACGAAGCCCAGGGAGATCAGCACTTCCGCCGCGGAGGGGAAGTAGTGGTAGCCATTGCCGGGGTTGAAGGCGAGCAGGGAGTAGTCCAGTCGCCAGAGGGCGGCGCCCAGCAGCATGCTGAGGGCCCCCAGGAACAACATGCGCGAATCGCGGCGGCTCTTGTCCCAATGGAACACCAGCAGCGGGAAGATCATCAGCGCGATCTCGCTCCAGAACATCAAGGCGTAGCGGTTCCACTGGGAGAGATATTCCGACTTGTCGTTGATGACGATCTCGGCAAAGCGCAGCGCCACGAACAGGATCAGGAAGATGTCGATCACCTGGGTCAGCTTGTAGAACAGCGACTTCTCGTTGGGGCCGCGCCCCGCCAGCCCTGCCTGCACCAGGGAGCCTTCAAACACCACGATGGAGAAGCCCATGATGAAGGCGGTCAGAAGCGAAAAGACCGGCAGCAGCTCGTAGCTTTGCCAGAGCGGATGGATCTTCTCCCCCGCCACTATCATCAAAGAGCCCATCGAGGATTGGTGCATGGTGGGCAGCAGGGCCCCCAGCGCCAGGATGAAGAACATGATCTTGTTGAGCCGCGCCATAGAGGCCTTCCAACCGAACTTCTCCAACAATACGGGGGCAAACTCCAGCGCCATCACCCCGATGTAGATAGTCATGCAGACCGCTGTCTCGAACAGCACCGAGGAGGTGTTGAAGAAACCCGGAATGTAGAAGTAGGGCAAGTTCCAGTAACGGCCGACGTCGATGGTGATGGAGAGGCCGCCCAGGGAATAGCCAAACAGACTCGCCAACAGGGCCGGCCTTACCAGGGGGTGATACTCGCCCCGGTTGAAGACGTAGACCGCCCAGGCCAGCGCCCAGCCGCCGCAGGCGAAACCGGTGCCAATCAAAAGGTCAAAGGAGATCCAGAGCCCCCAGGGGTAGCCGCCGTTCAAGTCGGTGACCGAGCCCAGCCCGAAGATGAGGCGTTTGAGGATCAGCATGCCGCACAGGATGGCGAACGGCGCCAGCACCATGACCGGCCAGCTGACCAGTCTGCCCCCCAGCGGATGTGCCTTGTGATTACTCATGGTCCTTGCCTCCCGATTGCTTGTCATGGCCCGCGTGCGAGTCATGATCGTCGCCATCCTGATGGTCCTTGGTGTTGCGGCGAATGAGTACTGAGAGCCCGGTCAGCACCACCAGCGGCAGCACCATCCCCTTGTAGAGGGTGTGCTGGATATGCTCGGAGCGCGCCCCGGAGGAGAGCTCCGGCAAGTCAGGCATGTCGAGCTTGGTGTAGGGCACCCCGGCCAGCACCAGCACCTGGGTGCCGCCCCCCTCTTTCTCGCCATAGACGTAAGGCTGGTAGTTGGGCACTTCATGCAGGTAGGGATCGTTGGCGCTGAAAGTCTGGCGCGGGTAGGCGTATTCGCTGCCCGGGGTCGCCAGCAGCCGGCGCTTGGCCTCGGCCATCAGCGCCTCGCGGGTGCCAAAGATGACGGCGCCGGTCGGGCACACCTCGACGCAGCCGGGCAGCTTGCCCTGATCGATGCGCTCAAGCCCCTTCTGGTTGCAGAGCTCGCACTTGTGGATCGCCCCGAACGGGTTGTCGTAGTCATATTTGGGCACGTCGAACGGGCAGCCCACCATGCAGTAGCGGCAGCCGGTGCAGACGTCCGGGTCGTAGTGGACGATGCCGGTCTTGGGATCCTTGGTCAGCGCCTGCACCGGGCAGACGGAGACGCAGTTGGGATCGACGCAGTGCATGCACTGCTTCTTGATGTAGGCATAGCCATCCACCAGCTGATCCTTGTGCTCACCCGTGCCGCTCTTCCACACCTGAATGATGTTGTTGGTGTAGGGGCTCAGCTTGTCGTTGTTGGACCAGGTCGCTTCCCCGGCCGGATTGGCCGGGTTGCCGTTGAGGCGCTGACACTCAGCCACACAGGCCTGGCAGCCGATGCAGAGGGTAGAGTCGTAGAGCATGCCGAGCGCACCGGGAATGGGCGGCTTGTTCTCGGCCGCCGCCAGCGCGGTGCCGGAAACGGTGGTGCCCGCCGCCAGCGCACCGACGGAGGCGAATTTGAGAAAATTGCGTCTGTTCACGGTCACTCCTCCCGTGAGGTGTGCTGCCCGGCTTCATGGCGCTTCTGCTGGCGACCGAGCTCGCGCACCGTCATCAGGCTCACCCCGACCAGCACCCCGAGCGCACCACCGATAAGCCCGGTGGCGGTGGGCGACATGTGCCCCCCCTCCTGAATGGCCACGTCGGGCTTGTTTACCCGCGGGGTGGGATTCTCCACCTTGGCGAGCTGGAAGATCCCCTTGCTAAAACCCACCCCCTGCTCGTTGCAGCCGTAGCAGGGATGACCGATGCCCACCGGCCAGATGCCACCACCGATATCACAGAACTCCAGAGTCGAGCAGTTGCCGTAGGTCTCCGGCCCCTTGCAGCCCAGGTGGTAGAGACACCAACCCTGACGGTGACCCTCGTCGCCAAACTCCTTGGCAAAACGCCCCGCGTCGAAGTGCGGGCGGCGCTCGCAGTTTTCGTGGATGAGCCGCTCATAGGCAAACAGCGGGCGCTTCTTGGCATCGAGCGCCGGCAGCTTGCCGTAGGTGATGTAGTAGGCGACCGTGGTGAGGAAATTGTGGGGGTTGGGCGGGCAGCCCGGGATATTGATAATCGGCGTGCCGAGGTTGCCGAGGGCCTCTTCCAGGCTGACGGCGCCGGTCGGGTTGCCACCGCTGGCGGGCACCCCGCCCCAGGCGGCGCAGGAGCCGATGGCGATGACGGCGGCCGCGCCACTGGCGGCACGGCGAATATGGTCGACGATGGGCTCGCCAGCCACCATGCAGTAGATGCCGCCATCTTTAAGCGGGATGGAGCCATCCACCACCAGCACATACTTGCCCTTGTAACGTTCCATGGCGTTGTGCTTGTTCTCTTCGGCCTGATGACCGAAGGCCGCCGAGAGCACCTCGTGGTACTCCAGCGAAATGGTGTTGAGGATCAAGTTCTCGATGGTGGGGTGGGTGGCGCGCAGCAGCGATTCAGTGCAACCGGTACACTCCTGCGCCCCTATCCAGATCACCGGCGGCCGCTCGGGGCTGGTGAGCGCGGTGGCCATCTTGGCCACGGCATGCTGGCTTAATCCAAGGGTTGCGGCCATCCCGGCGCACAATTTCATAAAGTCACGGCGATTAATTCCATGAGCCGATAAAAAAGTATCCTCGACCATTCTTCTTATTCCCGTCAGTGAGCATTGTTTGACAAATGCTTAATTGCGGGAATGCTATGCCTCCCCTTCCCCCTTTATGTTGATCTCCATCAAGTCGAACCCTATTAATGCCTCTGTTGGACTGGAGAGTGAAATTAAAAAAGCTATATGCCACATGCATTTATTATTTGCCGAGACCCCAAAAACACCCATAAAGAGGTATTTCAACAAAATACCTAATTAACACCATATAAATTACGCCTTTGTTTTCGACATGAAATTATAAAAATGAAAGCATTGTCACAGAATTTATTTTTCGGCCCTGTTATTTCAGCATTTCATCTTCATCAATAGGTGTTGCAGCGTACATAGCGCCACCACTCAGTCCTTCATCTCTTGCCAAAACAGAAATAAATTAATCAAGCGCGGTACTTTAATAGCCAAGCTCAAGGACTACAGAAAGTGGCTGAATCACCAGCAGAAACGCTTGTATCTCGTACGCAACCCGCTTTCATTGTACTGACCAGGCTGGCCTCCCAAGCCAGAGCCTCCTCCCCCTCCAACCAACTATCCGGAAGAATGGCGATCACGTTTTCTGATGATGACACAAGAAAACACCGGCTGAAACCGGTGCTAAATAATACCTATACTGATGGCACATTAATGCAATGAGTCATAGCTCTGAAAATAACTCACTACCATCCGACATCTATTACCAAACCTATTAAAAGCAATGACGCTATTTCAGTGAAAAGCTATCAGATTTTATCCAATAATTTTTCCCTCCTGATGGGGTTTTGTATATTATTTTATAAAACATTCCATCATCAGACATGTCAGAAAGAATGAACTCATCACCTCTAATTAAATATGCTTTAAGAACTTCTCTCTCCTTAGGTCCACTATAAAGATGAACTTTTGATTCTTCAACAATCCCATTTAATGGTTCTCGAGATAAAAAGTCGCTACCATCACTAAGAAGAACGGTGTGGTTGTTTTTTCCATCTTTTTTATAAATTCTCTTTACTTGTTGACATCCGACACATGCATCCCTAAAAAGTAACGTCCATTTATCTTGAATTATCTTATAAACATCATCATTCCACTCACCCTTATCTCTCCAAGAGCTCACTACATATTTATCATGAAGTGATATATTACATAATTTTCCATCAACGCCAGCAGATGGAGTATCCTCTATCTTTCCATGTACGATTTTAAATATAATGGAGCACTGATTTACATCGTGTGAGGTTGTCACAAACAAATATTCTAAATCAAATATCTTCTTTATTTCAATTTTTTCATACCCATCATTCAAAAGTGTTTTTACTAAAGGTGGAGTGATAAAACCTTTGCATGACTGTGCATTGCAATCCTCTGCGTAAACAGGAAAGGTTACGCTAACTAAAAACAAACAAAACAACAATGCAACATTTCTAGCCGCCATTAATTCAGCCCCCACTCTGTCTTTATAAGATTAAAATATTTCATTCTATCCAACAATCCATTGTCACCACCATTTACAGCCAAAGTAATTAATTTTACATTATCTCTGTCATTGTCAACTAAGATGTTTATATCACCCTTTGCATCAAATTTTTTATGAACAGCACCGTTAAAACGCCAATACCAGCATGATGCTTCTATTGCATTTGCCATACTAGCAGCCACCAATGACGAGTCGTTGACACAGTCCACGCCAGAATGTTTAGAGAAGCGTATATAATTGTTTTTCCACGTCAATTGAATCAGACCTCGCCCTCTATAGGTTGGACCATCACCTATTTTGGTGTTTCCGTTCTTCTCTGCATCTGCATGTCGGCCAGGATCATAATTAACTCCAGAGCCAAATTCCAATGTAGTATCTAGATGAGCTGACTCATGCAAGCATTGTGATAGGAAGTGGGCTTTATGATAAGGACCATTAATTTCGTATTTAAAAAGCATTTCATTAAGAAGTGCAACAAAATCAGTCTTATTATATTTGTATACATTAGGATAGTCTTTTTTAAACTTGCTTGCAAAAGCCTTGCCGCCCCTTTCACCAGTAAACCAGTCATTTTTGTGACCAAGTAATAGCTCTATTAACTCAGTAGTAATTATATGCTCCGAAATCATAGGCTTTATTATTATGGATAATGGATATAGATGTGAAACCTCTCCATTAAATTTTAACTTGGCAGCACTCTGCATCCACTCCAGCTTATCGATACGCTGTTTCTCATGATCCACCAGCAGGTCAAAATCAGGCAAGCCAATTTTAGCCATCAGTTTTTTCAGCCACAGATAACTGCTGGCCGACGATTTTTCATACCACTCGCTGGGATGCTTGACGATAAGCTTGTGAAGTTGCTCTGCATTGCTGCTATTTTGCAGCGCGGTCTGTATCTCTTCACTGCTAAGTTCACCGCTCTTGTCGGTATCGAAACTGTTTACCAATTCGGTAAAGAAAGTAGGCGGCACATCCGGGTCCAGATAACCATCTGATCCTGAACCATCGACCTTTTTAAAGCCAATCTTAAGCCAGTCATGCTGGCTCAATAGCTCCACTTGCTCTTTCTTGACATATTTTCCTGACGAAATGCTGACCCACTCCTGCTTGGTGGCATCTTTTTCAAACGTTGGTGATTCAACCAGCGCTTCCAGACTCTTGTCACCGGTTGCCACCCAGAGATCTTTACCATCCTGCTTTTTCTTTTCGTATAAGACGAGTTCCGCAGGGACTTTGGCATAAGTAGCACCGCCTCTTGTTCCCGCCTTGTTGGCCAGCACATCGTCAAGACGGGGATCCTGGGTGAACACCTCAAGATGAACTTGATGCTTACTCTTTTTGCCTCCAATCAGAGAGCCTGGCGTTTCCACCAAGCCGAGATAGCCTATGGTCTCACCTGCGGCAATGGCCACGGGAGATGGCAACACATAGAGTTCGCCAAGATGGGAGGGAGGAAGCGTATTTGCCTCGATATATTTGTCTTCGACGCATACCCAGGCGACACCACAACTACTTGGCACACCGTCCACACTCGGCGTCACATATTTGCATCTGGCCATCTTGTGCGCCTTGTCACCATCCCAATGGAATTCGAGTTGGTGTGCATCATACTGCAACTTGGTACCGGCAGGCAGAGAAACACTTTTCTTTCCCACCACCGGACGACTTGTAGGCCCATCAACTCCAGGATCCGCACGGCCAACCATATTAGTCAGCAGTTCCGCCTCTATCTGATCGAATAGCCAGGTAGGCAGGTTGGGTTTAATCACCTCAACAGCGGCCGGACTATTGGCGATCCAGACCGAACTCCCTTGACTGACCACAACACCGGCCTTCTCAGCCTCTTTCATCTGGGTATTGGACAGCTGACTCTTGATGATCACCTTGATGAAGTCATACACCTTGCCCCCGACATTCCCCTTTTGGGATGGTACACTGCTGTCCATTTCCAGTTCGGTATCTTTAGGTAGCGTGAAGCGCGGCAAGGCGGCATCAACACGCTGCTGCTCGGCATCGGGATTGGCATGGGGAACGGAATTGCGCGCATTCCACCCCTTCTTCAGTACCAGCCTCTCGGTGCTTTGGTACTGATCCCAAGGCTGCAGATGCATATAGAGCGAGTAGAAGGTGAACTCATTTTTCGCCTTGGTCTCTGCATTCACTTCACAATATTCATGCTGTACCAGGCAGAAACAGTTGGAATAACGCAAGGACTCCCCCTGAAATTCAGAGGTCAGGTAATCCTTCATCATCCGGAAGGCCACCACCTTGCCATCGGCCATGGCTCTGACAGGGTACTTATCCTTGCACCAAGGAGCACTCTTGTCGCTGATATGAATGCCGCCATGCCATTTGTTGTGATTGCCAAGAAGATAGTGACCCGATTGCTCGCCATTGATCAGCGCCGTCAGTGCCTTGACGTCCTTGAACTCTTCCCCTGTGGCTGTGAGGATGGGAAATGCAAACTTCATGCTGTTTCCTTATTCAGAAAAGAGGTAAAACGCGCCAGGCTTCTCTTCTTTCAAGAGCGCCTCCATCGCTTTCTCGGTGGCAATCGCCTTGACCAGTTCAACCAGTTCAGGGGCTTTCACCACCTCAACCCCCTTGGGCACCACGGGGGCCTTGCCACCCCAGCCAGAGCCTGAGCCTGCGCTGCCGCCGGCATTGAGTTTGATGGCGGGGCCCACCAGCTTGACGCCGCTCGGGTCCACTTTCACAAAGCTGCCGCCTCCCTTGAGGGTGATCTCGGAACCGGCTTCCAACACCAGCTTGTCGCCCACCTTGATATGCACCTCCTGACCGGCTTCCACCAGCAGGGACTGCCCCAGCTTCTGATGCAGGCTGGCATCCACCGTCAGCGAGTAGTCGGCTTTTATCTGGTCGCGCTTCTCACCCTCCACCGTCAGGTGGTCGTTGGCCTTGATGCGGGTCACCCGCTCATTGTCGATATCGGTGTGCTGGTCGTGCTTGATGTGCCAGGCGGCGTCGTTCTCTATCAACACGTTCAGGTCTTTCTGACCGTGGATGTAAATCTCTTCCTGCCCCGCCTGGTCTTCAAAGCGCAGCTCGTTGAAGCCCTCACCCTGGTGGGTCTCGGTGCGCAGCACGGTGCGGGTCTTGTTGGTCGGCAACTCGTAGGGGGGCCGGTTGGTGGCGTGATAGGTGCGACCCGTCACGATGGGCTGGTCGGGGTCCCCCTCCAGGAATGAGACAATGACCTCGTGGCCGATACGGGGTATCGCCATCATGCCGTATTGACCACCCGCCCAGCCCTGAGATACGCGCACCCAGCAGGAGCTCTGGTCGTTGGAGCTGCCGTAGCGGTCCCACGGGAATTGCAGCTTCACCCGGCCATGTTCGTCGCAGTAAATCTCTTCCCCCTCGGGGCCCACTACCATGGCGATTTGCGGGCCATCCACCATAGGCTTGTGGGGGGCTTCCGGGCTGCCGATGCGCGCCCGCCAGGTGGTGCTCGCTTTCACTACGCCAAATTCGTTGTGGTAGACGGTGGGGCCGCTGCCTCCCTCCTCTTCCAGCGCCTGCGGCTGCAAGCCGGTGTGCTGGATACGCACGATTTGCCAGTCGGTGTTGAGGCTGCCGTTGGGATGTTCAGCGAGCGAGAAGCTCTGGCCCAGCAGCAAGGCCGCGCTGTTGGATTTGCCGCTGCCCGCCACCGCATCATTGCGCAGCGCATCGAGCCGGTGCTGGGCAAAGGCCTTGCCGCTCGGGTCCTGCTTATAGCGGCCCGGGTAGTCAAAGTGCTGGTAGGTATCGCGCTGGTGTTCGAGCTCCGCCCCCACCTTCTTGTGGGAGAGGCCGTAAGCCGGCGTCTTGAAGCTGTAGTCTTTGAGCTCCACATCGCTCGGACGCACCGCCTCCCGATAGTGGAACTGACGCACATAGGGGCCCTGCTCCAGGGAGCGGTTGCCGAGGTTGAAGAAGAGCTCGGGGCCTTGAGTCAATGCTGCGGCATCGTCAGCAAACACGATGCGGTGCTTGCCCTGCTCGAATTCGTGGAAGTAGAACATCCCCTCTTCGGCGGCGAGCCGGTTCACGAAATCGAGGTCGGTTTCCCGGTACTGAACGCAGTATTCCCGCTTGGCGTGCTCGTTCTTGAGGGCAAAGGCATAGTCGGTGATGCCATGTTCTTGCAAGAGGATACTGAGGATTTCATCGGGCTTCTGCGCCTGGAAGATGCGGGAGTTCTGGCGAAGTGACAGCCGCCACAGGGCCGGCTGCACCATGAGCTGATAGCGGGTGCGGCGAAAGCCGCTGTCCCCTAGCGCGAAGTCACTGACCACCCCGCACACCCGACGCTGCAGCTCGCCGTTGTACCACACCAGCAGCTCGCACGGCTGGTCCAGCACGGCGCCAACGTCGATGTCGGGCTGGGTACTTGCCAGCTCCAGGCGCAGGTTGAACGGCCGGTTGAGCGCTTCATCCAGCGCAAACTCGGCCACCACGAAGGTGCTCTCGGGCAGGGCCCCCACCTTGACGGTAAATTGTAATCCTGTGCTGTCTGCCATGAAGCGCTCCTTAACCTGCCTGTCCGCTGCCTGAGCCAATCACCACACCGCCGCAGCCGACGGCGGTACCGGTCACGGCGATGGGCTTGCCGTTCACCAGCACAGAGCCGACGCCGCCCGAGATACTGCGCGGATGGGGTGGATTGTTGGGTTTGTCGTGGGGAGCCAGCGGATCACCCTGCCGGGCCACCGGCTTGCCATCGAGGAACACATCGGGGCTGGCGGCAATCACGGGGGATGGGTGGAAACCCTCGTGGTCGGTACCGATATCACCGATCAATGCAATAGAAGGACACATCTGGATTCTCCGTGGGGCAACCATGGTGCAAGCGCAGCCTGGTGCAGAGACAGTTGAAGCGGCGACCCAGCAGCCTCCATGCCATGGCAAAGTCGCCCACAATCACATTAAAAATCAGTCAATTACGATTCAATCTCGTTGAGTCTGACCAATCTGCTGCAATCCATTGCGCAAGACAGAGCAAGTTTTCCGGCAAACCTTGCCTTGCCAGTCAAATTCACCGCATTTTGCGCAACTCTTTGCTCAGGCCAGCATTTTCAGCTACCAGAAGCGCCCTGCTGCAGCTGATAGAGGCGGATATTGAGCGCTTTCAGATCATTTTCCAGGCTTTTGAGCTCGGCAGCCGTAATGGGCTCCTGGGAGGCTTTTCTCGCCTCAAGTTCACCGAGGCGCAGACTGAACGGGATGTTCTGCATCAGGTTCTTCTGCACTTCGTAGAGCTGGGATTTGAGGTAGGAGATGGTCACCGTCTTGCGCTGGCGCTCCAGCTCCAGCAGCTGATCGAGCAGGGCATCCACCCCGGCGCGGGCATCCAGGTAGGTGGGCACGCTGATGACGTCCCCCTGCTGACCGCCAAGCTGCGCCTGCCACTGCTTGTCCAGCGCCTTGACCGCCAGCGAGTCGGGATAGAGCATCAAGAGCGAGTTGCGCAGCCCCTCGCCGTAGCGATACCAGTAGAGCGGCGACGTCTGCTCGAGCCGGGTCAACTGGTTCTGATAGCGGGCCACCAGATCGCTCTCCATATTCTGCAGGGTCTGCTCCCCCAGCACGATACGGGCCTGGCGAATGTCGTCATAGCTGAGGGCTCGGGGCAGCTCGGCGGCCGGCTGCACCAGGCGCTGGGCCGCCACGGTTTTCTCCTGCTGATGTTGCTGCCAGCCGAGCCAGCCCATCACCGGCAGGGCGCAGCTGAGCAGGCCGCAGCCAAACCAGAACCAGGCCGGACGCTGCCGGCGGTGCTGCTCAATCTTCAGCACGGTGGGCTTGACCTGCCCCTTCTCTCGCCCCACCAGAATGCTGCCCTGAGGCAGGTGCGGGGTCGATGCCGAAACCGTGCCGCCGTGATCACTCTCCATGTCGGACTTGAAGAACACCATGGGCGGGATCTGCAGATCCTCCTTGAGGCCCGGCTCGTCGGAGACGATGACGATCTCGGTCTCATCGAACAGGTGGGTATACCCCTCGATGAAGTGCACCAGATTCTCGACCCGGGGAATGCGGCTGAGGCCAGCGTTGTGCAGCTTCTCGCTGATGAGCTGCAGCGCGCGCTCGCAGCGATAGATCAGCCGCTTGTCCTCGTGGCTGATCTGGTACTGGCGAATGACATCGCTGATGCGGGCGATAAACCAGTCGAGCATCTCGATGCGGGCCCGCTCCTGATGGACCGGCGGCCAGAAGCTCTCCCACTGGGTGACGATGAGGTTGGCAAGAAACTCGCACCCTTCGGTAAAACCGCTCAGCCCCTGCAGGCGCGAACGGGCCAGGGTGAAGTAGATGGCGGTCTGCAGATCCACCCCGTGTTTTTCGAAGATAAGGCTGGCGAGCTGATGGATCCGCTGCCAGTCCACCTCGGGGCGCGAAGCGTGGCTGAGCTTGTTGATCTCGGCCCGCAGCGCCTCGTACTCCGGCAACATCCTGGGGTCGCGCCCCACTTTCAGGGCCTGCTGACCTTGTTGATTCTGTGACATATGGACTTCCAACGCAGGAAGGGGGCATAACGTGCCCCCGACGCGATCAATAGAGGGATTCGGGCAGTCTGAACTGGCTGAACAGGCCGCCGGTGAAGGGGTTTTGCGCGCTGTCGGTGTAGACGCGGTAGGTCATGGCCCCCTGATCCACCGGGAAGCGCACATCGAAAGTGGCGTCATTGACCTGGGTCAGCTCCCCCTTGTCCATCAGGCGGAACATGGCCCAGGGGCCGACGAAGCCTTCGCTGCGCGGTGAGCGCTCGCGGGCGGCCGGCACCAGGGTGATCTTGCTTTCGGCCCCGTCGCGCATGGTGTTGGGCCACACCAGCGGGATCTTGGTACGACGGCCATGGGCGTATTCCAGCAGCTGGCCATCCAGGTTCAGCACGCTGCGCCGCTTGTTGGCGGTGAGCTCGATGGGCTCGAGGGCGAACTGCACCTCCAGGTTGCCCTGCTGGCTGAAGAAGATCTGACGGATGCGGGCTGCACGGTCCAGCTGCTTGACCAGCTCGGCCTGGATGGGCGAGCTGAACTCCCCTTCCATCAAGCCGCTCTCCACCATGGGTTTGAGGTTGACCTGATAAAAGCTGTCCAGCGTCCCGTTGGGTGCAAAGAAGCGCTCCATCTCGGAGAGGGGAACGTCCTTGTTCGAGCTCGGATCAAACGGATAACGCCCGGCCAGCTGGCTGTTGAAGGGGGTCAGCACCTTGTCCTGCCACTCCTGATTGAGGGAGGACATGGCAAGATCAATCACCAGTCGCGAGCTCTGATCGGAGAGCTGACCCACCCAGCGATCGAGCGGGGCCGGCAGACTGCGGGCATATTGCTGCAGGGCGAACACAGGATCGGCGTACTTGTTGGTCATGCGCAGCTGCACCGCTTTCAAGGCGGACTGGCCCGGCTCGGTGGCGTTGACGATGAGCTCCAGGTAGTGCTGCAGCTCCACCAGCTTCTGGTTGACCTCGGAGATGAGCGGCCCCTGTTCACCGCGACCGCTGAGCGCCGCATTGGTGGCCATGAAGGGACGACCGATGCGGGCACTGATGGCCTGGGCCGGGTCCCCTTCCACATCGGAGATCTTGCGAATGCGGGTGTTGTCATCCAGCGAGGCCAGCACCCGCTGGAACGGCTGATCGTTGCCGGTGATGGCGGCGAGCACGTCCAGCGCCTGCTCCGGGCTCTCCAGGGTCTGCACGTCCAGATTGGTCAGCAGTTTTTGCCACTGGTTGACGTAATCGGTGACGTAACGGTCGTTGACCTGACGGGTGATCTCCTTGCGATCGGCCTCGCTCAGCTGACTCAGCTTGCGCTGGCCCAGCACCCAGGCATCCATCGCAGTGAGATCGATGAGGGCCTTGTCCTGTTTCAGGAAGAAGTCGTTGAAACCGGGCCAGGTGAGCAGCCGCGGCACCTGGCCGGCGTTGTCGCTGCGCAGGGCAAACACGGTGTCGAAGGTGGGGCCCACCTCGTCACGGACGTTGAGATCCGGCGGCAATACATCACCCGCCTTCACCACCAGATTCTGGTAGACCCGCTGATACATGGGCAGCTTGCCGAGCTCGCGCTGGGCACCGTAGACCGGCTCCTTGAACGGCACGAAGGCGGTGATGGCGGCCTGATCCCGCTCGGCCCTGGCGCCATACCAGTTGGTGTGGTCGAGGGCATAGTCCAGGTGCCCCATCAGCTGTTCCTGTACCGCCCCCTGCCCCGGGAAGGCTTTCTGCCAGCGGCTCGCCATGTACTGCGCCACCAGCTCCTTGTTGCGACCGGACGCATCGTCCAGCATCCGCATCACCCGCAGGATGGCGAGCTTCTCCTCGCTCCCCGCAGGCGCCTGGTTGAGATCCGCCAGCAATCCCTGCATCTGGGCCGGCAGGAAGCGCAGGCTCAACAGTTGCAGGTAGGAGCCTTCCACATAGGGACCAATTTCGTCCCCCTGGTAGAGGCCGAGGTCGGCCACCAGCGGCATCCGCTCGCGGTAGTTGCCAAAGGAGAGGGTCGCCTCGCGAATGAGGTTGAGGCGCGGCAGCTGGCTCACCCCGAAGGCGTGGGCGTCGGCCACCTCGTTGGTCTCCATGAAGGCCTGGGCCTTGGTCAGTACGTTGCGACCCGCCTCCTCGTTGACCCGGTAGAAGTAGTGCCAGCCACCGATGAGGGCGGCCGAGAAGAGCGACAGACAGCTGAGGCCGATGGCCATGCGGCGCCGGCGATAGAGGGTGTGCAGCCGGTTTTCGCCGGCCAGATGGGCCTCCGGGAAGATGATGGAGGAGAACAGCTGGCGCACGAAATAGGTGTTGGACTCCCCGCGCAGGGCCGAGTGGATGGGCTCTGGCAGGTTGTAGCGGCGGGAGGCCGCCTGGGCAAACGCATCGAACGGCACTCCTTGCTGATAGACGGAGCTGACATAGACCCCGCGTACCAGCAGCGGCTTGCTCTCCTCGATGGCCAGGGTCTCGGCCAGCAGGCTGGTCACGTAATCCTTGAGGCCCGCCAGCTGGCGCACGAACGAGAACAGCGCGTTGCGCTGGGCAGCATCGAGCCGGCTCAGCATCAGTTCGGGCAGATTCTGGTTGAGGTTGTCCACCCACTGATCCCAGAACAGGGCCAGATCCTGCTGCCAGTCGGCGCCCGGCTTGAAGGTCACCCCCAACACGGCCTCGCGGGCCTCCTTGTCGAGCTGCTGGTAGATAACGTCAAAGCCGCGCAGCAGATCGAGCTTGGTGAAGGTGACATAGAGCGGCAACCGGGTATTCATGGTGGCCGACACCTCCTGCAGGCGCGAGCGCATCAGCTGGGCATAGGCCTTGCGTTCGGCCACGCTGGCGTGGGAGAGCCAGGCCAGATCGACGGTCAGCACCAGGCCGTTGAGGGGCTGGCGACGACGGTGTTCATTGAGCCAGCCAAGCAGGTGCAGCCAGAGCCGCTCATGCTTGCGCGCCTGCGGATCCAGTTCGGCCTCGCTCTGGGAGAGCAGCACACCGGCGGGATCCAGCATCACTGCCTGTTCCCCCAGCCAGCAATCCACCAGCTGATCCTGCGCCACGTCGCGCAGCTCGGTATCGAGTCTCGGGTTGAGCTTGTTGGCCGGGTTGGCGCGGTGAATGAGGCTGCTCTTGCCGCTGCCGGGCAGGCCCAGCACCAGATACCAGGGCATGGCGTAGAGCGCCCCCTTGCCCAGATGGGTATTCAACGCCTGCAGCCAGCGATCGAGGAACAGCGCCTGCCTGTCGATGAGCCCCTTGACCGGATCCTGCTCCAGCACTACCTCGTGCTGACGCTCGGCCTTGAGCTGCTGCATCTTGCGCCACACCCGCCAGGAGGCCACCCCCAGCAGCAACCAGAGCCAGAGCAGGGTGAACACCACCCGCCCCCACAGCGGCTCGAACGGCTTGGCACCGCGCACCTCGAGACGAGGGCCTAGCCACCACACCAGAATGAGAGCCAGCACCCAGAGCACAGCACCGAGCAGGGGCCAGGAGGGTTTCAATTTCGGCAGCTGTTGCCGCAGAAAAGTAAAAATGGTTTTGAACATAAAATGTGATCCAACTCCGACTCAATGACTCATTTCGGCACTCATTTCGACAACGGCGCCGCCAGGCTCTCCAGGCGGTTGACCAGCCCGGGCTCCCAGTGCGACAACCCGAGGCGACTGGCCTCTTGCCACAAGTGTTGATAGTGCTGGCGCGCAAGCGCCTCCATGCCTTCCTGCGCCAACAGCTCCGCCTGCACCAGCAAGGCGTGGAAACGATCTCTTGGCTCTTTCAACTGCGCAATCCGCTCATCGAGCAGGGCGAGCGCCGCCGCGACCCCCTGCTCGCCATGGCGCTGTGCGACCTCCTCGGCCAGCCCCGCCTCGCCACTGCCCGCACTGCCGCCCTTGGCCGGTTGCAGCCAGCGGCTGCACTCGGGGGAGAGAAACGGCGAGCCGTCGCTAAAAGCGAGCTCCCGCAGGGCCGGCAGGCGCTGCAGAAAAGTCCCGAGCTCCTCGGCGATCGCCTGGGCCACCGCTCCAAAGCCGAGTTTCTGGGCCACCTCGGCCGAGAGCCTGTGCCCCTCGAACCAGTAAGGCGCAAGGGTCAGGCTCTGCTCGATGCGCTGCCAGAGCCCCTGATCAGGAGCGTTCATGGCGGCACGGTACTCGTCCACCATGTCCGCCGACATGGGCGCCAGCGGGGTTTTATTGCCCGCCCCGCTCATGGGGACCGCCGTGATCCCGGCCCAGACGGCGTGACGGCGCAGTCGATAGCCCACCGCCGCCTCCGGCTGGCGCTCGATCAGGAGCTCCGCCACCTTGAGCTGGGTCTGGCGCCAGGCGCGATCGTTGGAACTGTCGATGTCGACGCCAGCACTGCCGCCACCGCCGCAGAGGAGCATGGCGCCGGCACCGCTGGCGGTCGATGCCACCGAGGCCGGGGAGCCCGCTGCCGCCGCACCGCTGCTCTGGGGCTGCCCGGCGGCATTCGCCTCGGCCTGTGCCACCTGCTGGCGCTGGGCCCGCTTCAGACCCATCACCAGCGGGTCGAGCAGCTCCCCCTTGTCGGGACACTGGGCCAGCCAGACCCGCTCCAGCTGCTCGGCCTGTGCCAGCAGTTGGGCCAGCTCGGCCGCCGAGGCGCTCTCGCAGATGCGCGGCAGGGCCCCTTCGAAGCGCTTGACGATTTGCACCATCAACCGCTGTTTCTGGCTGGCATTGCCGGGCCAGGCCAGCAGCCAGTAAGCCTGGATCCAGGCCTCCAGCAGGCTGATCGCCGCCCCCAGCGGGGTTGCCTTGGCTGGGTGCTGCAGGCAGCGCAGCAGCTGGGCCAGTACCCGCATGTCCTTGGTACGGCTCTCCAGCAAGCCGAGGCACGCCTCGGCCACCGCATTGAGATCCACCTGGCTGTGAGCGAGGGATCCCAGCTTGACCAGCTCGGTTTCCACGTAGTCCCAACGCGGCTCGTCGGCCAGCACGGCACCTCTGATCTGTTCATCCGGCAGGCTGGTGAGCAGGCGTGCACACCAGGGGTGTTGATAGCTCATCGTCCCTCCTACCAGCGGCACTGCTGACGCAGCGGTGCCAGCGCCTCTTTCAGGCCGCTCAAATCGACCCGCAAGAGGGCGCCGTTGTCGGCCCGCACCTGCAGCTCCCGATGGCCCAGCCAGCGCTTGAGCTCCTCGATGGCGGGCAGACCGCGGCCATACTCGAGCAACAGACCCTGATCCCGGATAAACCAGCTCTGGGAGCCGGCACTCGGCTGACCATCCAGCTCGACCTGCACTTTCTCGCCACTCCAGGGCTGATCCAACCGCAGCCGGATATGGGTGATGCTGTCGACGCAGCCGATGGAGAGCGTCGCCCCGCGCAGTGCCGGGCGGGTGAGGGTTTCACTGCCGCGCGTTTCATCGCTTTGCAAGAGGAAGGGGGCGCTCGCTGGCGTGCGGGCCTGCTCCTGGGCCCAGATGGCCTGCCAGGCAGCCGACTTGGGGGCTGCCCCTTCGGCGGCACTGGCTGCGCCATTGCCGATGGCGTCGTAGCAGGCGAGCCGCACCAGCGGTGAGGGTTCCTGCCGGCAGACCTGCCAGCGCGCCATGTCCAGCGGGACCTCGGCCGCACTGGTGGCCAGCAGCAGCGGTAACAAGCCGAGGATGCTCATCAGTTCACCTCCAGTTTCTGGCACTTGTGATCCAGGGTGCGCTTGGGAATGTTGAGGCTCTCGGCCACCAGCATCCGATTGCCCTGGAAGTGGCGCAGCCGCGCCTCGATGACGGAAGCCTCGTACTGCTGCATGGCCCGGCGCAGATCGCGGATGTGGTTGTAATCGTCCATGGTGCTGGGCAGCAGGGCGCTGACCCGCTCGCGCAGCTCCGGCGGCAGCGCCTCCAGCACCACCTCTTCCCCGTGACGGGTATGGGCACAGGCCACCTCCAAGAGGTTTCGCAGCTCGCGCACGTTGCCGGGAAAGTCATAGGTCTGCAGCTGTTTCAAGAACTTGCGCTGTAAGCCGGCGAGCGTCTTGCCATCCTGGGCGGCAAACTGGGCCATGAAGTGCTGACAGAGCAGCGGCACGTCATCCATGTGCTCGCGCAGGGGGGCGATCAGCAGCAGGCACTGACAGAGGCGGTGATAGAGGTCCGCCCGAAACTGCCCCTCCTCCACATGACGGGTGAGCGGTTGATGGGTAGCGGCGATGAGGCGAAAATCGGAGTGATACTCCTGCTCGGCCCCAAGCGGCCGGTAACTGCGGGTTTCCAGCACCCGCAGCAGCTTGGCCTGCATGGCGGCGGGCATGTCCCCCACCTCGTCCAGAAACAGGGTGCCGCCGTTGGCCTGAGCCACCAGCCCGGTCTTGTTGGCAAGGGCGCCGGAGAAGGCTCCTTTCTGGTAACCGAACAGCTCGCTCTCGATGAGGTTCTCCGGGATGGCGGCGCAGTTGATGGCCACAAAGGGCTTGTTGGCGCGATCGGAGCACTGGTGCACCAGCCGTGCCACCACCTCCTTGCCGCTGCCGGTCTCCCCCTGGATCAGCACGGTCAGCTTGTGTTGGCCGGCTTGGCTTATCTGCTCGCGCAGCCCGCGGATCACCGCCGACTGGCCGACCAGCTGATCGCCGAGCAGCTTCTCGTGTTGACGCAGCCGCTCCCCCTCCCCCTTTATCTGGCGCAGGGAGTCGCGCAGTACCCCCTGATCCCGCCGGCTGCGACCGAGATCGCGAATGAGGGTGAGCTGATTGCAAAAGACCTGTGAAAGCTGGGCCAGCTCGGGGCCATCGGCCCAGGCCCGCAGCACTTCCCCTTCATCCATCAGGGCCAGCACGGCAAACGGCTTGCCGTTGCCATCCAGCAGCGGATAGGCGTGCAGCCCGCACTGCTGGCCAAGGTTGGCCAGCAGTGCGCGAAAACCGGCGTGCTCGATGCGGGCACCGCCGTAGAGGGAGTCCCAGGTGCGGGACTGGGCCTTGTGCAGCACATAGGCAAGGGGGTGGGAAAAATCGTCCACCGCCAGCCCCAGCGCCACTTCCTTCCCCCTGACCCAGCCTTGGCACTCCAGCTGACGGCCGCTCACATCCAGCATGCCGAGCAGCAGCCCCTTGGGCTGGAAGCTGGCATGAACGGTCGAGCTCCACCAGTGGCACAGGTGCGGCTCATCGCGCTGGGCGGTGAGGGCCAGGGCAAATGCGAGGGCTTGCTCCATACTCAAGCCCCCACCTCGGCCACGAACTGGTGATCGGCCACGGAAAAGTGGACGCGCTTGATGGGTTCACCGGCCGAGAGGCGCTGCAGCAGCTGCAGGGAGACCGGCGGCAGCAGGGCACCGTCGATGACGGATTCGAGCATGCGGGCACCGTTCTCGCTGCGATTGGCCCGCAGCAGGATCTCCTCGGCCACCTCGTCGTCCAGCACCACCTCGGCGCCGAAGCGCTCCTTGAGCAGCTTGACCAGCCGGTTGAGCTTGCCTCCGACGATCTGCACCAGGGTATGGTGACCGAGCGGCAGATAGGGGATCACCTCCATGCGCGCCAGCAGGGCCGGCTTGAAGAAGGCGGCAAGCTCCGGATAGAGGGCATCGAGCAGCACGTCGGGCTGCTCGGCATGGTCGACGATGGTCTGGAAACCGAGATTGGAAGTGAGGAAGAAGACCACGTTCTTGCAGTCGATGATGCGCCCTTCCCCATCCGCCAGCTCGCCCTTGTCGAACGCCTGATAGAAGAGGTTGAGCACGTCTGGGTGGGCCTTCTCCACCTCGTCCAGCAGCACCACTGAGTAGGGTTTCTGCCGAATCGCCTCGGTCAGCACGCCCCCCTCGCCGAAACCGACGTAGCCGGGCGGCGAGCCGATCAGGCGCGAGACGGTGTGCTTCTCCTGATACTCGGACATGTTGATGGTGGTCAGGTACTGGCGACCACCGAACATCAGCTCGGCAATCTGCAGCACGGTTTCGGTCTTGCCGACCCCGCTCGGTCCCACCAGCAGGAAGGCCCCCAGCGGACGGCCGGGACGACGCAGGTCAGCGCGGGCGGTGAGCAGGTGCTTGTGCAGGTGGGCCACCGCCACATCCTGCCCCTTGATGAGCTCGCCGAGATACTCCGGCAGACGGGTCACCACATCCAGCTCCCCCTGGGAGATGCGATTGAGGGGCACCCCGGTCCACTCGGCAATGACGGCGGCAATCTGGGTCTTGTCGACGTGAGCGGAGACCAGCACTTCTCCTTGCTGCAGTTCGGCCAGCTCGCGCTCAAGGGTGGCCAGCTGCTCGGCAGCGGCCTGCGGATCGAGGGGCGCATCGGCGAGATCCAGCGCCTCTCTGGCCAGCATCTCATCCTGCTGATCGGCCAAGAGAGCTGCGCGCAGCTCGACAATCTGGTGCACCAACCCTTGCTGCTGCTGCCACCGGGCCTCCTGCTCGGCCAGCTCTTCACGGCAAGCCTGCTGGGCCGCCTGCAACTCGGCCAGGCGCTCTGCGTTGTCACCAAGACCTATCAGGCTCTGGCGCTCCAGCTGGCGGATCTCCAGCTCGCGCTGGCGCAGCGAGTTTTGCAGGTGGCTGACCGCGCGCGGCGGGGTGGTGAGGTTGATGGCCACCCGGGCACAGGCGGTATCGAGCACGTCAATCGCCTTGTCCGGCAGCTGACGGCCGGAGATGTAACGGGCGGAGAGCTGGGCGGCGGCCTGCAGCGCCTCCTCGTCGATCAGCACCCCGTGGGCCTTCTCGTAGATACTGCGCAGGCCGCGCAGGATCACGGTGGCCTCGTCGGCATCGGGTTCACCGACCTTCACCAGCTGGAAGCGGCGCGACAGGGCCGCGTCTTTTTCCACGTATTTCTTGTACTCGCCCCAGGTGGTGGCGGCGATGGTGCGCAGCTCGCCCCGGGCCAGCGCTGGCTTGATGAGGTTGGAGACATCCAGCCCGCCAGCCTGGTTGCCGGCCCCGATCAGGGTGTGTGCCTCGTCGATGAACAGGATGACAGGTTGCACGGCGTCCTTGACCTCCTGCATCACCCCCTTGAAGCGCTTCTCGAACTCCCCCTTGACCGAGGCGCCGGCCTGCATGGCACCGAGATCCAGGGTCATCAGCTCGACCCCGCGCAGCTTCTCGGGCACCTGACCCGCCACCATGCGCAGGGCCAGCCCCTCGATGAGGGCGCTCTTGCCGACACCAGCCTCCCCCACGACTATGGGGTTGTTCTTGCGACGACGGGAGAGGATGTCGATCATCAGGTCGATTTCGTGATCCCGACAGAGCACGGGATCCAGGCTGCCCTGGCGGGCCTGTTCGGTCACATTGACGGTAAAGCGGGCCAGCAGGCTGGCATCGGCCGACAGCGCGGCCTGGGCCGTCTTGCCGCCGGGGGTAGTGGTGACTTGTGTCTCGGCAGACTCCTTGACCCACTCGTCAAACTGCTGGCGCAGCAGCTCGCGATTGACCTTGGCAAGCAGGCGGGTCACCGAGCCCGGCAGGTAGCGCTGGGGGGTCATCAGCAGCACCAGCAGCATGACGCCGCTGCGCAGCTGGACATGTTGCAGCTCGGCGGAGGCGAGCAACCAGCTGTCTTGCAGCCACTCCACCAACATGGGCGAGAAGGAGGGGTAACCCTGGCCATAGCTGCTGTCGGCAGCGGACGGTTGCAGCAGGGTCTTGAGCTCTTCCACCTCCACCTCGGCCACCTTCAGGATCTGGCGCACGTCGCTCAGCGGGGTCTCCAGCATCTTGAGCAGCAGGTGCTCGATGCGGATCTCAGCTCCCTGGTGATTGACACAGAGGGCTGCAGCCTCCTCCAGCATGTGACGGCAGATGGGATTGAGTCTTTCCACCAGTACCGGTAGCTCTATACGAATCAAGGCGTGCTCTCCTTAGTATTTTATTTTAATAATTCGCCCAGTTGACGCAGAACGTCCTGGGTCTGGTTATTGAGTTGGTGGTGATAGAGGCCGAAGATCAGCGCCAGGATCAGCGCCCCGCCCATGAACAGGCTGCGCAGGGAGACCTGCTTGCGCAGCTGATAGCGGGAGGCCTGCTGCCCCAGATCGAGGTGAAACACGCTGGGCGCCTCGCCGCCGGCCTCGGGGGCCAACTGCTTGTGCAGCTGGCGCACGATGCGCTCGAACTCCCCTTGTCCCTTGCTCATCACCTTGTAACGCCCCTCGAAACCGAGGCACAGACAGAGGTAGATGAACTCCAGAATGTCGCGATAACGCACCGGGTCTTCCTGCAGGCGGGCCAGCAGCACGAACACCTTCTCGCCGCCCCAGGTCTCGTTGTGAAAGCGGGTCAGCAGGGAGTGCTCGGACCATTCGCTCTGGCTGCCCCAGTCGCGGCCCATCACGGCCTCGTCGATGAAGGTGCAGAGGATGTAGCGAAACGACAGCACCACCCCGTTCTCGTAGCCCTGGGCCATCAGCTCCTGTTCGATCGCCTGGATCTCGGTCACCACCCGCTGGTAGAGCTCGGGCACCCGGTCGTAACGGGACAGCAGGCGCACCCGCTGCACCAGCCCCAGCAAGGGGGTCACCGCATCGATCATCGGGTTGATGCTCTGGCCGCGCAGGCGGAACCAGTAGTCCGAATCCATGTCCAGCTGCTCGGCATGATCGAACAGCAGGTCGCTGAGTTGCTCGTTCTTGATAATGTCCGTGGTCATCTCTGCTTATTCCTTGGTGCGATCACTGGCTGCGAATGGCCCAGAGCTGCATGTCGAGCTCGGGGAAGTCGCCGGCGATGTGGAAGGCAAGGGTGTTGCCCACCGCCAGCATCTGCCAGGCCGGGCTCTGCCGGTCGAGCTGGAAGTAGCTGTAACCGGCGTGATAGGGCAGCTGGCGCGGCGCCACCGGCAGCGGCAGCAGCGGAATGCCGGGCAGTTGCAGGCTGATGAGCTCGCGGATCTTGTCGCTGGAGGCCACCTTGGTCTGCTGCAGCAACTGCTTGCGCAGCTGCTCCTGCGGCATGCGGGCACGCACCGCCAGCACGAAGTCGGCGCTCTGCATCAGCTCGCTCTCGTTGACCATGGCCACCATGATGCCGTACTGGTGCTTGCGCAGTTGGATGGAGACGGCGCGCGGCGACAGCACGGTACTGAGCGCCTGGCGCAGGGCCAGCATCACCGGCTCGAAGCTCACCTGCTGATCGTCGTGGCGATAGGCGGGGAACTCGGGCGGCAGGCGGGACTCGTCGGTAAAGGTCATCAGCTCGCCGCAGAGTTGCACCAGCGCCTCATGCAGCCGCTCGGGGTGCAGGGTGCCAAGGCGCGCCAGATGGGAGAGCTGGGGCTGGGCCCGGTTGAGCAGTTGCAGCATCATGAACTCGGCCACGTCGGCCACCCCCTGCTGACCCGGCGCGGCGATGCGCTGGGAGAGGCTGCGGGCCCGCTCGGCGACCAACCCGGCCGATTCGCCGAGGAAACGCTTGAGGGTCGGGATGGCGGAGACGCTGATGCTGCAGGGCATGAAGTTGGGATCCAGCACCAGGCCGCCGTCCGGACGCTTGTCCAGAATGCGGGCAATCGCCAAAGAGGCGTAGGCGCTGCGATCTTCCCGCTCCAGCATCAGTCGCAGGCTGACCCGCCCTACTTCGAGGGAGACCACGTCCCCCCCTTCGCTGTGCAAGTCGCGCACGTCGTGGCGATGGGCCTGCAACCGGGTGGCCACCTGGCCGCCCTGATTGACCTCGTTGACGCCGCTCACCGAGAGCGGCAGCGCCAGATAGACCTTCTGGTTGGCCACCGAGGCGTCGGTGACTTCCAGCGGGGTCGGCAGCACGTCGTCATTGGGGATGTTGAACACGGTACCGTCCGGCAGGATGCCGGTGGCCCCCACCAGGGCGATGCGACCAAACCCCAGGTAATCCTCGTTGATGGCAAGCGACTGCAAGCCGTAGAAATAGTCGGACAGCGCGCTCAGGCGAGCGTGCAGCGCGTAATCCGAATGTCTTTGTTGTTGCTGGAAGTGCTGGGGCTTGATGAACAGCCCCTCACGCCAGATAACCCGATTTCGACTCGACATGGTTATTCTTCTTCTTTTTGCAGTTCCACTTCATCCAGGCGCAGGTGCACCAGGATTTGATAAGCCGTTCCCTTGCTCTTGATCTTGATGACCTTGCGCCACTCGGCGCTGTCGGGGTCGGCGTAGCGTGCGATCACCCCGATGTAGCGGGTCTTCTCGTCGAGCTTGATGGGGGGCAGGTATTTGAACTGGCCCGGCAGCAGGGTGTAGTCCTGATGGTCCAGGTAGTTCTTGCCAAGGGCCTTCTCCACGTCCGCAGTCACCTGGTCATAGTCGGTGGCGAGCAGCTTGGAATCTTCCGCCAGCAGCACCACCTGAAACTCGATGGGCGCCGCCTCCCCGCTCTCGTTGGGGTTGACGTCAGGCTCCGCCAGCAGACTCAGCCCCAGGGTGGAGGGCTGATCATTATTGCTGCCCACCTGGATATCCGGGTTCATGGCCACATCGGCCATCTTGCCCATGGTGGTACAACCTGCCAGGGCCAGCAGCGCGGCGCCCAGCATCAGCGCTCGTATCATCAAATCAGTCCCTGTTGCTGACGCACGGCCTGGTCATAGGCCTGGGCATACACCTGGTGGAACAGCTTGTTGAACCCCTGCTGGCGGGCGGAGGTGAGCTCGCGGTAGTAGTGCTGATACATGTCCCAGGCCCAGCCTTCGTCGGCCGTGCCCGGTGCACCGCTGCGGCGGTATTGCTCGAAGCGCCCCAGCAGGGCCTGCGGCGAAAACGCCTGCAGGATGCTGTCGAGCGCCGCGCCGATGGCCTGCTGGTTAGCCACATGGTGGATGCGCACGTTGTGCAGGCTCTCGGCCACCGCCGCCGGCGCGCTCAGGTGGACCGGGCTCTTCTGCTCGGCAAACAACACCGCCAGGGTCTCGTCATAATCAAGGCCCAGGCGCAGCGGGTTGTCCTCGATGGGGCGCAAGTGCTTGTCCGCCAGCGCCGCCTGTTCGTTTTGCAACTGCAGCAGCCCCTCCACCATGGCCCGCACCGTCTTGCCCATCTCTTCGAGCATGTCGTGGGCCTGCTGGGTGTCCTGCAATTGCAAGGGTTGGCCCAGGCCACGCATCAGCGGGGTCAGGGCTACGTGATCGACGCCGTCCAGCGACAGCGGGTAATCGGGATGGTTCTCGATGGCGGGCATATCCAGAAATTCTTGGTTCATGGTGTTCTCGACAGCAGAAAAAGGGGCAAGAGGGGGGACGTCCACATCCGGTTGTGAACGCAGTGAAGCCTGCAGGCGACCGTCCGCCAGCGGGCCATCCATCAACGGATTGGGCGCCCTGCGATCCTGCTGCAATGCCAGCAAGGGATCGGCCGCCAGGGTGCGCGGATCGTCTGCGGGCGCAACGGGCTCATCGCTGGTTAGCCACTCGTCGAGCTGCTCGGTGGGGCGGTTGCCCAGCACCTGTTGCAGGCTCTGCTCGGGGGTGATGGCCCCCAAGTAGGCGCGCAGCCGGAACGGGCCGACCACGAGCTCGTCCCCCTGCTCCAGATGCACCTTGCGGGCCCGCCCGATGGGCGAGGTGGCACCGTTGATATAGGTCTGGCCGCTCAGATCGCACAGGCAGAAGCGACCGTCGTTGAGCTCGATGCGGGCGTGGGCGGGCATGACGGCCCCCAGCCTGTCGCGCAGTTGCCAGTCATCCTGTTCGGAGGCCCCCAGGGTCCCCCCCATCTCATCGAAGCGGTACTGCACCTGCTGGCTGCCGTCGAGCTGTTCGCTGTTGAGCACCACTAGGGAAAGTTGCTGGTTAAAATCGTCCACAGTTACTCCTGCACTGATTCCTGTAGTTAAATTTTCTGCGCTGCTGATCGCTGCACTTATTCCTGCACGCAGATGGTCACGAACGGATCACTCGGCGGCTGGCCGAGAAAGGTACTCCACCCCAGGCGGGCACTCTGCTCTTCCCCCAGCCTCAGTCCCCTCGCCTGCTCCTGGCCGAAACCCAGCCGCAGATCCCAGGCCAGCTGATCGCGCAGGATGAAGGAGACAAAGGTCACCAGAGCCTGGAAGTGCTCCCCGTTCGGCAGAAAGCCGAGAAACTGGCCAAAGCTCAGGTTGTTGATCTTCAACAAGAACTTGCCGGCACAGTCGTTCACCTTGTCGCCGATGACAAAATCGCTCCCCAAGGTGGCGCAGGCGCCGCCGAGGCGGTTTTGCTGATCCTGATGAATAGGCACCTTGCGCCACTGCCAGGCGCTCACCTGCACATCGGCCAGATCGAAACAGTGAGCCACCAGACCGGCCACCACCTCGGGGGAGCGGCTGGGGCTGGCCAGCATGCCCGCATAGGAGAGCATCTTGGCCCGGTTGACCGGCAGGCTCTGGCATACCGCTTCGTTGCCCAGTCCCACCAGGGCGAACATCAGGCGGGAGAAGCCATCCTCGCCGTTGTCCTGGAACCGCACGTGGTAGCGATACTTGCGCCAGATCCGGTGCAGCAGGGTCAGCAAACGGTGGTGGAAGAAGTCCAGAAACAGGCCGAGCTTCTGCTCCCCCTGGGCGTACTCCCACGCCAGCGAATCGAGGTAATAGCCGGGCATCGGCGACTGACTGCCGTGCAGGCCGAGGAAGGCCACTTCCAGCTCGTGGCGCCCCTGCCCGTCCCGGCCAATCTGCAGCACGTCGCTGGTGGGAAACCCCAAGGAGGCGGTCGCCTTGAAGCGGATGTTCTCGTCACCGGGCAGGTAGTCGAGCCCTCGCTCCTGATCGGCGCCATCGAGCCGGTTGAGCAGCTCAACCAGCTGGAAGAAGTTGAAACGGGGCGCCTCCCGGGCGGCGCTCACATCAGGGAGTGCTGACCGATCTGGACTGGCCATTGGTAGCGCTCCTTGTTGTCGAGATTGACCACCTCAAGCAGGTGGAAGGCGTTGACGCTGGCATAGAGCGAGAAGAAGTGGGCCAGCACGGTACTGAACAGATAGAGCTCCCCCTCGCTGCCAAAGGCGGACTGGCGGATGGAGAGCACCGACTTGAGCCCCCGCACCGGCATGCCGCGCACCAGCCGGTCCACCGGACTGGTTTCGATCTCCTCGATCCCCGCCAGCCGCTTGCGCGAGGCCTGCTCCGCCTGCTTGTCGTGCAGCGCCGGAAAATCGTAGGTGCGCAGCACCTGCACCAGGGCATCGCGGCGCAGCAGGGAGACATAGTTGAGCGACAGGTTGGATATCAGCGTCCAGTGCAGACTGCCGTCCAGGGCCGGGCGCAGCGGCCGAGTCGGCCGGATCAGGTTGCGAAAGGTGGCAAACGAGGGCGAGCTGCCGGTGGGTACGCAGACGCTGCCCACCTTGAGGCGGGCGGCGCGGGAGCGGTTGGTGCAGGTGAGCGTCACCGAAATGGATTCATCCAGTTCGACCGTGGTGGTTTCATCCCCACGCACGAACGAGAGGCTGTGTTCGAAACCATCCCCGCTTACCGCCTCCTTGACCCGCACCCGGTAGTAGAGCGCCAGCCGCTGCTTGGCCCGCTCGATCTGGTGCTGAAAGCTCTCGAATGGCTGATAGATGCGCGGCGTGCCGCGGGAGCGACCGAGGTTCCCCTCGACCCAGCCTTCCACTTGATCCACCGAGAAGATCTCGAAGCTGTCGGCGTGGCGATAACTTGCCTTGAGGGGATACTCCGCCTGACGGCCATTGAGGTTGACCGGCTCGCTGTCGTGCTGGAACAGGTTGATGGCCGGCACGCAGTTGAGCATGAAGGAGTCGGGACGGATCTTGAGCTCCGCCGGCAACGGCCGATCGAAGCAGAAGTGCACCTTGAATTCGTTCACCGGCAACGGCTGCTTGGGCCAGTCGCCACCGGAGAGATCAAAGAAGAGAAAGCTTTCCGGGAAGCAGAAGTACTCCTGCAGGATCCGGTAGCCGGAATAGACGTTGTTCGGGTAGGGCAAGAGCGCATCGCCGCGCTCGAAGCCGACCGGTTTGAGGGCCTTGGCCTCCTGGCGAAAGCGCTTGCCGTCGATCTCCAGCTCGATATGGGAGAGCTGGTTGGAGAGCCAGAAGTAGAGCTCATAGGCGGTGTAGCTGTCACCACCAAGGAAGAAGCGCAGCTTGTCCAGCTGCAGCTCGCTAAGCGGCAGAGGGGCATGCAGGGCGATATCCAGCGAGATGGTGGAGAGATCGTTGCCGCTCTGGGCGGCGATGTGGCGGATATCGGCCGGATAGACCCAGGTATCGTGACAGGTCTGGAAATGACAGGTCACCTCGTCCAGGGGCAGACTGTCGAGCTGACAACCTTGCCTGACCAGCGCCGGCTGGGCGATGGCCCCCGGAATGACCGAAAACTGCATGATGGTCATGCTGGGCACGGGACGCAGGTAGTTGGGCCAGAGCATGTTGAGCAGACCATGGGTCAGCTCGGGAAACTCATCCTCAATCTTGGCGCGCAGGTTGCCCGTGAGAAAGGCGAACCCCTCCAGCAGGCGCTCCACGTCCGGATCGGTGTTCTGCTCCGACAGAAAGCGGGTGAGCTCGGGATAGGCGTCGGCAAATTCGCGCCCTTGCAGGCGCAAAAAAGCCAGCTCATCCCTGAAGTAATGTTCCAGCGACATTGATCAGACCATGCGGTAGTGACGGTGACTGTCCATGTGGACGTTGAACGAGGTAACTTGCTCGAGCTGCTCCAGCCGCACGTGGGCCGTCACCTGAAACGTCATCTCAAGCGGGCTCGCCTGATAGTCGGGTGAACGGACTTCCACATGCACGATCCGCGGCTCATAGCGGCGGATGCATTGCCGGATCGCCTCCCGGATCCGCCCCTTGATGTCGGCACTCCCCTGGGTGGCGTCATTGAGATCGATGACGCCAAGTTCGGGGGCACTGCGACAGTTGCCGGGACGGGTGTTGAGGATCTGATCGAGCTGCCGTTTGACAGAGTCCACCAGTTCATCCACTTCCGAACGGGGGGAGGAGCCAAGCCCCTCCCCCCGGATGCGATCAAACAGACTGGCCGCATTGCCTCTATCCCAGGATGAGAGATGCGGCATCGGGCTTTATTCCTTGTCCAGACGACCTACCAGAGAGAGCTCGAAGCTCGCTCCCATGTACTTGAAGTGCGGGCGCACGGCCATGGCAACCTGATACCAGCCCGGCTCCCCTTCCACGTCCAGCACCTTGATCTGGGCGGCGCGCAGGGGACGACGGCTACGCACGTCCGCAGGGGGGTTCTCCTGGTCGGCCACGAACTGACGGATCCAGTTGTTGAGTTCCCGTTCCAGATCCTGGCGTTCCTTCCAGGAACCGATCTGCTCGCGCTGCAGCACTTTGATGTAGTGGGCCAGGCGGTTGATGATGAACATGTAGGGCAGCTGGGTACCCAGCTTGTAGTTGGTCTCCGCTTCCTTGCCTTCCTTGGTGTTCGGGAACACCTTGGGCTTTTGCACCGAGTTGGCGGAGAAGAAGGCGGCGTTGTCGCTGTCCTTGCGCATGGTCAGGGTGATGAAGCCCTCTTCCGACAGCTCGTATTCACGGCGATCCGTGATGAGCACTTCGGTCGGGATCTTCGCCTGCAACTGACCCATGGCCTCATAGACGTGCACCGGCAGATCGTGAATGGCGCCACCACTCTGCGGACCAATGATGTTCGGGCACCAGCGGTACTTGGCGAAACTGTCGGTCAGGGAGGTGCCCATCAGATAGGCGGTGTTGCCCCACAGGTAGTGATCATGGTTCGAGCTGATCTCTTCCTGATAGTTGAAGCCCTTGATGGGGTTCTCCGTCGGATCATAGGGCAGACGCGCCAGGAAGCGCGGTGCGGTCAGACCCAGATAGCGGGCATCTTCCGACTCGCGCAGGGAGCGCCACTTGGTGTAGGCCGGCCCTTCGAATACCGATTTCAGGTCCTTGATGGAGGGCAGATCGGTGAAGCTGTCGACCCCGAAGAAGGCGGGGGCGACGGAAGAGATGAAGGGGGCATGGGCCATGGCGCCCACTGCACTGACATACTGCATCAGCTTGATGTCAGGGGAGCTGTGGGTGAAGGCGTAGTCACCAATCACGGCGCCGACCGGCTGTCCGCCAAACTGGCCATAACCGCTGGAATAGACGTGCTTGTAGAGGCCGGACTGGGTGATTTCAGGAGAAAATTCAAAATCTTCCAGCAGCTCTTCCTTGGTGGCGTGCAGCACCTGGATCTTGATGTTCTCGCGAAAATCGGTGCGATCCACCAGGAGCTTCAGGGAGCGCCAGGAGGACTCCAGCTCTTGCAGCTCCTTGGCGTGCAGAATGACGTCCATCTGCTTGCCGAGCTTCTTGTCGAGCTCGACGATCATGCTGTCCACCAGCGCCTTGTTCACCGGCTCTGTGGTGGTGCCGCTGTCCAGAATGTTAGCAATCAGGGCTGCAACGCCCTGCTTGGCGACGCTATAACCCTCATCCACCGGGGTGATGCGGGCCTGCGCCATGATTTCGTCCAGCAGGGACGAGGAGGCTGCACTCGCCCCCGCTTGAACCTGTTCTTCGACCAGAGACATAATTTTTCCTTATAAGTCAGTCAATTAATCTGCTGATCACTCGGCAGGCTTAATCAAATCCAGCTCCTTGAGCAATTGCTCGCGAGCGTCGTCACTGGACAGCAGATCCTGCAGACGGTTGCGGAAGGCGGGGATATTGCCAAGCGGCCCCTTCAGGGCAACCAGCGCCTCACGCAGTTCCAGCAGCTTGCGCAGCTCGGGCACTTGCTGGGCAACGCTGTCAGGGGTGAAGTCTTCCAGGGACTGGATTTTGATCGACACGGGCAACTCGTCCTGGCTGTTCTCCTCCAGGCGGTTGGGAACCGAAAAATTCAGCTCCAGTGCAGATTCTTTCATGACGGAAGAAAAATTATTCTTGTCGATAGAGACGGTCTGACGCTCCTCGATGGGGGTTTCTTCAGAGCGCCCTTTCATATTTCCGACCACCATCATGGTCAACGGAAGCTCTATTTCCGCCTGTTGGCCACCGGTTGCCGGCACATATTTGATATTGATACGTTCTTTGGGCGCAACAGTGGCGCCATCAATCCCTTTTCCCATGCTCTAGATACCAAGTTGAGGATCCATGAAGACCCAAAAGCTTATAGCCAATGCTTTAGTCGGCAACTGTAAAAAATGACAGTTGACGTGCTCAGGACGAAAATGAACAAAAAAGCATCAACCAACCACGCCTTTTCGATATATTCCAAGAGAGAGCCAGGATATCAAAAAGGCAGCATTCAGCTTGTTATTCAATACAATCCGATTACGTCTCTACTCTTCGTTAGAGATCATGATTTACTAAAGAGTCATTTGTGGCTAATGGTATATTTTTGATGATAGCAACGTCAACGAGAAATATATTTATAAATGTAACAAAAGCAAGGAAAATATAAAAAAACCAACAAAATCAATAGCATGGCGAGTGATGAAAATAGTATAAACTTGAAATGTAAAGTGTAGGGAAGTTGCATGCCATGAAGAGTCAAATAGGAAAAATCTGATTTTAAACCATCATGACCGCTCATGATAAATCATAAGTAAAGCTCATTTTACGAACACAAAATGAGATTTTTCTGACAACGCAAGGTGTTATTTTTGTCAAAAAAACCGCCAAGATGTATTATCAAGGCGGTATTGGATGGCGATAATAAGTGGGAAATGGCAATATCCACTCACGGTTGCCTTTATCACTATGTCTCATTCATGTTATGGGGATGGCATCATATACCCTCTGATGCCTTCCCTATTTCACCGTGCTTATCCAGTCTGATGAACCAGTGCTGCGCCAGTTTTTGACCGGCACTTTTTTCTTGTGCCGTCATGCCTTTTTCAAGTTCACGGCTGGCGGCGGTTGCATCAATATTGCCATCCGTTGCGGCCAATAAATACCATGCATAAGCATGCAATCTATTGCGGGGGGCTCCCCATCCCTGCTCACGCATGATGCCCATGCGATATTGTGCTTGCCGATGACTGGCGTTTGCCGCAGCCCAATACTGTTTCATGGCTTCGGTATAATCAGCCTCACCACCCTGCCCCAGTCGCAGCATCTCGCCGTAGGCATATCGAGCCTCGACATTGCCCTGCGAGGCCGCCAGAGAGAGGCTCTTACGCGCAGCTTTCAACTCCCCCCGTTCCTGTTGCAGGGTCGCCAGTTCAAGCTGGGCCTGGCTCACCCCCCCCGCAGCAGCCAGATTCAGCCAGTGCTCACGTGCGGTGATATCGCTCTGCTGCAGGCTCAATTGATATTCGGCGTCATGGGAACCATTGCCTGCCGCCAGCTCCAGCCAATAACGGCCAAGCGCCAGGTCCTGGGCAACCAGATCCCCCCTCAGATAGGCCTGCCCCAACCACAGCTGGGCAGGAGCAGCCCCTGCATTGGCGGCGCGCTGATAGAGGCTGAATGCCTCTTCAGAGGGCGCCTTGCTCGCCAGTACCAGCAAAGCGTCCGGCTGTTGCTGGGCTGCGGCTTTCTCATACCAGCGCAGGGCAAGATCGGCGCGCTTTATCACTCCTTTCCCTTGCTCATAGCGAACGCCAAGCTGGAATTGGGCATCCCGATTCCCTTGTTCGGCGGCTTTCTCCAGCCACTTGACGGCCTCTTCATCGGCCCCCGCCTGACCTGCATACCACTGCCCCAGAACCAGCTGGGCATTTCCATGATCCCGCTTGGCGGCATGCTCGAACCAGTCGAGACACTCACTGACCAGCTTCCCCTTGTGCCGTTGCCGGCACTCCTGACCCAGTTGATAGCTGGCCTCCGAATTGCCCAACTTGGCGGAGCGCTGCCACCACTGCCTGGCCAGTACAGGATTTTTGGGCTCTCCCAACCCAGCCTGATACCAACTTCCCACCTGTAGCGCGGCCCTGCCCCGAATATCGGCATCTGCCGCCATGGGGCCCGTCTGCTCGACCGCCTGCTTCATCCAGCGCATCGCCTCGGGATAATCCGGCTTCGCCGCCAAACGATTAGCCAGCTCATATTGCGCCTTGCCCTGACCCTGTTGGGCGGCTTGGGAGAGTTCAGACTCGGTGAGTCGTGTAGTTGTAGAACATGCAATAAGCAAACTAGCTAATAACATCGATAGTAAAGCTCGATATACCATCTATAACACCCGCAGTTTTAAACAAGAGGATAATAAGAAATTTAGTAGAGACACCCAAAATACCAAAAGCACATAATAAAAAACACTCAACTATAATCTAGATAAAATTAAACGTATCACAGCAAAAGATTTGCCAAGCCTGATTTAGGGTGTTCCTTTTTTATCAAAGATGCATAATGTTGATCATGGTAGTCAAAAGTTATACCATCAATATATTCTTTTGAAATACTGTGGCAAGCATGACCTAGTAAAAAAAAGTCATCTTCTATTTTGTATGGATAACAATCCACACCATATATGGAGCAATAGATGTAGCAAGCACTAGCGGTAAATTGAAAGAAATCTTCTTTACTATCTTTATCTAGCGTGCCGATAAACGCATTCATTCCTTTCGTAAGATCTTCTAGTGATAGAATCCCCCGTTCAATATAGGTTAGAAGACGCCCAGTTGAACGATAATGGCCATGCTCTCCCCAATCTCGGTCCATAACCAAGAATCCCTCATTTCCTCTAAAGAAATTCCATGGTTTTGTTTTGAACTCTGATATGAACTCAATTTCATTATATGGCTTCATTATTGCCATCTCATCGTATCATCAAAATAATTAAGCAGCTTTTCGATATACCCATCATGTTTTATGTTTTCCGCACCATGCAATGCGGCTTCTTTTGCCCCACCTTTAGTTTTCCCGCCAGGAACCCATTCATCAGAAATTGCCCCTGGTTCATTGCCAGTAGCCACTTTATATTTAAACCGACTATCACCTCATCCTTGGATTATGTATCCCCGGTGGGGAGCTACTCTTTCATTCATCGCCATTTTGCAAGTGGCTCTGAAATAGTTCCATTTTCAATATTAATATCATGTTGCCAAAAACGCTCACCTTTAAATGGCGGTTCATGTGCAAGAACAACTCTTACTGTTTTTTCTGCGGAAGCCGATTGGTTTGCTAAACAATATATGCAACTACCAGATTCTTTAAATGAAAAACGGGTAATGAAAAGTAAATCTCCCTCCTTATCAAAAAAACTAATGCCAGAGGCATTTAAAGCCGCCACACCATCTAACTTCTTATCATAAGCAGCGTCAATATAATCACCTGTCACTTTTATTTCTTTACCATCATAAACCCAAGAAATATCATTCTCATTTAAGTCAACCCTCATTTTCACTCCTGTGGCAAAGCTATATCAGAGATTATTTTTAGGTAAGCGTTATCTGTATAATTATTTTTCTTACTGGGAACAGCATTTTCGAAATCTTTGTAAAGAAGTCTAATCTGTTCTCCTCCCCCTGGATAATACTTGTATGAACCATCAGACATTTTTTCTATTTGTGGTCCAACGGGACCATATTCTATGTCAAATGGACGTTGTACTTCATAGGTAACTCTTCTATCAAGTGTTCCTTTCCATTCTTCTTTGATTGCGAGATTTGCTCTACCAAAGCTAGAGTTAGGGATCTCACTTTGAGTACCAAATTGACCTGGAAACTGAGCTCTGCCCTCATTAGTGATCATATTAAAACGTTCTCCAGGCTGAATAATTCGCGTCTTAGGAGTAAACCCAACAGGCCATGGGGACTCATTGTCCCTCACATTCTCAAATGCGCTAACCAATGCATGGTCATCGTTAAACTGGCCAGTATGATGCTGCTCAAATTGTTTGAATACATCTTGCTGCTCAACTGGGATCCGAGCTCTAGGTGTATCCAATGGACACTGTCCCGGCACATTGCTTAGCCCCAGTGGATCCACCCAGCCAGTCGGGTTAGGGGCGTACTGGTAGTTGTTCAGCCCGCCAGCCAAGCCTATCGGGTCAGGGGTGATAAATCTACCCGTGCCGGGCTGGTAGTAGCGGTGGCGGTTGTAGTGAAGCCCCGTCTCGGCGTCAAAATACTGCCCCTGGAAACGCAAGGGCGTTGCCACCTCGGCAATCTCTTCCCGCCAGACATTGCCATAGGCTCGATAGCGCACCTGCCAGGCGGTGGCCCCGCTTGTGCGGGTCAGTGCCAAGGGCGTGCCCAGGTGGTCAAGCTGGTAGTGGAATACCTCGGCCTTCTGCCCCTCCCCTTCCAGCTGTGCCAGGGGTTTGAAACTGCCGGGTTCATAGATAAAGCTGCGGTACTGCTCGTCAGTACGATGCTTGTCGTCCCCGAGCAGATAGCAGCTCTCGGCAATCAGGTTGTTGGCCTGCCACAGGAATTCAGTAACCTGCTCGCCTTTTGCACCCTTTACCGTCTTGCGAATGCGGCGACCAAAGGCATCGTAGTCATAACAGGCGGTGCTGCCATCGGGCAGTTCGGCCCTCACCAGCTGGTGCTGGCAGTCGTAGTGATAGCGGGTCACCAGTTGCTGACCCTTGCCGCGCAGCTCCAGTGCCAAGCGGCCAAATTCGTCGTACTCGAAGTGGCGATCGCCACTCAACAGCAATCGGTTCCCCTGGGTGCGAGCCCCATCGAACTGACCACCCGAACGCTCACCCAGGAGGTTGCCGGCCGGATCATGCAAGAAGCGCTCGGTCAGCTCGCCCCGTACCTCCAGCAAGCGGTCCAGCGGATCGTAGCGGTAGTGCTGCTCCCCCTGCACGCTGTCATCGATGTGCAGCAGGTTGCCCGTTCTGTCATAGCCATAGCGCCGCTCGCGGGCGACCTGCTTGCCCCGCTGCAGACGCAGTGCCGAGAGGCGCCCCTGCTCGTCATATTCGTACTGCTGGGTCAGTGCCCCCTGCTGCCTGCGCAGCTCGAGCCCACCCACCACCTGGTGGCGAGTGAGTTCGGCGCCGTTGAGATCAATGCCGCCAAGCGCCCCGTGCTGATAGTGATAGCCAAGCCGGTTGCCGTCGGGCAGTTGCCAGTGTGACAACCGTCCCATGGCATCGTATCGGAAATGGCTTGAGGCCCACCCCTGATGCTCGGCCACCAGATGACCGGCACCATCGTAGTCAAATGCCAGGGGCCAGGCACCGTCGTCGACCCGGATGAGCTGGCCATGGCCGTCATACTCGAAGGCGATCTCGCGACCATCTGGCAGGGACTTTTTCAGCAAGCGCCCCATGGGGTCGCGCTCATAGCGGGTGACCAGTTCGGTCTCCTGCTTGCCGAACTCCACTTTTTCGCTCAGGCGTCCGTTGAGATCATAACGGTAGGCGGTGGTGCGACCATCGAAGCCGGTTTCCCGTGCCACCAGTCCGTTGGGATGGTAATGGATACGATGCTGTTCACCATGCTCGTTCTCGATCTCGCTGAGAAAGAGCTTGGCGTTGTCGTAGCGGTATTTGAGCTCGCTGCCATCGGGGTTGATGCGCCGACTCACCAGATGCAGGCCGGGGTGATATTCGAAACGTGTCTCGCGACCCAGCTCGTCCCACTGCGCCGTGACCTTGCCATAGGCGTTGTACTCATAACGGCGAACGCCGCCCCCGGGCAGATGGACGGCACTGAGGCGATCTGCCGCGTCCCATTCATAGCGTGTGATTGCGCCACGCGGGTCTTGCTGCACGATCTGGCGGCCCCGCTCGTCATAGCGCCAGCGGCTTATCCCGCCATCGACCCCTTTTTCTTCGATCAGCTGGCCAAGGCGGTTCCACACCAGTTCGGTGCGGGTGCTGTCCGGGTGAACCACAGCGCACAGCTTGCCCTGGGGGGTATAGCCATAACGGGTTTCGTTCCCCAGGGGATCCCGCCTGGCAATCAGATCCCCTTGCGGATTGTGCTCAAAGCGCCATTCGCGCTCCCCCTGCACTACCTTGCGAACCCGGCCATCCCAGTAGTGATAGGCAGTCTGACTGCCGTCGGGAGCCACTTCGAGGGCCAACATCCCCTCTTCGCCGTAGTGATAATGGGTCTCGGCCCCCAGCGGATCACGGGCCAGTACTTTCTGACCCTTGCCGTTGTAGGCAAACTCGGTTATCGCACCATCCGGATCCTGCTGGCGGACAAGACGTGCCTGGCTGTCGTGCTGATACACCTCCTGACTGCCATCGGCATTGAGTACCGTCACCTCACCCTTGTCATCATCCCAGCCATAGGTGACATCAAAACCCGCCACATCGCTCCAGTGGCGGATGGCGCGGGCAGACTTGCCTTCCCCTTCCCACTCCCAGAAGAAACCGGCACCGCCAGCCAGACGGCGCTCAACAATGACCCCATCATCACGATAGCGATACCGCTCGCACTCCCCGGCCCCATTCTCGGCCGCTACCAGGTGACCATGGTCATCGTAGTGGTAGCGTTGCAGCGTGGCCTGGGGCTGCCAGGCAATGCCATCAAAGCGCTGCAACTCGAGCGCCATGATGTGGTCGCCCTCGTAAGCGAGACGAAGGGCCAGCCCAGCGTCATTTTCAACCCAGGCGGGGCGCCCTTGACGGTCAGAACGCACTGTCAGTCGATTGCCGTAGGGATCGGAAAAACCGGTCAGCCGCCCGATCTCGCCATGCCAGGTAAAATGCAGGAACGGCGAACCGGCCTTGGCCAGGATCACTTCATCAGCCTCGTCACCGAGGTAGACCGCCGCCTCCGACAACAGGTTGGTCACCATGGGTCTGGCGGCTGATGGCAACGGCAGTTCCGTTGCCAGGGACTCCTCATCCCACCAGGTCAGGGTATCGCCGTGACGTTCAAGCCGGTGCGCAAGGGCATGCGTCCAGCCAAGCCCCATGCCGCAGGATTTCGCGACGGCAGAGGTGCGATAGAGGCGCCCGAAGACAAAGGGAAGCAGACCCGGCAGTTCGCCATCTTGCAGTGCCAGCAACTCCTCCCCCGTCACCATGGAGACCGGGCAGTTGTTCTTGCAGGTGCTGGCTTCCGGTTGATGGGGCCGGTTATTCGGGGTAACTGCCTGCTTGGAGGCATCAGGTGTCTTGTTCACCTGCTTGATCTCGGTGTGCCCCTGGAATCGGCGTTTGGCCGCCGTGCCTTTTTCCACCAGCGTGTTGGCATTGCCATCGACCAGCTTGAGATCCGCTTTTTTGGCCGGGCTCAACGGTGCAGCCCCGGTGATCAGCACCTTTTTCGCCTGCTGGGCGTGCTGGGCCAGGTTGTGTTTCCTGGAGAGATCGACCAGGGAGGTGACCAGTCGCATGACCCGGTCACTGTTCTTGGCCATGGTGGCAGCCTTGGCACCATAGCGTGCAGCCAGGCCTGCCCCGCCGGTCATTACCACCCCGATGATCACGTCAATCAGCACCGACGAAATCACCTGAGCACCAAACTCGGTCTGCTGATCCGGGGGCAGCATCTTGACCCAGCACACCAGGGCATAGGCATAAAGATAAAGCAGCGCCTCATCTTGCAGTACCAGCATGGCAGCTTCCATCTGGGAAGCTCCGGCCTTGGCCATGGCCGCGGCGTCCACGCCGAACTCGGCCAGCTTTTTGGCGTTGCCTACCGGATCGGCCAGCAGGTTGTAGAGGGTCTTGAGATCGTCCCACACCCCGACCAGCGCCTTGCCGATACCGCTTGCCGCCGCCAGCGCATGGCTGCCAAACCCGCTACCAGTGCCGCTGTAACGGGCCCACGCAGCCTTGTGCTCACTGTTCCACTCCTTGGTAAGCCATGCCTCCAGGTCTTTTTGAACCGGGGCATAAGAGGCAAACAGCGTATCCAGATCGCTCTTCTTCACATTGGGGTAGAAGGTCACCCGATAGGACTTGCCCGGGGTCAGCTTACCAACCTCGGCAATACCCTTGGCATCCAGGGTTCCCTCCTTGACTACTGCCTCGCTGACAAAACGTCCGCGCACCAGTTTCCCCGCCTCCACCTTGTATGGGGTATTGCCGATGGGAATAAACCTGACGGATTCGAACAGATGAACCAACCGCAGCGTGCCGCTCAGCGGGCACTGCGTCACCACGGACTGCGCCTTCTTGCTGCCGGACGATGCCGTGATGGTCTTGTCGCCCACCTTGATGGTCTGCTCCATGTCCATGCTGAGCATGTCACCCAGGAAGAAACTCTCGGCATCCTTGCGATAGGCACTCAGGACGTTGCGATAATCGGCGATCACTTCGTTGAAGACGGCCTGGCCGGCATTGCTCATGCTTGAACCTCATTGATCAGCGCCGCTTCCAGCGCCGGAAACAGATCGATATCGGGGGATGGATGACGGGAGACAAAGCGGGCGACCTTGCAGCGCAGGTTCGCCTCGGGAAACGCCCAGTAGAGCTGACCGTTGTGATCCGCCAACTGCTGCATCAGATTGTTGATAAGAGGGGCGGGATCCTGTCTCGCCAAGGTCGCGGCAATGGCGGGAGGCAGCTCCCACCAGGGGAATGCGCGTGATGCTGCGGCTTCTGACGCAGCCCATTCGAAGCCGTCCCCCCCGACCCAGATCCCGTTCACTCCAGGCAGCAGGGCGGTGAAGCCCTCTCCCAGCTGGACCAGAATGTGTTTCAGATACACGCCATCCCAGTAACGGAAGAAGACCGCCTCCCCCTGGTGCCAGATCTGGGTCAGCCCCTGCAGATGGGCATAGAGGGCATCGACAGGCTGCTCGCTCGCCACTATCCAGCCCCAGTCGCTCGCCTCGGCGCCCTGCGCCCACTCGATAAAGGGGCTCTCCTTGTCGAGGGCCACCAGATAGGGCATGACGGGATGCCAGTCTTCATAAGGAGTGCCGAGATAGAGCCCGCGTGGCGTTTCGCGGCCATCGAGCTGGTAGTAGTGCTGCAAGGGAGCCACATCGCTGGCCCCCGCCAGCACGGCATAAAGAGGGGCTGATTGCCTCTGTATCCACGCTTCCAGCGGTGTGCTCTCAAATCTCACAGCCACCCTCCTTGCATTTTTCACACTCTTCACAGAAAGGGGCGGCACTCTTCATGGTGGCCAGTTGGGCAGGAGTGAGCGGTACCTTGGGTTTGGGGGGAACACTGACACCCAGAGGGCCCAATGGTGACTTTCCGCCCCATCCCGAGCCGGCACCCGGGCTGCCGCCCGAGTTCATCTTGATGGTGGGCCCCATCAGGGTGACGCCGCCGCCATCGACCTTGATGAAGCAGCCGCCGACCTTGACGGTAATGTCTGAGCCCGCCTCCAGCACCACCTTGGCACCGGCTTTGACGTGTACCTCCTGCCCCGCCTGGGTGAGCCAGCTCTGGCCGAGTTTTTGATGCATTGAGGTGTCAACGCCGAGTGAGTAGTCCCCCTTGATGTGATCCCGTTTTTCACCGTTCACAGTGAGGTGATCATTGGCCTTGATGCGGGTTACCCGCTCATTGTCGATGTCCCTGTGTTCGTCGTGCTTGATGTGCCAGGCGGCGTCGTTCTCGATAAGCACGTTCAGATCTTTCTGACCGTGGATATAAATCTCTTCCTGCCCCGCCTGGTCTTCAAAGCGCAGTTCGTTAAAACCTTCTCCCTGATGGGTTTCGGTGCGCAGCACGGTGCGGGTCTTGTTGGCCGGCAGCTCGTAGGGCGGCCGGTTGGTGGCGTGATAGGTGCGACCGGTCACGATGGGCTGGTCCGGGTCCCCTTCCAGGAACGAGACAATGACCTCGTGGCCGATGCGCGGGATGGTCATCATGCCGTACTGACCCCCGGCCCAGCCCTGGCTCACCCGCACCCAGCAGGAGCTCTGGTCGTTGGAGCTGCCGTAGCGGTCCCACGGGAATTGCAGTTTGACCCGGCCATGCTCGTCGCAGTAAATCTCCTCCCCGTCGGGGCCCACCACCATGGCGATTTGCGGGCCATCCACCATCGGCTTGTGAGGGGCCTCGGAGCTGCCGATACGCGCCCGCCAGGTGGTGCTCGCCTTCACTACGCCAAATTCGTTGTGATAGACGGTGGGGCCACTCCCCCCCTCCTCTTCCAGCGCCTGCGGCTGCAAGCCGGTGTGCTGGATGCGCACCACTTGCCAGTCGGTGTTGAGGCTGCCGTTAGGGTGCTCGGTGAGCGAGAAGGTCTGCCCCGGCTGCAAGGCTGCGCAGTTGGACTTAGCCTGGCCCGCCACCGCGTCGTTGCGCAGGGCATCGAGCCGATGCTGAGCAAACGCCTTGCCGCTGCCATCCTGCTTGTAACGACTAGGGAAATCGAAGTGCTGATAAGTGTCGCGCTGGTGTTCGAGCTCTGCGCCCTGCTTCTTGTGAGAGAGGCCATAGGCCGGGGTTTTGAAGCTGTAGTCTTTGAGCTCCACATCCGAGGGGCGCACCGCCTCGCGGTAGTGGAACTGGCGGACATAGGGGCCTTGCTCCAGGGAGCGGTTGCCAAGGTTGAAGAAGAGCTCGGGGCCGGCAGTCAGGGCGGCAGCGTCATCGGCAAACACGATGCGGTGTTTGCCCGCGTCAAACTCGTGGAAGTAGAACATCCCCTCTTCGGCGGCGAGGCGGTTCACAAAATCGAGGTCGGTTTCCCGGTACTGAACGCAGTATTCCCGCTTGGCGTGCTCGTTCTTGAGGGCAAAGGCATAGTCGGTGATGCCATGTTCTTGCAAGAGGATACTGAGGATTTCATCGGGTTTTTGCGCCTGGAAGATGCGGGAGTTCTGGCGAAGTGACAGACGCCACAGCGCCGGTTGCACCATGAGCTGATAGCGGGTGCGGCGAAAGCCGCTGTCACCCTGCGCGAAGTCACTCACCACCCCGCACACCCGGCGCTGCAGCTCGCCGTTGTACCACACCATCAGCTCGCACGGCTGGTCCAGCACGGCGCCAACGTCGATGTCGGGCTGGGCACTCGCCAACTCCAGGCGCAGGTTGAACGGCCGGTTGAGCGCTTCATCCAGCGCAAACTCGGCCACCACGAAGGTGCTCTCGGGCAGGGCCCCTACCTTGACGGTAAATTGTAATCCTGTGCTGTCTGCCATCGCTGCGCGCCCCTGAAATATCGTGCGGCCCCATCAGGTGGGGCACATCAAGCCATGTGAGAGCTTCGCCATCGCCTGGATTTTTCTTTCACCATGGCTGCCGCACGCCCTTGACGGCGTGCGGCAAGACGTAAACTCGGATTTTTTCTTGCACCCGCTCACACCAGGCAAACGGACAGAAGAAAAAATGCGTGGGTTGAAAAATCGGAAATACGGTCTCCGGGCAGGTTGTCCTTGCAGAGACGATAAAAGGGCACCGCAAGCAGTGCCCTTTGGCTCGGAATTACGCTTCGATCGGCGCACGCCAGTCATCCGCACCAGAGGTGCCGGCAACGGTGTGCTCCCAGTCGATCTTGCGGTAGGCCATGGAGACCTGGATCAGCTGGGTGAAGTCGGACTTCGCCGGATCCTGGCAGTGGGGCATCTGGCAGTCGATGTCAACGATGGTGGCATCGGTCAGCACAGTGCTGAAGAAGTGCTCCTGCTTGCCCTCAACGGAGGTGCGATACCACTTCAGGGTCACTTTCGGCAGCATCTCGCCGGAGGCCAGGGAGTTGTACATCAGCGGCACGGCCTTGTTCAGGGCAACGGTGAACTTGAACGGCTTGTGGACACGCTGACCCGCCGGCTGACCGGATTGCGGATCGGTCGGTACGGTGACGACGTGCTGGAACTCTTGTACCAGCATCTCGTCTTCATGGCCCTGCACGAAGATGTTGCCGACGGAATCGGAGGTGAAAGCACCGGCAGTGATGTTGCCCTGGGTTTGACCTTCGATGCTGATATAACATGGAGTTGGCATGGAATTGCTCCTGATGGTTGAACGGTTATGACACTCGTCCGAATCCGTTAGCAGTGACCATGCCAATACATTTTTTTGTTTTAAAACAAATAGTTGAATAGAAAACCGATTCGCGCATCCACACCATGACGCAACAAGTTGCGCAATCAATGCATTTACCCATTAAACCTTGCACATGCAGCATAAATGACTGGTATGAATGCAACATATTGCGCGTGGCGGAGTTTATCTCTGCCTCCAAGCTGCTTCTCCAAACCAGACCAGCGGATTCTCCGCTTCGCCTGCGAGCCACCCCCATCACAGGCATGATCAGATTGTCGGCAACTAAAACAAAAGGGCCTGTCTCGCGACGGCCCTTTTGTTTTAGTTGGCTGTATGGGCGGGATGATTCACCGCTGCGTGGCTCACCCCTTCGGGACGGCCTGCAGCCGTTCATCCCGGCAAGCTGCTCTGCTTGAACCCGACGAGGATTCTCACCCTCCCTCTTCGAGATGAGCTGATGACACTTCCCCAAAGCAAAAAACCGACCATGAGGTCGGTTTTAACATCTGAGGATGGGTCGGGATTGACTCGCGCCATCCCTGGCGCTCGCCCTGCGGGCTATCCTGCCCGCCTGTCGAACCAGGGCCCGAACCGAGCCGCCCATCACCGGATAAAACAAAAGGCCCCGTCTTTCGACGGGGCCTTTTGTTTTATCCGGTGAGGGAGGGATGATTCGCCACTGCGTGGCTCACCCCTTCGGGGCGGCCTGCGGCCGTTCATCGTAGCAAGCTGCTCTGCTCGAACCCGGCGAGGGTTCTCACCCCCCTCTTCGAGATGAGCTGATGACGCTTCCCCAAAGCAAAAAACCGACCATGAGGTCGGTTTTTTGCAATTTGGCGGTGAGGGAGGGATTCGAACCCTCGATACGTTGCCGTATACACACTTTCCAGGCGTGCTCCTTCAGCCACTCGGACACCTCACCAAATTTTTACTTCTTTGAAGTGGCTTTCGGAGCACGTAAACATGCATCTTTCCGACTTCGTCGGTGGGCAGCCACTCGGACAACGCACCCAATTTTGGTCTGTGCTTTTACGTGTTCAGCCAACACGAATTCGCTGCGCCGTTGCGCTGGAACGGGGCGTAATGTAAGGGATAGGCGCGAGGCGGTCAATGCAATTTTTTATCTTTTGCCACTGTTTGCTCAATAAGCGAACCAAGTGACTAAAAATATGCCATTTCCTATCCCTTTACATCAATTTTCAACCGCTTCGTGCAAATGTTCTCCTCGAATCGCCTCTTCCAGCGAGCCGTAGAACTCCAGCTCTCCCGCCACCGGACGCACCTTGGCCCGCGCCAGGGTCTTGAGGGGCTGGAATTGCAATTCAGCCACCTTGAGACGGACCCCCGCCTTGGCCATGCGTTTTGCGAACTGCTGGAAGGCGGTGAGACCGCCAGCATCCAGGATGGAGACCGCCTCCATTTGCAGGATCAACTCCTTGTGGTCCTTCACCTGGGCAAGCAACTCGTCAAAGACCCGCTCGGCGGCGGCAAAGAACAGTGGCCCGTTGATCTTGTAGACAAGGGTCGAGGGGGACACCTCGCTGGCATAGCGCTTGTGATCCGCCAGGTTGTGCAGCCTGGTCATCTTGGCTATCTCGCGCATGAACAGCAAAGAGGCCAGGATCACCCCGAAGGTGATGGCGATGACCATGTCGAAGATGACGGTCAGCGACAGGCAGACCAGCAGCACCAGTACATCGGATTTGGGCGCCCGGCGCACCAGATCCACCACCTTGTGGGCCTCGCTCATGTTCCAGGCCACCAGCAGCAGCAGGGCAGCCATGGCGGAGAGCGGCAGCCAGGAGAGCCAGGGGGCCAGCACCAGAATGGCGGCCAGCACCACCAGCGCATGGACTATGCCGGAGATGGGCGAGGTGGCACCGGCCCGCACGTTGGCGGCGGAACGGGCGATGGCGGCCGTCGCCGTGATGCCGCCGAAGAAGGGGGCGAGGATGTTGCCAAGCCCCTGCCCCACCAGCTCGCCGTTGGAGCTGTGCTTGCGCCCCGTCATGCCGTCCAGCACCACGGCGCAGAGCAGGGATTCGATGGCCCCCAGCATGGCCATGGAAAAGGCGGCGGGCAGCAGCCGCTCGATGGCCGCCAGATCCCAGACCACGGGGGCGCCGTCCGGCCCGGGCAGGGCCCAGGGCATCACCAGGGTCGGGGCGATGGGGGGAATGCCCATGCCCTGACTGCCGTCGGCCAAGGTATAGCTGAACTTGCTGCCGATTGTGGCGACGTCCACCCCGAACTGGTGCAGACCAAACCCGAGCCCCACCCCCACCAGCACGGCCGGCAGGTGACCCGGCACCGGCAGCCGCAATCTGGGCCAGAGCAGCAGCACCGCCAGGGTCGCCACCCCCACCAGGGTATCACCCCACTGCCAGCTCGGCAGGGCATGGACCAGCGCCTGCACCTTGCCGACATAGGTCTCCGGCATCTCGGGCACCTGCAGGCCAAAGAAGTCCTTGATCTGCAAGGTGGCGATCACGATGGCGATGCCGCCGGTAAAGCCAAGCGTTACCGAGGGCGGAATGTACTCGATGAGGCGACCGAGGCGTGCCATCCCCATGGCCACCAGGAAGCAGCCGGAGATGAGGGTCGCCATCAAGAGACCCCCCACCCCGAATTGCTGGGCCACCGGATAGAGGATCACCACGAAGGCGGCGGTCGGGCCCGAGATGGAGAAGCGGGATCCCCCCGCCACGGCGATGACGATGCCGGCGATGATGGCGGTGTAAAGGCCGTGCTGGGGCGGCACCCCACTGGCGATGGCCAGCGCCATGGCGAGCGGAATGGCGATGATGCCGACCGTGATGCCAGCGATGAGGTCGCGGCCAAAGCGCGCCACGCTGTAGGGTTCGTCGATGCAGGATTGGCGCAATGCGATGGCCAGCTTCACGCCTTGTAAGGAAGCTTGATTGTGCATGTCTAGGGTAATACCAGAAGAGGGAGACAAAGGCCGGGGTGAACCGGCACCCGATCATCATCAAGGGCCGGCAGAGCTGTCGACGCGGCGATGGTATCGAAGGCAACCATACCCGACCCGGCCAGATAATTCGATGGGCAGGATCAAGAAATGGCCATGAGCGCGCAATATTGTCGGTGACACCCCGAATATCAACGCCGTTTCCCGCCACGGCAGGTTTCCCCGGGCACGGTACTCAGCGGATGAACGACATCACGCTTCCTCTTGGCAGTATGCGGGAACCAGGGTACAAGGCAGGCACAACCCGGCCAAAGGCGCGATCTCAAGCTCCTGATTGTGCTGAAAATAGTCCGCGTTGACCAAGTTTTGGGCAAACGGGCCAAAAAGCCATTTTTTACGCCGACAGGCGGGTTGACACCCGGGAGATGGGCCATTAATATCCGCCCCGTCTCGACGAGACAGGCCATTCCTCCTTAGTTCAGTCGGTAGAACGGCGGACTGTTAATCCGTATGTCACTGGTTCAAGTCCAGTAGGAGGAGCCAATTCCCTCGTAGTTCAGTCGGTAGAACGGCGGACTGTTAATCCGTATGTCACAGGTTCAAGTCCTGTCGAGGGAGCCATATTCCATGCCTCAAAGGCCCGATCGCAAGATCGGGCCTTTTTGTTTTGCCTGTCTCTGGCGCCGGATGCCGCCACATTGGCGCCTTTTGCATGTCAATGCGCTCGCCCTGTCCCCTATACTGACCCTCATTCCGATAGCACTGACTTCACCTCCCACGGCAAAGGCGCACGCATGGCACACAAATCTCACTTTTCCCTGGACGTCGGATGGCAGCTGTTGCTCAAAGACCTTGGCCTGCAATCCAGGCATGTCTTGCGCAGGGCCCTGCTGCCGGAAGACACGTTGTCGCGTGAAAATCACGGGTTGACCACGGATGAGTACTTCCATTTCTGGCGGGCGCTGGAGCAGGAAGCCAATGACGTCCTGTTTCCCTTGCGACTCATCGAGACGGTTTCAAGCGAAGTCTTCAGCCCCCCCTTGTTTGCCGCCCTGTGCAGCCCGGATCTGATGCGGGCGGTTCAGCGGCTGGCCAAGTACAAGGCGCTCATCGCCCCCATGAGCCTCGAGATCACGGTGGGCTCCGGGGGGGAGATGACGCTCTCCCCCCGCTGGCAAGGAGGGCACACCGAGGTGCCGCTCTCCCTGCAGGTGGTGGAACTTGCTTTCTTTGTCCGGCTGGCCCAGATCGCCACACGTGAAGCGATCCATGCCGTGCGAGTGACACTGCCGGCGCTCCCTGGCGGAAAGTCACTGCAGCGCTACGAGCGCTTTTTCGGCACTGCCATCACGCCAGGAGCTCCTGCCAGCATTACGTTTTCTGCCGTGGACGTGCTGCGCCCCTTTCTCACGAGCAACGAAGGAATGTGGCGAGCCTTCGAGCCCGAGCTGCGTCGTCAGCTGTGCGAAATGGACCCTGCCGCCACCACGGCGGAGCGGGTGCATGCCGTCCTGCTCGAACTCTTGCCAAGCAACTCGGCCACCATTGAGGTGGCCGCAAGCCGCCTGGGCATGAGCAAAAGAACCCTGCAACGCCGGCTGGAAGAGGAGGGGGGAAACTTTCGAGCCCTGGTCAGCGAGACGCGGAGAAGGCTCGCCTGCCACTACCTTGAGCACACCACGCTGTCTGGAGGGGAGATAGCCTTTCTGCTGGGTTTCGAAGATCCCAACTCCTTCTACCGCGCATTCCAGGATTGGACCGGGCGGACGCTGGAAAGCACTCGCCAGTCATATCGATTCAACTGAGGTCAACCCCATGCCCACCCATCCCAATCCCCGTCGTGTACTGCTCGCCGGGGCCACAGGGCTCGTCGGAGGCGAACTGCTTGACGCCCTGCTGCGTGACGAGACCGTCTGCGAGGTGCATGCCTTGAGTCGACGCGCCTTGGCTGTCACCCACCCCAAACTCCAGACCCATCTCGTGGAGATGGACAACCTGCCCGATCTGCCCCGGATAGATGAAGCCTATCTGGCACTGGGGACCACCATCGCCGTCGCTGGCAGCCGGGAGGCATTTCGCGCCGTCGACTTCACGGCCAATCTGGCCGTCGCCAGGGCCGCGGTCAAGGCCGGTGCTCGCCGCATTGGGTTGGTCAGTGCCGCCGCCGCAGACCCGGGCTCTCGCCTCTTCTATCAGCGCGTGAAGGGGGAGCTCGAAGACGCCCTCAAGGCGCTGGATCTGACCACACTGGTCATCGCCCGCCCCTCCTTGCTGCTGGATAAACGCACGCACCTGATGCAACCGTTCCGGCTGGGAGAGTGGATGGCCATTCCCCTTGCCAGACTGCTGGCGCCCATACTGCCGGACACCTATCAACCCGTCTTCGCCCGGCAAGTCGCCCTTACGCTGCTACGCAAGGTGCCAACCGCGCAGGGCGTGGTGTCCCTGCCCTCCCACCTCATCGCCACGTTGACACCTTGAGGATGCAAGCCCTGTTGTTGGCCATGAAAGGCATGCTGCTGTGGGCAGGCCTGCTGTCTGGCGTCACGTTGTCAGCCGCCTGCGTGCAGATGCCCGAGCGCCCCCGGACCTTCACTGGCACCTTGCTGGTCGATGGCTCCCTGGGGAAGACGCCGGTCACGCCCAGTCACCTCACCGCTCAGCCACCCCGCGTGGCTGTGGTGCTGGGAGGCGGTGGTCTGCGTGGCTATGCCCACATTGGCGTGCTGCAAGCCCTTGATGATGCAGGTATTCACCCTGACCTGATCGTGGGAACCTCCGTCGGCGCCATCATCGGGGCCGCGTACGCCTCTGGTTCGTCAGCAGACCGGCTTTGGGAGCAGGCCAGTGATTTTGCCGTCTTCTCCCTGGCCGATCCGACGCTGGACGGCCCCGGATTCATCGAGGGGAAGGCTCTCTCGGACTGGGTCAATACCCTGGTGAGACAGTTGCCGATCGAAGACTTCCCTGTGCCATTTGCCGCGGTGGCAACGGATATCAACCTCGCCCTGCCCTATGTCATCACGGGCGGCAACACGGGAGAAGCCGTACGCGCCTCTGCGGCCATCCCCGGCATCTTTCTTCCGGTGAGCGCTGCGGGGCAGCAGCTCATCGACGGGGGCGTCACCTCCCTGGTTCCGGTGTTTGCCGCTCGCGCCCTGGGAGCCGACGTCGTCATCGCCGTGGATGTCTATTGCCATGGGCCGCGATCTTTTCCCCGCACCGCCACGGCCATGTGGCTCAACGTCGCCCGGTTGCAGAGTTGCCTGCTCGCCGCCCCGGAAACCGCCTCCGCCGACGTGCTGATTGCCCCCGCAGTCACCCCCGCCGGCATGAACAGTCGCCAGGACAGGGAGACCCTCAGACGCCTGGGGTATGACGCCGCCATCGCACTCCTGCCGTCAATGCGAGACAGGCTGGCGCAAAAGCAGTCAGCCTCGCTCAATGGCACGCCCCCTGGCCGCACTGACGCCGCCACGCGCCTCACCGCAGCAGCCATGGGCCCCTCACCGCCGTGAGCGCCCGCCCCACAGACTGACGCGAATCAGAAGGGATGGCGCAGTTCGATGGCGTCATGGCGCCGTTTGCCAGAACCATGGCATCACGAGTCGGATAAGGTATCGACACCGCAGGCAAGCCGCTTCTGGACACGCATGCGATTCATTTTGCTCGAGGATCTTCCATATGAACTCAAACGTTGTGCTCGTCACCGGCGCCTCCTCCGGTATCGGAGCGGCCACCGCCATGAAATTGAAGGCACTCGGGTTCACCGTGTATGCCGCGGCGCGGCGCATCGAACGCATGCAATCCCTGACCGACGCGGGGATCCGCGTCATCGCCATGGATGTGACCCAGGATGCGTCTATGCAGGCAGGAGTGGAGAGGATCATCGCCGAAGCCGGCCAGATCGACGTACTGGTCAACAATGCCGGGTATGGCTCCTACGGCTCGGTTGAAGACGTCTCCCTCGAGGAGGGCCGTGCCCAGTTCGACGTCAATGTGTTTGGCGCCGTCCGCCTCATCCAGCTGGTGCTGCCCCATATGCGTGCCCGGCAGACTGGCACCATAGTCAACATCACCTCCATGGGCGGCAAGATCCATACTCCGCTGGGCGCCTGGTACCACGGAACCAAGTTCGCGCTGGAAGCCATCAGCGATTGCCTTCGCATGGAGGTGGAACCCTTCGGCATCAAGGTGGTGGTGGTAGAGCCGGGTGGCATCAAGACCGAGTGGGCCGACATTGCCGCGCAGAAACTGCGCGAGGTCTCCGGCGACGGGCCATATGGCCACCAGGCCCTCCCCATGGCGGAGTCCATGATCGGACGCGCCAGCCGCGAGCGCCAGTCCCCGCCGGAACTTATCGCGGATACCATCGCCAAGGCGGTTCAGGCCCGCCGCCCCAAGACCCGCTATGCCGTTGGTTTTGGGGCCAGACCGATGATCTTCCTGCGCCGTTTGTTGCCGGATCGCGCATTCGATCGCTTCATGCGCCTTGCCACAGGGATCCCGCACCAACGCGGCTGACCCAGTCCACCGACACCTCACCCAGGATAGGCTTGCGCCTGAAAGCCCGGCCATCGGCCGGGTTCTTTCTTACCCCCTGCCCCACCTCGGGGCAAGGGCGCTCGCCTTCCACCCCCGCATCCCGCTGCGCCCGTCCCTTGCCCTCATGGCCTGTTGCCACAAGATGGCGCAGGCTTACCCTCTATGGGGTACCACTCTGGTGCGCCCTGCCTTGACCCTTGATGACATATAAGTCATCCATATGATTTTTCAATAAAAAATTACTGACACTGGCCTCGATAGCGACTCAATTGGCTGGCACAGCCCTTGCACTTTGTGATGTACGCAGGGACGTCACAAGGAGTTGCCTATGCTGCCCATCAAGCCCCCCGGACCCGGTTGTTACGACGAGATGCTGCTCACCGACAACCAGTTTCGCGATCATTACCACGCCTACCTCTCGTGGCTGCACCAGACCGACGAGAAGAGCATAGAGCGCAAGCGTGAAGAGGCCGACCTGCTGTTTCGCCGGGTCGGCATCACCTTCAACGTCTACGGAGACGGGGACGGCGCCGAGCGCCTCATCCCGTTCGACAGCATTCCCCGCATCATTCCCGCCCGGGAGTGGCAACATCTGGACAAGGGGATCCGCCAGCGCGTCACCGCCCTCAATGCCTTTCTGCACGACATCTATCACGATCAGCGCATCCTGAAGGCGGGGGTGATCCCGGCTGCCCAGATCCTCACCAATGCCCAGTACCAGCCCTGCATGCAGGGGGTCGACCTGCACCGGGACACCTATGTCCACATCACCGGGGTCGACATCATCCGCAACCACGACGGTGAGTACTATGTGCTGGAGGACAACCTGCGCACCCCCTCCGGGGTCTCCTACATGCTGGAGAACCGCAAGATGATGATGCGCCTCTTCCCGGAGCTGTTTCACAACCAGCCCATCGCCCCGGTGGAGCGCTACCCGGCCCTGTTGCTGCAGACCCTGCGCGAGAGCAGCCCGGTGGACAACCCCTGCGTGGTGGTGATGACCCCGGGACGCTTCAACAGCGCCTACTTCGAGCACAGCTTCCTCGCCCAGCAGATGGGGGTGGAGCTGGTGGAGAGCGCGGATCTGGTGGTCAAGGATGGCCAGGTGCTGATGCGCACCACCACGGGGCTGAAAAGGGTGGATGTCATCTATCGCCGCATCGACGACGACTTCCTCGATCCCCTCGCCTTCAACCCGGACTCCCTCATCGGCGTGCCCGGGCTGCTCTCGGTCTACCGCGCCGGCGGCGTGGTACTGGCCAATGCCATCGGCACCGGGGTGGCGGATGACAAGTCCATCTACCCCTATGTGCCGGAGATGATCCGCTTCTATCTGGGGGAAGATCCCATTCTCAACAACGTGCCCACCTGGCAGTGCCGCGAGCCGGCTGCCCTCTCCCACGTGCTGGCCAATCTGGAGGAGCTGGTGGTCAAGGAGGTCCATGGCGCCGGCGGCTACGGCATGCTTATCGGCCCCTGCGCCAGTCGCGAGGAGCTGGCCCGTTTTCGCGAGCTGCTCAAGGCGCGGCCGGACAACTACATCGCCCAGCCGACCCTCTCCCTCTCCACCTGCCCGACCTTCGTCGACGCCGGCATCGCCCCTCGCCACATCGATCTGCGCCCCTTCGTTCTCACGGGGCAGGAGCTGCGCCTGGTACCGGGCGGCCTGACCCGGGTCGCCCTCACCGAAGGCTCCCTGGTGGTCAACTCCTCCCAGGGTGGTGGCACCAAGGACACCTGGGTCATGGAGGGCAGCCCATGCTGAGCCGCACCGCAAGCGAACTTTACTGGATGTCCCGCCACCTGGAGCGGGCGGAGAACACGGCGCGCATGCTGGACGTCACCCAGACCATGTCGCTGATGCCCTCCATCGACGCCGATCACAGCGAGCTGGTGGCGCCTCTCACCATCAGCGGCACTCACGAGCCCTTCCTGGCCCGCTACGGCCAGGTGAACATGGAGAACCTGCTGCAATTTTTCTGCTTCGACGAGGAGAACCCGAGCAGCATCTTCAGTTGTCTGCGCATGGCCAGGGACAACGCCCACGCCGTGCGGGGCAAGATCCCCGGTGAGGTGTGGGAGAGCATCAACGCCGCCTGGATAGAGATCCGCCGACGCCGCCAGGCGGGTCTCTCCAGCGGTCAGGCCCAGGAGTTCTTCGACTGGATCAAGGAACGCTCCCACCAGTTTCGCGGCGCCACCTATGGCACCATCATGCGCGGTGACGTGCTCTGGTTCCTGCGCCTTGGTACCTTCATCGAGCGGGCCGACAACACGGCACGCATCCTGACCGTGAAGTATCAGGTGATCCGGGAGGACGAGGACAGCGTGCGCGAGTTCTACCGCTGGAACGCCCTGTTGCGGTCAGTGGGCGCTTACGAGGCCCACCAGACCCTCTACAAGACACTCTCCCATGCCTCCATCGCCGAGCTGCTGATCCTGCGCAATGAAGTGCCGCGCTCCCTGCGGGCCTGCCTCGACGAAATGGAGCTGATCCTGGCCCAGATCGAGGGCAACGCCGGTCAGACGCCCCGGCGCCTGACCACCATACTCAACGCCCATCTGACCTATGGCGCCATCGACGATGTCTTTGCTCTCGGCATGCAGGAGTACCTGAGTGATTTCCTCAGCGACATCGGCGCCATCGGCCAGAGCATCCACGCCGCCTACCTGGAGGTATTATGAGACTCATCATCGATCACCAGACCCGCTACCACTATGCCGACGTGGTGCGCCGCAGCACCCAGTACCTGCGCCTGACCCCCCACAGCACGGCCCGCCAGCAGATCCTCTCCTGGGAGCTGGAGCTGCCGGGGGAGGCCACCTGCACCACGGACGGTTACGGCAACATACTGCACGTGCTGAGCCTGGAGTCCCCCCACGAAGGGATCCTGATCCGCGCCCACGGGGAGGTGGAGATCTGCGACGACGCCCCGGAAGATGAGGAGTCCTCCCTCATCTCTCCCCTGAGCTACCTGAGGCCCACCCCCCTCACCCGCCCGACCCCGGCCCTGCAGGATCTCGCGAAGGCCTGCCTGCCAGAGGCGCCGACCCTGGCCGACTTGCAGAGCCTGATGGCACGCATCCTGGTGCTGATGCCCTATCAGCCCGGCAGCACGGATGCCACCTTCAGCGCAGACGAGGCCCTTGCTTCGGGCAGCGGCGTCTGTCAGGACCACACCCATGTCTTCCTGACCTGCTGCCGCCACGCCGGCCTGCCGGCCCGGTACGTGAGCGGTTACCTCTACAGCCAGGACAACAGCCACGTGGCGATGCACGCCTGGGCCGAGGTGTGGATCGAGGAGCGCTGGCACACGTTCGACGTCACCAACCTTACCAGCTCCACCAGCGAGCACCTCAAGCTCGCGGTCGGCATGGATTATCTGGATGCCTGTCCGGTGCGCGGCGTGCGCTATGGCGGCGGGTGCGAACAGTTGCAGAGCCAGGCGCAGGTGACCCGCCTGGATGGACAGCAGCAATGAAGACCGGGAGAGTCCTGGCGGGAGTGCGGTCATGACCTATTGCGTCGCCATGTGCCTGCAAGACGGCATGGTGTTTGCGTCCGACTCGCGCACCAATGCGGGGGTGGATCACATCGCCACCTTCCGCAAATTGCACCTCTTCACCCGGGAGGACAGGGTGATAGTGCTGCAAAGCGCGGGCAATCTGGCCACCACCCAGAGCGTCATCAGCCTGCTGACGGAGGGGCAGGAGCTCCTTGCCCTCCCCAGCCTCTACGAGGCTGCCGCCCTCATCGGCCAGACCATACGCACCGTCATCAGCCGGGATGGGGGTCAGCAGCAGGGCCATATCAACTTCGGCTGCAACATCCTGCTGGGGGGGCAGATCCGGGGGGAGCGCCACCGCCTGTTCCACATCTACCCGGAGGGCAACTTCATCGAGGCGAGCGCCGACACCCCCTACTTCCAGATTGGTGAGAGCAAGTACGGCAAACCCATCATCGATCGCATCATCCACCATGAGACGCCGCTTCAGACCGCATTGCAGTGCGCCCTCATCTCCATCGACTCGACCCTGCGCAGCAATCTGTCGGTGGGCTTGCCCCTGGATGCCCTGGTCTATCACGAGGGCAGCTTCTCGGCGACGAACCAGCACCGCATCACCGAACAGAACCCCCATTTCGTGGCGCTGCGAAAGGCCTGGGGCGAGGGGTTGCAGCAGTTGTTCCAGGGCCTGCCCACTTTCCCCCTCTAGGCTGGGCGGGAGGCGCCAAGGCGCTTTCCCGCTCCTTTCTTTCCGGATATTCTGGCTGCCTTCCTTTTCGATGGAGTTTCCCATGCGCCGCTTCAACGTCATGCTCAACGGCAGCCGGTTGATGATGTTCCCCTTCTATGTCTGCATCCTTATCTGTGTCGCCCTCCTGATGGTGAAGTTCGCCATGCAGCTCTATGTGCTGTGCCGCGACATCATCGACATCCACTATCTGGATCTCATCACGGGGGTACTCACCCTGGTGGACTTCGTGCTGGTGGCCCAGATGCTGATCCTGGTGGCCATCTGCGGCTACGTGCAGTTCATCAAGACCCCGGAGCAGCGAGCGGCCCTCGGCGACAACTGGCTCAGCAAGATCAACTTCGCGTCCCTCAAGCTCATCGTCATCAACTCCCTGGTGACCATCGCCGGCATCGAGGTGCTCAAAGCCTTCCTCGACGACGGCACCGGCAACGAGATCGAGATGAAGTGGTCGGTCATCGTCTTCCTCGCCTTCTCCACCGCGGCACTTATCTATGCGGTGACCGAGCGACTGGCGGAGCACAAATAGGGCCCGGCGCCATTCAGGGTCTATTCATCAAGAGCCGAATTGATAACTCTTTTCATTACCCTTACTGCATTGTAAACTTGCTCGCCCCGGGCTGAACCGCCCGGGAGCTGGAGCACCCATGACGAGTCTTTCCCTCTCACCACGACACTGCTGGCAGTGGCTGGCCTATCACCATCAGGCCGCCGAGGGCTCCCTCTATCTGATGTTCTTCTCCGGCCTGCTGCTGTGGGAACCGCTGACCCCGCTCTGGTCGCTGGCACGCTGGAACCTGTTTTTGCACGTCGCCCTCTCGCTCACCCTGTTTCCCCTGCTGTTCGGCGCGTTCTGGCTCTCCCATCGCAGCCTGCTGCGCAAAAGCCGCAAGCCATTCTTGCGCACCACCGGCCGCATCATCGAAGCCTTGCTGTTTATCTGTCTGGCCAGCGGACTGCTGCTGGTGCTGCACGGCACCCCGGGCGATGACATGGGCAACCTTGCCAGCTGGGCCCACTGGCTGAGCGCGCTCGCGTTGACTCCCCTGGTGCTGCGCCACGCCTGGCGCTGGACCGTCTTGAAATGGCGCACCTGATCTTATGTTGAAGTTGTTGTTATCCCTGATGTTGGCCGCCCTGCTGCAGGGGACCGCCTCGGCCCAGGAGATGGGCACCGCCATGATTGCCTATGACGAGGGGAGTGCCCCGCGCCTTGTCACCGCCAACCAGAACGCCGGCTCGGTCACCCTGCTTGAGCGCGATAGCGGCAAGCGCCTCAACGAGGTGCAGTTGGGGGGCGATCTGCGCCAGCTGGCCCGCGCAGACGACGGCACCCTGCTGGTAAGCGATTATCGCGGCGATCGCCTGCTGCTGCTGGATGATGATCTCACCCTGGACAAGGCGATCCCCACCGGCCATAGACCCTACGGGGTCATTTTCGATGCCAAGCGGCAGTGGTTCTGGGTCACGCTGTTCGAATCAGCTCGCCTGCAGGCCTATGACACGGCGGGCAAGCTGCAGTTGGATGTGGCCACTGCCGAGACCCCGCGCGGACTGGCCTTGACCGACAATGATCGCCTGCTGCTCACCCACTCCATGACAGGCCAGCTCGCCATCTATGATATTGCCAAGCTTGAGAAGGACGCTAAGGGAGCTACTCTGCCCAAGCCCAAGCTCATCACCCTGGCGGAAACCCACAGCGATACCCCGAGCGACTCCCAGGGATTGCCGCGCCTGCTGGACGGCATCGCCCTCTCCCCCGATGGCAGCGAGGCCTGGCTGCCCCATGTGCTGTGGAGCTTCGACCACCCCTTCCAGTTTCAGAGCACCGTCTTCCCGGCGGTCTCCATCATCGATCTCGATGAAGAGAAGGAGCGGGTCGATGAAAGAAAACAGCTCTTCTTGCAGATCAACCTGCCCAGCGTCGGCAACCGCAGCCAGATCGTCTCCAACCCGTTCGCGGCGCGCTTCGCCGCCGATGGCAAGCGGGTCTACCTGACCCTGGCGGGTTCCGAAGACTTGCTGGTGTTCGACCTGTCGCGCAGCGGCAAGCAAAACAGCAACCGCCACCGCCGCAAGAAGTTCCAGGGGGGCGCCAAGGCGACCCAGCTCTTGCGTCACCTGCCGGGCCAGAATCCGCGCGATCTGCTGATCGATGGCGACCACATCCTGGTGCACAACGTCATGGGGCAGGATCTTACCCGCCTCAACACCGGCGGCAGCGGCCCCTTCGCCCGGGTCACCGTCGATGTGCCCCACTTCGCCAAGCTGGTGGAGACGGATCCGCGCCCCAAGCCGCTTCAGCGCGGCGAGCGGTTGTTCAACCTCGGCAACACTGCCGCCAACAGTCGCTTCCCCATGGCGGGGGACAACTGGATGAGCTGCAACTCCTGCCATCTGGACGGGTTCAACTTCACCAACAGCTATCTGATGGCGGCCCACCGCCAGCAGAGCGGTGACAACGCCATCAACGGCCACGCCAACCTCGCCAACATGGTGGCGGGGGACTTTATCGGCGAATACCTGCGCATGACCCAGCAGACCCAGGGCGGCATGGGCCATGACACTCGCGATGGCGCCGAGGCGGTCGACCCCGCCAAGCCCCAAGCAGAGGTGAAAGCGATGATGGAAGATCTGCACGCCTTCGTCACCGCCGATGGCAACCTCCCCTATCTTGCCAACTGGCTGCGGCTCGATGCCCCGCGCAGGGATCCTGCCAAGGCGCCGACCACTCATCCCAAGGAGTGGCTCAACTCCGCCTCCTGCCAGAACTGCCACCAACAGGCGTTCCAGGACTGGAGCGAGAGCAACCACCGGCTGATGGGCAACTCCCACCCCTACTACAAGGTGGTGCAGGCGCTGGCCCGCGAAACCGAGGGCGAAGCCTTCGGCCAGTGGTGCCAGGGCTGCCACATGCCCCAGCAGGTAATGAACGGCCAGCAGGATCTGCCCAAGGGCTCCCACATGTTTGAGCGCGGTGGTGCCTCGCTGATCGCAGCACACCAGAAAGGCGAGCCCGTGGTGGAAGAAGGCACCGGCTGCGTGCTCTGCCATCGCATCACCCGGCTCGAGGATGCTGGCGGCAACAGCGCCTTTACGGTGAATCTGAAAGACCGCGAGAGCTATGTGTTCGAGGATGCCGCCGGTGGCAGCCTCCAGCACTGGCTGGCCGAGCGGCAGATCAACGCCCGTCCGGCGGCCCACAAAGCCTCTTACCAGAAGGATTTCTACCGCGACGCGGCCCTGTGCAAGTCGTGCCACAACGAGTTTGCCCCGGGCACCGGTGCCAATATCGTCAACACCTGGGACGAGTGGGAAAAATCCAGCTTCGCCAAAGCCGAAGATCCTGCCAAGCGCCGCACCTGCATCGACTGCCACATGAATCCGGAGCCGGGCAACGGCGGCGCGCCCGTGGCGGGCCAGTCCACCGAAAACGGCACAGTGAAAGAACGACTCTATCGCCACAACTTTACCGGCGCCCAGCATCAGCTGGTGGGGCTGAGAAGTGCAACCCTTGAGCAGGAGAGCCTGGCGCTCTTGCGCTCCAGCGCCACCCTCTCGGCCCGCATTGAAAACCAGAGTGGCCAACCCGCGCTGGTAGTGAGAGTCGCCAATACCGGCGCCGGCCACGCCCTGCCCACCGGGGTTGCCGATTTCCGTGAACTCTGGCTGGAGCTGACCGTCACCGACGCCAGTGGCAAGCTGGTGCTTGAAAGCGGCCAGCCGGTAGATGGCGCCGTGCCCGACGATGCGCGGCTGTTTCGCAAGGTGTTCGGCGACGCCGAGGGCAAGCCGGTGGGGCTCAAGTTCTGGCGCTACGCCAAGCTCTTGGAAGATACCCGCATCCCGGCCGATGGCTGGCGCGATGAAGCCTGGCCGCTGCCCGCAGATGCCCAAGGGCCCTTCAAGGCCGATATCAAACTCAATTTCCGCACCTACCCCAAGTGGGTCAATGATGCGGTGCGCGCCGCCGAGCCGAGCTTGCCGGAGCCACCCATAGTGCAACTCAATCGGCTGCAACTGACCCTGCAGCCCCTCCCCGTCACGCCCGATACGGAGCCTCAATCCTGATGTTTGCAAGTTTTCTCATTACCCTGCGCGAGGGGCTGGAAGCCTTCCTGCTGGTCGGCATCTGCCTCTCCTACCTCGCCAAGCTGGGGGCAAGCCGCTACAACAAGTTCGTCTATCTGGGGGTGGGGCTGGGTCTTATCGCCTCCCTCGTCGTCGCCTTCCTGTTCCAGGTGGTGGTGAGTCAGTTCGAGAGCGAGCGTTACAACCACCTCTTGATGGCGGGGATCCTGATCTTCGCCACCCTGGTGCTCACTTATATGGCTATCTGGATGCAAAAACAGGCCAAATCCCAGGTGGGGGCCATGACGGCGCGCATCGATGCCGCCATCGACGGTGGCAACCTGTTTGGTCTGGTGCTGCTCGCCTTCCTGGCGGTGATGCGCGAAGGCTTTGAAACCGTGCTCTTCTTCTCGGCCCTGGTCTACTCCGGGCAAGGGGTGGATCTGCACCAGGGGCTGATGGGGGCGCTGGCGGGGCTGCTGGTCTCTGTGGTGCTGGTGTGGGGGCTGCTGCGCTCCACCCGCAAGGTGGCGCTGGCGCCCTTCTTCCGCTGGACCGGCCTGCTCATCATCATCATCGCCGCCGGGCTGCTGTCGTCCGCCGTCAACATGCTGCAGGCGGCCGGGCTCATCACCTTCTGGACGACGCCTGTCTTCAACATCAGTCACATTCTCGACGATCAGGGGGTATTTGGTACCTTCCTGCGTGCCCTGTTTGGCTACAATGCCTCACCAGCCGGCCTGCAGTTGCTGACCTGGGCCTGCTACCTCATCATCTTTGTCACCCTCTGGCATCGCAGCTATCGCCCCCAGGGGAGCGCCGCCCCGACCAGGGGCTGAGCCCGGGGATCACACTCTGTTCGGGAGCCGCGCACAGGCGCGCTCCCCCAGCTATCACGCCGTTTCGGAACACTCATGAACGACAACAACAAGAAGCACATTGCGGTGCTGGGCGCCGGCCCCGCCGGCCTGATGGCCGCCTGGCGCCTGCGCCAGGCCGGTTTTGCGGTCACCCTGTTCGAGCAGGAGCCGGTCGTGGGCGGCATGTGCGCCACCCAGACCTTCAAGGGGCGCGACGGGGAGTATCGCTTCGACTACGGCGGCCACCGCTTCATCACCAAGAACCCCGAGCTGCTCGCCTTTATCGACGAGCTGATGGGGGACGACCTGCTCCACGCCGAGCGCAAGAGCGTGATCCGCTTTGGCGGGCGCACCTATGACTACCCCTTGAACCTGCCCAACCTGCTCAAGACGGCGCCGCTGGCCCTCATGGCCGGGGCGGTGAAAGATCTGCTGCTGTTGCCCTTTGCCAAGAAACCCACCGATTTTGCCAAGGCGAGTTTTGCCGAGTGGATCCAGAGCCACTTCGGCCGTACCCTCTACCGCCAGTTCTTCGAGGGCTACACCGGAAAGTTGTGGGGCATCAACCCGGACCAGCTCTCCGCCGACTGGGCCGGCCAGCGCATCAGCCTGATCGATCTCAAAGACGTGGCGCGCCGCCTGCTGCCAAGGCGCAACGGCAGCATGTCGGTGCGCACCTATGCCCGCAAATACCGCTATCCCAAGTACGGCTTCGGCCAGATCTTCACCACCTTGGGGGAGCGGTTGGTGGCCGAAGGGGTTGAGCTGAAAACCGGCGCCACCATCACCCGCCTCGAGCAGACCGATGGCCGCATCGAACGGGTTTATTGGAAACAAGATGACGTTGAACAGAGCGAGCACTTTGAACAGGTGATCTCCACCCTGCCGCTGCCGCTCACCTGCCAGCATCTGGGCTTGCCGTGCGATCTCCACTATCGGTCGCTTCGCTTCGTCAATATGCCCCTCAATCAGGAGAACCTGTCGGACAACACCTGGCAGTACCTCTCCGACCCCCATATTCTGGCGACCCGTCTGCAGGAGCCGCGCCGGCGCAGCCCCTTTATGGCGCCTCAGGGGCAAACATCCGTGATGCTGGAGATCCCCTGCAATCCGGGGGATGCCACCTGGCAGGCACCGCTCTCTGATCTGCGCGGCCGGGTCACCACTGATCTCGCCAGCCTCGGCGTCGATACCCAGAAGCTTGGCGATGAGACGTTCGAAGCGCGCAGTGAATACGCCTATCCGCTGATGGATCTGGGTTATCAGGCGCGCCGCAACGAAGCCATCAAGGCGCTGATGCCGATCACCAACCTCATCATGACCGGCCGTCAGGGGACATTCCGTTACATCTTCACCGACACCGCCATGGAGATGGGGATGATGGCCGCAGACATGGTGATCGACGGGGTGGACAGACGTCACGCCATCTTCAATCATCGCAACGAAAATACCGTCATTGAAACCCAGAGCGTGGCGTGAGCACGATGACTGGTGTTCAACAGGCAAACAGACGCCGCAACACCTTCAATCATCGCAACGAAAATTCCGTGATCGAGACCCAGAGCGTGGCGTGATGGCCGCGCCATAAACAAACAAGGAGAAGAGGATGACCATCCGCCCGGGTTTACTTGCCCTCACCCTGCTGCTGACCCTGAGCGGTCAGGCGCAGGCTTACTCCTACGCCGCCGCCGGCAAGGAGCCGCTGATCGATGCCCGCGAGGCACTGCTGGGTGCCGCCACTGATGGCAAGGATGCCAGCGCCACCTTGAACGACATCGCCGAGGAGCTGACCTATCTGGAAGAGCACCACAAGGTGGAGCTGCAGGCACCGCTGGCCGCCGCCATCAAGGCCAAAGACGCTGCAACCACCGCCGCCCTGCTCAACCGGGCCTACAAGGCGGAGATCGAGCGCCGCCTCGAGGGGGCCAGCCAGAACCTTGGCGACTACCAGACCGCCAAGGTGCTGGTGGTCAAGAGCAAGCGCTTCCTCGATTTGATCCTCCCCTCCCTCGATGAAGGGGATCGCAAGGCCGCCGAACAGGCGCTGGCCAAGGTGCTCGATGCCATCGGCAACCCCGGAGTGTTCGGGGTGGGTGCCAAGCCTGCCGATGCCGCTGCCTTTAGTGATGCCGAAAAAGCGCTGATGGCCGTGCTGGCGTCGCTTTGATGGCCTCTCATCGATGATGACGGCCCCCCTCATCCCCAACCCTTCTCCCGCAAGGGGAGAAGGGGGGCGTCGTCACGGCCGATTACGCTTCGCTAATCGACCCTACTTGCTTGCCCTGCTGCAACTGGCCTGGCTTGGCTGGCTGCTGACCTTCCCCGTGGCGCTCGATTCCGACGATGCCCTCAACTTCGCTCACGGGGTGACTCGCTTTAGCGTGCTGGAGTTCTCCCCCCACTTTCCAGGCTACCCCGCCTTTATCTGGCTGGCGCGGCTGATCAATCTGGCGGTGGACGAACCGGCCCGGGCGGTGCAGTGGGCCAGCCTCTTGGGGAGCAGTTTGCTGGCGCCGCTCGCCGCCTCCCTCGCGGTCAAATTGTGGCAGCGGCCCAGCCTGCTGGCGCCGGTCTGGCTGCTGGTGCTGGCCCTGCCGCTCACCCCGACGCTCGCGCTCTCCGGCCTGTCCGACGGGCCTGCGCTCGCCGCCTGGCTGGGCGCGCTCTTGGCTTTGCAACAGCGCAAGATAGCGCTGGCGGGTCTGCTGCTGGGCCTCATGCTGGCGCTGCGCCCCTCCTACTTCGTGCTGGCCCTGCTGCCCCTTTGGCTCGGGATGGCGCAGCAGGGCACGCGCGTCAGGTTTGTGCTCCCCATCGCGCTGGTGGGGCTAGCCGGCCTGCTGTTTGTCTGGCAGGCCGATGGCTGGGCCTATTTCAGCGAGGGGCGCCGCTTTACCGACGGCCACTTTACCCTCTGGGGCAACACGGCGGCGGCCCACGGGGATCGACTGCTGAGCTGGGCCAATACCTTCAACGATCAGCTCACCCCGCTCTGGTCCCTGTTGATGGGGGCCTTGCTGATACTGCCACTCTGGCTACGGTCAAAGGATCACAATCCAGCCCCCTCCGTGCTCTGGCCTCTCTACTGGCTCGTTCTGCTGCTCTGGACCCTGTTTGGCCAGAATCCGGACAATCCCCGCCATCTGGCCCCCATCACCCTGCTCGGCCTCGTGCTGCTGGCAGGCTGGCTGCCGCGCCGGGGCGAGCTGCCAGCCATGCTGGGAGCCCTGTTGCTGCTGCTCTGCACCCTCACCCCACCGGTGGCACCAGCCATGACCCGGGCCGCCAGACTGGCCGAACAAACGTGCCCGGCGCTGGTGACCCAGTGGGGAGTGAGGCTGCTTAGGGAAACCACAACCCTGCCCGTCACCGACGGCTGGTATCAGGGGGATGCCGCCCTTGCGCTCACCCAGGGGGCCTGCCGCCTCAGCCGCCGCCCCCTGGGGGCAGAGGCGCTACCAGGCCCTTATGACACCCTCTGGTTTGCCCCCCGCTTTCACGCCGAACCCGGCCTCTGGCTCGCCCTGCCTCGCTGAACCGGGCGCTTGCGAGGGCATCGCACGACTCGTCTACACTCACAGCCGGGTCTGTCAGGAACCAGTGCAATGGAAAGAAACACGAGCGGAACCGGGGAGGGGATACGGGTCGTGCTGGCCCTGTTGCTGGCCTGCGCCCTGCTGATGCTGCCGCTCTGGTGGCAGGGGGGCAGCCAGGGACACGATCTGTTTCATCACCTGCTCTCCGGCCACTACTTTGCCCGCCAGCTCTGGCAGGGGGAACTCTATCCCCGCTGGCTGATGGCCATGAACGGCGGCTTCGGCAGCCCCACCTTCTTCTTCTATCCCCCGCTCCCCTACTACGTCAGCGCCCTCTTTGCCGGGCCCGGTGCCCACCCCCAGCAGGCCATCTACCCTTTGCTTGGCAGCGCCACCCTGGCCCTGCTGCTCTCCGGGGTGTTTGCCTATCTGTGGCTGCGTGCCACCACGCCCCCTGGCAGGGCCCTGGCCGCCAGCCTGCTCTATCTGGCGCTGCCCTATCATGTCGCCATGGATCTCTATGCCCGCTTCGCCCTGGCGGAGTTCTGGGCCTTCGCCTGGGCTCCCCTTATCCTCCTGGGGCAGGATCTCGCCCACCGCGGACGACCTCAGGGGTTGCCCCTGCTGATCCTGGGGCTGGCGCTGCTGGCCTTCTCCCACCTCCCCAGCCTCTTGCTCATGATGGGGCTGGTCACCTTGCGCGCCTTCTGGTTCGCCAGACGCACCCGCACTCTGACGCCCTGCTGGCAAGCCCTCGGCGCCCAGGGTGTGGGGCTTTGCATGGCTGCCGCCCTGCTGCTGCCCGCCCTGGCGGATCAGGGGGCCATCTCCATGGAGCTGATGCGTGGCGGCATGTTCGACTACAGGCGCAACTTTCTCGACCGCCTGCCCAGCGCCTGGGAGGACTGGCGTTTTCGCGGTCACCTGGCGTGGCAAAGCATGCTGACCCTGGCCCTGCTGCTCATCGCCTGGGCCGCCGCCCGGGAGCCGCGCCACCCCGAGCTGCTGTTCTGGGGGGCGATCGGCGTCGTCGCCTTCCTGATGATGCTGCCCCCGAGCCAGCCTCTCTGGAGCCTGCTTCCCCCCTTGCAGCGGGTGCAGTTTCCCTGGCGGCTCAACCTGGTGCTCGCCCTTGCCACGGTCGCCGTGGTGGCGCTCGGCACCCAGCCCCATCGTCTCTGGCAGGGGCTCTGGTGGGGAGTATTTCTGCTGACCCTCCTCTCCACCCTGGCCTATGTGCGTCACGCCCCCCTGACCCAGGCCCCCGAACGGGAGGCCATGGCATTCGAGTTCGACAGCAAGCGCAGTGCCCGGGAATACAGGCCAAGGCAGGTGCCGGGGGGCATGTTCGCCCCGACCCTGCTCGCCTGGAAGGAGGAGTTCCAGCCGCCCGTCAGCGCCGAACCGCCAGGCGCAAGCTGGACCCTGACCCGCTGGCAACCCCGCGCCCTGGCGCTGGAGATCAAGGCCCGGGTGCCGACCCGGCTGGTCCTGCACCAATACCATTACCCCGGCTGGGAGGCCCGCCTCGACGGGCACCTGGCGCTGACGGTGAGCGCCAATCGCCAGGGGTTGATGCAACTCTGGGTTCCGGCGGGCCACCACAGCCTCACCCTGACCCTGGCGGCGCGCTGGCCGGAGCGCACCGGCAATGCCCTCTCCCTGCTCGGATGGCTTGCCTGGCTCTGGCTGCTCTGGCGCCACACCAGACAAAAGAGCATCGGGCAGGATGCACCTGATCGCGCCCGCCAAAACTGATAGACTCAACACCTGCCTCTTAACCCGGCCCAGCCCACGACTCGGATACCCTATGCCCCAAGCCAGCTCCCTCTCCCCCCGTTTCCTCTTCATCCTGCTCGGCGCCCTGGCGGGCCTGACTCCGCTCGCGGTGGACATGTATCTGCCCGCCATTCCCGCCATCGCCCGGGATCTGGCTACCAGCATCGACGGCGCCCAGCTCACCATCAGCGCCTTCCTGGGGGGCTTTGCCATCGGCCAGCTCTTTTACGGGCCGCTCGCCGACAGCTTCGGCAGAAAGCCGGTGATCCTGGCGGGCCTGACGATGTTTGCCGTGGCCTCCGTGGGCTGCGCCATGGCGGACTCCCTGCCTGAGCTCCTCGCCTGGCGCATGTTGCAGGCCGCAGGGGGCGCCGCGGGTTCCGTGGTGGTCAACGCCCTGCTGCGAGACCTGTTCGAGAAGGATGCGTTTTCCCGCGCCATGTCCTTCGTCATCCTGGTGATGACCCTCGCCCCCCTGGTGGCCCCCGTGGTGGGGGGGTACATCAGTGCTCACAGCGACTGGCGGGTCATCTTCTGGCTGCTGGTGGCCATCAGCCTGCTCATCTGCCTGGTGATGCAGTGGAAGATTGAGGAAACCCTCAAACCCGAGCACAAGCAGCCCCTGCGACTCGGGCAGGTGCTTCGCAACTACTGGGGGGTACTCTCCCACCGTGGTGCCATGGGCTATGTGCTGTGCGGCGCTCTGTCGAGCTCCGGCATGTTCGCCTTCCTGAGCGCCTCCCCCTATGTCTACATCGAGTATTTCAAGGTGCCGACCGAGCACTACGGCTGGCTCTTTGGCCTCAATATCCTGCTGATGATGGTGGTCACCTTCGCCAACAGCCGGCTGGTGAAAGGGGTGGGTGCCGAGCGCATGCTGCGATACGGCCTGACCGTGCTGCCGCTCGCCGGGGCCCTGCTCATCTACAACGCCTGGAGCCAGACCGGGGGCCTGTGGGGCATCGTCATCCCGGTGGTGCTCTTCGTCGGCCACATCAGCCTGGTGGGGGCCAACGCCATGACCGGCCTGATGGGCCACTTCCCCCAGTCCGCAGGCACCGCCTCGGCGCTGGCGGGCACCCTGCGCTTTGGCCTTGGGGCCCTGGTGGGGGTCCTGGTCAACCTCAATCCCCCCGAGTCGCCGCTCCCCATGGCCATCGCCATCGCCGGTTGCGGCCTAGGGTCGGCCCTCAGTTACTGGCTGCTGAGCGGCAAGCGAGTCCCCTGATGCCCTGCAATGAAAAAGCCCTGTCCATGGACAGGGCTTTTTGCATCGGGGCGCAGGCCTCAGTCATCGGCCTGCAACCCGCTGCGCGCCAGGATCTCGCTCTCCAGCCCATCCAGGCTTAGCTGGTTCTTCTTGCGCCAGTAGGCCTCTATCCCCTCCTGCCCCTGGCGTGCCGACCAGTTGGCGAGATCCTCCCTGTCTCCCTGATAGTCAAACAGGGGCACCGACATGCCGCACGACGTCTGGACCCGTTCAATGTCCAGCAGGAAGATCTGGCGAGCCGCGACGCTTGGGGGGAACAGCGCCAGCAACGACGGCCACTGCGGATCAGTGCGGTGCAGCACCCGTGCCTGGCCATAGGCTCGCAGAATAAGCGGCGCCCCCTCGAAGGCGCAAAACATCACCGTCATGCGCGGCTGTTGCAGCACCTGGGCCGCGGACTCGTTGCCGCTGCCGGTCAGGTTGAGCCAGGCCAGGGTGTGGGCATCGAGGACGCGCAGCGAATCCCCGCCCTTGGGGGAGAGATTGACCGATCCCTTCGCGGCTGCCGTACCGACAAAGAAGATCTTCTGCCCCTCGATAAAGGTGACATGGCGCGGCAAAAGCGCCTCGAACAGTTGTCCCATCTTGCCTCTCCCTGGTGCCTGGAACCGGATTCCCTAAAACAGGGCGCTGTTGAGCCACAGGTGCGCCCCTATGCCGACCATATAGCCAAGCAAAATGGCAGGCAACCACTTGAGGTGCCCGACGAAGGTATACATGCCCCTGGCCTGCCCCATCAGGGCCACCCCGGCGGCGGAGCCGACCGAGAGCAGACTGCCCCCCACCCCGGTGGTCAATGTCACCAGCAGCCACTGCCCCGTGCTCATCTGCGGCTCCATGGAGAGCACGGCGAACATCACCGGAATGTTGTCGATCAGGGCGGAGAGCAGGCCGATGGCGACGTTGGCCAGGGTCGGATCGCCGCCGTCATAGAGGAAATGGGAGGCAAGCGCCAGATACCCCATAAACCCGAGGCCGCCGACGCACATCACCACCCCGTAGAAGAAGAGCAGGGTGTCCCACTCCGCCTTGGCAATCTTGTTGAACACATCGAACGGCACCACCGAACCCAGACGCAGCAGCCTGGCCTCATCCCCGGTGCGCTCATACAGCGCCCGTGCCCGGGCCAGGGTGACGGGCTGGGTCTTTCGCAGATAGAAACTGAAAAATTGCAGGTAGCCCAGCCCCATCATCATGCCGAGCACAGGGGGCAGCCCCAGGAAGTGATGGCAGGCGACGGCGGTCACTATGGTGAGCACAAAGAGCAGCACGATGACAACGGCGCCGCGCCTTGGCACCACCATCTCGCCCGGCATGGCGGGCACCAGACGGGGCACCATCAGGCTCATCAGGGTGGCCGGCACCAGGAAGTTGAGCAGGGCGGGGATGAAGAGCAGCAAGAACTGCTGGAACGGCACCTTGCCCGCCTGCCACACCATCAGGGTGGTGATGTCGCCAAAGGGGCTGAAGGCGCCGCCCGCATTGGCCGCCACGACGATGTTGATGCAGGCCAGGTTGATGAAGCGGCGCTCCCCGTTGGCCACGTTGAGCACCACTGAGCACATCAGCAGCGCCGTGGTGAGGTTGTCCACCACGGGGGAGATGAAAAAGGCGAGAAAACCGGTGAGCCAGAAGAGCGTACGCAGGCTGAAGCCCGCTTGCACCAGGCGTACCCGCAGCACGGCGAACAGCAGCCTGTCCTCCATGGCGTTCACATAGGTCATGGCCACCAGCAAGAAGAGCATCAGCTCGGCATACTCCAGCAGGTTGTGGCGAAACCCGGCCTGAACCAGCTCGCTGTGCCCCAGCCCCGTATAGACCAGGCCGATGGCTATCCAGATGATGCCGGCAGCCACCAGCACTGGCTTGGATTTTCGCAGCTTCAGGTACTCCTCGGCCATCACCAGGGCATAAGCCAGGGCGAAGATGGCGAGGGCGAAGAGCCCGACCCCGCTGTGGGTCAGATCGAGGGGGCCGTTGCCCGCAGCGGCGGGGGCACTGAGCAGGGCCGCCCCGGGCACGAGGCGAAGGAGTCCAGACATGGCGGCATCTCCTGGCAGGCGTCTGGCATTGAGGCTAGCAGCGCAAAGGGAAGCCGCCCTCCTTGTCATCCTGATGAGCGGCCCGCCGCGGGCTCTCAGGCAAACATGAGCGAGGCCCGTTGCCGGGCCCCGTCATCAGGAGGTCTTCTTGCCAAAACCCGATTGCTTGAGGGTGTAGCCTGCGCTGTTTTGCCAGGCATCCAGCCCGCTTCGGTTGTTGCCCGCCACCAGGCTCGCGGCCAGGCTCGGGCTGTTGAAGAGCTGATCAGCGGTAAAGATGAAGCCCCCTTCGGGGTGTGGAACGAGCACCCCCTTGCCCAGCAGCTCCTGGCGCAGCTCGATCACCGCCTCGCGCAGGGAGGCCGCATCCTCGCCGTTGGCGGTGGAGCCCGCCTGGACCATGAAACCGGGGTTTTGCCGCTTGCCCACCGGATAACCATGGGCCTCTGCCCCCTTGCCGTTGAAGTGGTAGAGCTCGCGCTCCCCCGGCTTGTTGTCGGAGAGGGCCTTTTGCAGGGTCATCAGCTCGTTGTAGATATCGATGGGGACCACGGCAGCCTGCTTGACGCCCTTGCTGTCGACGATAAAACTGACTTGCTTGTGTAACATCCTTGCTCATCCTGTGACCCATGGAAGGCCCTATTCTAACCACCTCAGGCGAGCGGGATCCAGCGAGGATCCCCATCCCTTTTGCAGGCGCGATCACTAACTGGCATAGTGACGGACATTGTGAAAGCCATTGACCATCAAACGGTTATCCCATGCTTAGCCTGCGCAACCTCAGTAAACGCTTCGCCAACGGCGGCGAGACGCTCCCCCTGTTCGAGGGGCTGGATCTCGCCCTCACCCCGGGGGAAACCTGCCTGCTGCTGGGGCAAAGCGGCTGTGGCAAGTCCACCCTGCTTAACCTCATCGCCGGTCTCATCGCCCCGGACGAGGGGGAGATCTGGCTGGAAGAGACCCGTCTCGACACCCTGCCGACAGACGAGCGGGCCCGGCTTCGCGGGCGCCATTTCGGCATCGTCTATCAGGATTTCAACCTGCTGCCGACCCTGACCGTGGCCGAGAACCTCGCCCTGCCCCTTCAGATAAACAACCTGCCCCAGGACGATGGGCGCCTCGATGCCCTGCTCGCGCGCCTTGGCATGAGCCACAAGCGCCACGCCTGGCCGGAGCAGCTCTCCGGCGGCCAGCGCCAGCGGGTGGCGCTGGCCCGTGCCCTCATTCATCAGCCCCGTTGGCTGCTCGCCGACGAACCCACCGGGAGTCTCGACGAGCACAACGCCGAGCAGGTGATGGCCCTGATGATGAGCGCGGTGCGCGATACCGGCGCCGGTCTCTTGCTGGTGAGCCACAACCCGGGCTATGGCGACCTGGCGGATCGGGTGCTGCGCCTTGAAGGGGGACAGCTGGTCGAGCTCAAGGGGCGCCGCCATGGCTGACGTCTGCCGGGGGGCCTGCTGATGTTGCCCCTCAAGGCACTGCTGCGCCTCTATCGCGCTCACCCCTGGCTGCTCTTGATGAGCCTGGCCGGACTCACCCTCGGGGTCACCCTGGTGGTGGCCATCGAGCTCTTGAACCACAGCGCCCGCACCAACTTCGTCGCCGCCCGCAGCCAGCTCGCCGGGGAGGCCAACTACCGCCTGGCCCCCCAGGGTGGCCTGGATGAGCAAGTCTACGTGAGGCTGGTGCGAAGCCAGCCGAACCTTGACGCCATGCCAGAGCTTCACGCCTGGCTCAAGGACGAGCAGGGGCGCAGCTTCCAGTTGCTGGGGATGGATCTCTTCAACCCCGGCCCCCTGCGCCGCCTCTTTGGCGATGCGCCAGACAGCCAACCCGATGTCTCGTTGAATCGTGCCGACAGCGTCTGGCTGGCCGCCCCCGAGGCGAGGCGCCTTGACTGGCAACCGGGCCAGTCGCGAACCTTTGTACTGGGGGATGAGGGGCAACGCCCCCTGACCCTGACCCTGACCCTGGCGGGCACCTTCGAGCCCGGCGCCGTCCCCATGGAGCGGCTGCTGGTGACCGACATCGGCCTCGCCCAGCCCCTGCTTGGCAAGGCTGGCAGACTGGATCGCATCGTCTTCAAGCTCAGCGAGCAAGAGGCCAATACCTTGCAAAGAGCCTTGCAGGCGGCCCTGCAATCCAATGCCCCCCATCAACCCCTCTGGCTTGAGCCCATCAGCCCGGCGCTCGATGCCAGCCAGCTCGGGGATGCGCTGGCCCTGAACCTTACCGCCCTCTCCCTGCTCGCCATGGCGGTGGGATTGTTTTTGGTGTTCAACGCCCAGCGCTTCGTGCAGAGCGTGCGCCGCCCCCTGCTCGCCCAGCTCATCATTCTCGGGATGCCGCCGCGCCGGGTGCTGCGCTGGCTGACCCTGGAGATCCTGATCCTCGCCACCCTCGGCACCCTGCTCGGGCTGCTGCTGGGGAGCCTGCTGGCCCTCGCCCTGATGGGGCAGCTCACCCAGGCGCTGGCCGATCTCTATGGCCCCAACCCCATCGACCTGCTGCGCCTCTCCCCGACGAGCCTTGGCAAGGCGCTGGTGATTGGCCTTCTGGGGATGCTTGCCGCCAACCTGCCCGGCTGGTGGCAACTGCTGCGCCAATCCCCCCTTGCGCTGCGAGAGGGCAACAGTCGCCCACCGGCTCACCCCTGGCAACGCCGGGGGCTTGCCATCGCCATCCTGCTGCTGTGCACCCTGTGTCTATGGCGGCCAGAAACCGGCCTTGGCGGCGCCCTCTTCGTGGCCGGAGGCTGGCTGCTCGCCATGGCCCTCCTGCTGCCCGATGCCCTTCGCTCCTTGCTGGGGCGGCTGCGTGCACGCGGCCCCCTCACCGCCCGGCTCGGGGTGGCAGAAACCCTCCATCACCTGGATCGCACCGCCATCGCGGTGATGGCGCTGCAACTGGCCATCGCCGCAGCCATCGGCATCGGGGTCATGGTGTCGAGCTTTCGCTCGAGCGTGGAGATCTGGCTCGGCCAGCGTCTGGCCGCCGATCTCTACGTCACCGCCCCCAAGGGGGTGGCAGGCAGCAGGGGCGCCCTCGGCGAGCAGACCCTCAACACCATCCTCGCCGCGCCGGATGTGCGCGCCGCCTCCCGCCGCGCCGTGCTCCCCGCCCGCTGGCAGGGTCAGCCCATCGAGTGGGCGCAGATGGACTTTATTCCCGAGCTCAAAGCCGCCTATCCCTTGCTCGCCGGGCGCTGGCCCGCCGCTCCCGACGAGGTGCTGGCGAGCGAACCGCTGACGGTACGCCTCGGGGTCAGGGTGGGCCAGCGCCTCGAGGTGAGCGGCGAGCAGGGGCCACGCACGCTCACCGTCACCGGCGTCTATCAGGATTACGGCAGCGACAAGGGACAGATACTGCACGCCTTCGAAGGGGGCAAGGTGCAATCCCTTGCCCTCTTCAGCCCGGATCCCGAGCGCCTTGGCGACAGGCTCAGGAGCCAGTTTGGTGAGCAGGTGAACCTGTTGCCCGCCCCCGCCATCCACGCCGCAGCCCTCAGGGTGTTCGACCAGACCTTCGTGGTGACCGAACTATTGAAGTTGCTGATCCTGGGGATCGCCTTCGTCGGCATCGGCTCGGCCTTTATGGTGCTGGGGCTGGCCCGGCGCGGCGAGTTGCAGACCCTGCAAAGCCTTGGCCTGAGCCCGCGCCACTGCCGCCGGCTGCTGGTGTGGCAAGGGGCAGGCCTCGGACTGCTCACGGCGCTCCTGGCCCTGCCGGTGGGCTATGGCCTTGCCTGGGTGCTGATTGAGGTGGTCAACCCCCGTGCCTTTGGCTGGCGGCTGGCCTTCGAGGCCGCCCCCCTGCACGCCGTCACGGCGCTTCTGCTGGCGCCGGTGTGCGGTGCGCTGGCCTCCTGGTACGCCGCAAGGAGAGTGGTATGACATATCGGTTAGCGCTCTGGCTCGGCCATGGCTTGACGTTCCCATTGACCAGGTCTCTGTCACCGCACTTGATTCAGCGCAGAGAAGCGCACAGAGCTGCCGCGAACCATCCCCTCTCCCTTCGGGAGAGGGCCAAGGTGAGGGGAATCTTGTCCTCTTTACGGACCCTGTGGCTTGCAGCCCGCTTGATCCCGCTTGTTGCCATAAGCGGCCACGCGCAGGCCAGCGATCTGGGGAGCATCCTCGGCGGTGGTAGCAATCACTTCAAAAAGGCCCTGCCGGATCAGTCCATCAACCTGCCCGCGGATCACGCTGCCCACCCCGACTACCGCTCCGAGTGGTGGTATCTCACCGGCAACCTCAAAGACGAGCAGGGACGCGGCTACGGCATGCAGTGGACCCTGTTTCGCCAAGGCATCGAGCAGGAGATAACATCCGACAACCCCTGGCTCACCCCTCAACTCTGGTTGGCCCAGTTCGCCATCACGGATGTGAGCAAAGGCCGCCACCAGCAGGACGAGCGCACCAGCCGCCAGGGGCCAGGGCTCGCCGGTGCCAGCGGTGGTGAGTATTGGCTGAAAGAGTGGCGGCTTACCTCTCAAGGAGAGACGCTTTTTCCCGCCACCCTCAAGGTGCAGAGCAAGGCGGGGGATCTTGATGTGAAGGTGAGTGCCGCCAAGCCGGCGGTGCTGCAAGGCAAAGCAGGTTACAGCGAGAAGAGCCCGGGCAACGCCTCCTTCTACTACTCCTACCCTCGCCTGACCATCAGCGGCACTTTGACCCTGGATGGGGAGACCCGCCACGTCAGCGGTGAGGGGTGGTTTGATCACGAGTGGAGCAGCTCGGTATTGGCCGAGTGGCAATCGGGCTGGGACTGGTTTTCGCTGCAATTTGACGATGGCCGCGAGCTGATGCTGTTTCGCCTGCGCACCAAAGCGGGCCACACTGAGCCTGAGAACCGCTACGGCATCCTGATCGAGCGGGATGGCAGCAGCCGGGTGCTGAGCCCAGATCACATCCACCTCACCCCCGGCAAGACCTGGCGTGGCCCCAAGGGGCAAGCCTACCCCATCGAGTGGCAACTGGAAGCCGCCGATTTGAACCTGACGATCCGTGCCCGCCAAGCCAATCAGGCCATGACGGGGCGCTTTGACTACTGGGAAGGGGCGGTCTTAGTCTCGGGAGACGCAAAAGGCGTCGGTTATCTAGAGATGACGGGCTACTGAGTCTTACCCCGTTCGCCATCGCGGATAAGCAGGTTCGACTCATGGATGTCAGCATCAGCGCGCGCTTGGCGATGCTGTTGGCCGCCTTCTCTATGTCACAGGCGGACAGGGCGGCGGTGCAGGCGATGGCCAGCATGACTTTGTGGTGCATTCTCATGACTCTTGTTCCTTGCAATTGCTTTGTTATGTGAGGTGCATTCAATCGCCGCTGAATTTACTGAAGGAAGGGTTCGCCGGTCGACGCAAGATCTGCAACAAGCTGTTACAAGGCATTGATAAACAAGAAATAACACATGACTTGGTTGGTCGGGCGGAGCAGCAGAAAAGAAGAGAAGCCATCTCCCCTCCCCCCGTTTCTCTCGACCTTTCCGTGTAAAAATCTGACCGCCATCAAGATTTCATTCAAATCCCACGGATCGGCTGTGTTTTTACTCAACAGGAGCGGTCAGCCTTTGATAGGCTACTCATCCGGCCCTTAGAGCCCCAAAGGCAGCCAAGGAGTGGCTATGATTTCCCCCTATTCAACTTGGTTAAAAAGAGCACACGGGGAGCTGCAACCCCGTGCGGTAGCAATCTTTATTTGTCAAAATAATGACATATCAATTTAAAATCAATTATAAACTTTTTTATCGTTCTAAATAAGTAATAACTTTATGCATGAAATTAGACAGCACTAAATTGTTTGTGTAAAACCAACTCAATACAAAAAGCTCACATGCCCCACCTTTAAATATTAATTGCAGAGCATAAGGCAATTTTTTCCAATGGGAATATCATTAGGTTTTTTTATGGCTACGCTTTCATCTAGAGTAAACAAAGAGATAAGAGGGTCACTTTACAAAAACAAAATATTTTTGGATAATCGGTGGAATTTTTTCGAAAAAAGCATTGTCCGATGGTCAACCCACTACAAAAGATATATTCTGTTAACACTAATGCTATCAGGCCTGGTGACTTATAATTTAATAATCTGGCAGCCATGGATCAAACCATATATTGTTATATATGCTCCAGATTGGAGAAAAATTCTTGACTGGCAAAGCACCTTATTAGGTGGACAACTAACTATAATTGGTGTCGTATATCCATTAGTTGTTGGCCTGATCAGCATTCTTTTCCAAAATAAATCAGCCAAAACCATTATCTTTCCCTTATACCAAAAGTATTCTGGATTTATGTTTGCCGGCCTGAGTGGACTTACACTCTCAGGGTTTATTGTTGCAGGTTATTTTTTAAAAGCAACAATCACTGAATACAAATACGTCGCCATCTGTATCACCTCAGCAATTTGGTTTTTATCAAATTTATTGTTGACAGCTTGGTTTTTCGTGCAAACATTTAGGATGCTGGATGATAACTCTCGCGAAGAAATAGTTTTCCGTTTTTCAATAAATGAAACATGTGAATTAGATATCCGCCGCAGAGTTAAAATTAAATTATTAGAAAATGCGGTTGATAACAACCTAATTGTCAACCCAGATGAAAACATCATGGCAGTAATGACATACAATTACTTTGGAGGAAACAGTCAAGAAATAACTCGAAATGTGAAGTTCCGTTGTTCCATAAAAGATGTAAACCTGTGGTTGCTTAACTCTGCGATAAGAATTCAAATATTCATCCTGAAGCTTAAGAAGCAACAAGGAGCAAAACTAATAATCAATCCACTAATAGGTAATCGAACTAACAATACAGTCCTTATTGCTACATTTAGCGACTTTACATTAAACCCTATAGTAAAATTACTAATAAAATTATCTTTCTCTTTTGAAAGGAAAAACAGTGAGAAAAACACGGGATTATTAAGTTTACTGAATGCTTTTATTGGCCCCGCAAATGACGCAATTAGAGATGGTGATGTAAGAGAATTTACAAACGCTCTAGATAACATTTCTCTATGGCATGCTAAACTTGCTTCGGTACTATCTTTTAAAGGAAGCAAAGGTAAACTAGATAACTGGTTAACATTATCGGACAGTGGCTTATTTGGAAAGAATTACCTTGATGAGCTTATTACCGAATATTATCGCCTTGCAAAGGAAACTGTCGAAATAATACATGACAACACTCGATTTTATCAAAGCATGCTCGGTTTTCATAGGCGCATAATTTCTAGAAGAGATTCATTTATTGAAAAGGAATTGAAAGATCTTATAAAAGCCAGTTACTATTTGTGGTATCTACTGATAGAGTGGCGCTCATACAACTCGGAGTCTAGTGACTTGAGGATCGCTAATAAGTATGAAGATATCCTCTATGATTTTGTTGGTGCTTGGGAAAGTTGGATTATGTACATTGAGTCAACTTCAAAGCGGACTAGTAATATAAGCAGTGTATATTCTGCTCTTATAACACATTTGGAGTGTACAGCATCAACAACAATTTCAGCTCTCCGATTTGGCAATTACGAAGCCGCCGGTTGGGGAGTTGATATGCTCAATAACTGGTTTTATACATTTTCAAGAGATAACCATTGGAACATCTATTTGCATTGGCGTACAGAGCCAATTAATTATTTCTTTCTATCAATGAAGCCAACTAGTAAAAATTGGCAGTTTATTCTCAATGGAAACATCTATAACGATAGCGCTGCATTTGACTTATCTTTTAAAAATGCTCATTTAGACCTAAGGGTTATTACTGCTTGCTACATACTATTAAAACCTAATAGTGAACAGCCAGAAATATTGAAAAAATATGTCAAGGCGCTGTTATCTGGTGAGCAAATTTATCCATCTGGCTCACTTAGACAAAATCACAATAAAATATTAAATGCTGGCGACCTGCTTGGCTCTTATATTAGACATAGAGATTACAATGGTGGTAATAACGGTGAGTATGGTAATTGGCTCTCATCAATTCTGGAGTCATTCGGCCGTATCTATGAAGAAAGGCGTGTAACTGGTAGAATTTACTCTGGGTGGGGTGCAAACGACCCAAAGAGTATGAATTTAGCTTATGTTGAAATTGCTATTTCTATGTCCCATACATCATGGGCGCTATCCTACAGATGGGATGATGTTCTTTCTTCCAATTTTTTTGAATATGAAGAAAAACAAGCAATAATTTCAGATCTAAATGAGTGGATTAACATTGCCAAAGAGAACCACGAATTCATTTTAGTTGAATATGATAACTTAGAACCCTGTAAAACTAATTTTATTAAATCTTTAAGAGATATTATTTCCAAAATCACTAGCAGTCAGAATCAGTCTGTTTTAAATGCTAAAATAGACAGGGATCGCCTGACAAAACTTGGAATTGCAAGCTCATCCTTCTTGAAAAGAGAAAATGCACATCGCTTCCCGCTAGGACTTTTTGAACATATTATTCGAAATGCTCTTCCTGATGACTCTCCTTTTAGGATAAAGCTTAATAATTATGCTAAAGAACAAATTGCCTGTGGCCTAAATATAAGCCGGGCAATTAATGAAGAAAGTTGGCTGTCTGAATTTATTTTTGAAAACATAAAATCAAACATACTAAGTAAATTACTGAAACAACCATGTTTAGAACTATACAAATACACTGATATCGACAGTATCCTTTCTGATATTATGAAGTTTTCATTGTTAATGGCATGCCCTGTACTATTTGTCGGCCACCAAAGCTTGAAAGACATTCTTCACAGCTCATTATATGAATTAGAAGTTGCAAAAAAATATGGTATAAGACACCAAGATGGCTTTGATAGTGAATATATTTGTCATATCGGCGATTGCGAGGTTTACTCTCTTGAACTTGACAACATTGATGACTGCCTTCTCACAAGCAAAGAGTTATTTGATACCATTGGTATTCATGATATAGGCAATGAACAATATGTAGATGTCAGTTTTGAATTAAATGATGGTAGCAGTACCATTGGTAGTTTGACATTCAAATACTGGATGACAGTGACATTAGCTAATGACACTCCATGTATAAAGCTTGAACTCCAAGACAGTAATAACAACAAAAATATAAACTAACTAAGGTTATAACCGATTTAACCAATGCATAAACCCCGGCAGAATTTATTCTGTCGGGGTTTTCTTTGTCTCGCCGCCTGATCCACCAGATAGAGGATGCTGTGATAGGGAATGCTGGCGTGCTGGCTGAGCCCCATTTCGCAGGTGCGGCTGTATTCCATGGCTGCAAGCACGGCAATGGGGAACTCAGACGTCATTAATCCCTCATCTTCTGTTTGCGCCAAAAAGTGAAAGTACAGGTGAACACTCCGGCATGGCCTTACAACCCTCTTTCGCTTTCTGCCTTGATGGCGCCCAGTATCCGGCGCCGGATCAGGCCGCTGACGGGGCGGATCAGATACCAGTAAGGTGCGAATTTGAGGCGGCAGGCCAGATCCGGGCAGAACACCCTTGTCTGGGTGGTCAACCGGGTGGTGCCGTTTGGCTGGCGGCTGGCCGAAAACCCCAGGGCCAGTTTTGCAACGCCTGGCGCCGCAAAGTCCAGATACGCCTGACTGTCCGCCATGGTCACCAGACCAAAGTCCGGCCGCCAGAACCGGCCGACAAGGCCGTAGAGCAGCGTGTTGTCGTCCTGGCTGTCGAGCTGCACGAATCTGTCCAAGCCAAAGGGAGGCGGGCTGGCGCTCTGTTGGCGACCGAGAAGATGCCCAAGGCGCATCGGCACTTCCCGCAAGCCGATCAGGTGGCGAAAGGCCGGATCCGCTTCCGGTCGATAGTTGGACGCCGCCTGGATGACGGTGCGCGGGTCGGCGGCAATGTCGCGAGCGTGCTCTTCACAGAAGTGATAGGCAGGCAGATAGTGGTTTAGCGGCGTCATCAATCCTTCCTTGCCATCGTTCGTATCAGCATCGGCCCCTTTCATAGCACGTAGCACCAGACAAGTCCCGTTTTTAAGCCACCTTGTTCACCCCATTGAAAACGGCAGGATAGTTATCCTGCCGTTTTTTTCTCTATCTCGCCGCCTGATCCACCAGATAGAGGATGCTGTGATAGGGAATGCCGGCGTGCTGGCTGAGCCCCATTTCACAGGTGCGGCTGTTGCTGAATCCCTGACGGCAATCCCTGGGGACCTGGGCGGGCAGGCTGGCGAGGGCCGCGGCGTTGAGCTCCGGGGTCATCAGCCCCTTGTCGCCGGCAAAGCCGCAGCACTGGATATGCTCAGGCACGATCACCTCGCGGGCACAGGCGCGGGCCAGCGCCAGCATGGTCTCCCCCAGCCCCATGCGCCGGCTGCTGCAGGTGATATGGAGCATCACTGTCTCATCCAGGGGGGTCAGCTCAAGGTGGGGCAGCAGGTGTTCCAGCACAAAGGCAGAGGGCTCGAACACCCGAAGGCCCTTGCCGAGCGCCCCCGAGAGCAGTCGCTGCACGCAGGGGCTGGTGTCGAGCAGCACGGGCCAGCGCCCCTGCTCGCTTGCCTGCCACAGGGCCTCGGCCAGCTCTGTACGCTTGCCCTGTGCCACCTCGCTCATCCCCTTGCTGTCATAGGGCATGCCGCAGCAGAGCCCCTCAACTCTCACCGGCACGATGACCCGGCAGCCCGCTTTATTGAGAAGTGATTGCACCACGTCCGGCAGTGACGGGGCCTCCTCCTGCTGGCCGAATACCCGGCTCGCGCAGGACGGCAGGTAAACCACGGCGCGATCCTCTCCAATGCCCTCATTGGATCCGCCATGGCTCCCCTCCCCTTGGGGCCACCGGTAGCGGCTCGGCCCCGGCAGGGTCGGCAGCCAGGCGGGCGTGCGCTGGCCGCTCAGATGGCGAACCCCGTTCACCAGCCCTGCCAGAGCTTTTTCCCCCAGCAGCTTGCCGGCAATGGCTTTGAGGCCCAGCGCACCGCGAGCCGTGCGGGTGACGCCGGCGAAGTGATCGGCACTCCAGCGGGCGATGGGCACGAAGCGCTGGTACTTGTCTGTGCGCAGCTTCTTGATGAGCGCTCCGGTGTTGATGCCGACCGGGCAGCGATCGGCGCACAGCCCGGTGGCGGCGCAGGTCTCAATCCCCTGATAGTCAAACAGCCGGGCCAGCTGGTTGGAGGGCTCATCGGCACGAGTGCGGCGGGCCAGTTCGCGATAGAGCACGATGCGCTGGCGCGGCGACAGTGACAGGGTGCGCGAGGGGCAGACTGCCTCGCAAAAACCGCACTCGATGCACGGATCCACGATGGCATCGCTCGCCGGCATGGGCTTGAGATGGGCCAGGTGGGCCTTGGGGTCATCGTTGATGATGACGCCGGGATTGAGCAGGCCATCGGGGTCCAGCAGCGCCTTGATGCGCCGCATCAGCGCCATTCCCTCCGGCCCCCATTCCAGCTCCACATAGGGGGCCATGTTGCGGCCGGTGCCGTGCTCGGCCTTGAGGGACCCGCCAAAGCGCACGGCGACGAGTTCCGCCACCGCATCCATAAAGGCGCCGTAACGGGCCACCTGCGCCGGATCATCGAACCCCTGGGTAAAGACGAAGTGCAGGTTCCCCTCCAGCGCGTGGCCGAAGATGATGGCTTCACCGTATTCGAAGCGATCGAACAGGGCTTGCAGCCCCGCCACCCCTTCGGCCAGACGCTCGATGGGAAAGGCAACATCCTCGATGATGACGGTGGTGCCGGTGGTGCGCACCGCCCCCACCGCCGGGAAAAGCCCCTTGCGAATGGCCCAGAGCCCGGCGCTGTCGCTGGTAAAAGGCACAGAGGCGACCTGAACGAACTCGCCCGCCCTGGCCGTCACCTGCTCGCAGCGATCCACCAGCGCCTCTTTCGATTCCCCATGCACCTCCACAAGCAGGGCGCAGGCGGCCAGATCCAGGGTCTTGATAAAGTCCGGCAGACCGGGCTTGCCCGCCACCGAGCGAAGGGATCGCCCATCCATCAGCTCCACCGCCGCCACCGGCGCAGCTTTAAGGCGCGAGGTGGCCAGACAGGCCTGCTCGGCGTCCCGAAACACCAGCAGGGCCGAGGCCTTGTGGGGGTATTCGGGCACGGTATCGAGCACCACCTCGGCGATAAAGCCGAGGGTCCCCTCCGAGCCAATCATCAGGTGGGTGAGGATATCGACGGGATCCTCATGATCGAGCAGGGCGTTGATGGCGTAGCCGGTGGTGTTCTTGAGCCGGTACTTGTGGCGAATTTTGGCGGCAAGCTCAGTATTCGCCAGCACCTCGGCACGCAGGGCGGCAAGCCCCGTGAGCAGCTCCGGGCGTTTGGCAGAAAAGGCGGCGCGGCTCTGGGGATCGCCGCTCTCCAGCACGGTGCCATCGGCCAGCAGCAGGGTCATGGCGTGCAGGGTGTGATAGCTGTTGTGGGCGGTGCCGCAGCACATGCCGCTCGCGTTGTTGGCGGCGATGCCGCCGAGCTTGCAGGCGTTGATGGAGGCGGGATCCGGCCCAATCTTGCGCCCCAGGGGCGCCAGATAGCGGTTGGCATCGGCGCCGATCACCCCGGGTTGCAGGGCGATGCGCGCCCCCTCGTCCAGAATGCGGTGGCCGCGCCAGCTGTCGGTCAGGGTGATGAGTACCGAATCGCTCAGGGCCTGGCCCGAGAGGCTGGTGCCAGCGGCGCGAAAGGTGCACGGCAGGCCCAATTCGCGGCACACTCCGAGCACGAAGCGCACCTCCTCGAGGGAGTCGAGGCGCACGATGCGCTCGGGCACCAGGCGGTAGAAGCTGGCGTCCGTGCCGTGGGCCAGCCGTAAATCCGGATCGCTCACCAGCCGCTCCGGCGGAATACGCGAGAGCACGGCGGCGTCAAATTCATTCCAGCGCATCAGCAATCCTCCACCAGCACGACCAAGAGGCGGCTCGGGCCGTGGGCGCCGTAGGCCAGGGTCTGCTGGATGTCGGCGGTCTTGGAGGGGCCGGAGACCAGCAACAGGTTGGTGGGCATGGCCTGTTGCCAGCGCCCGGCCGCCACCAGCCCCGCCAGGTTGTCGGCGATGGTGGAGGCCGCCAGCAGGGCGATATGGCAGGGTGGCACAAGCGAGAGGGTGCGCGGCTCGCCGCCATCCGGCAGCAACACGAGCGTGCCGGTATCGGCGATGGCGCCCGCGCAGTGGGTGATGCCCGCCTGACAGACGTCGAACAGATCGTCCTTCCAGCTCGCGAACTCGCCTGCGGGGGTCAACACAGATCGCCCGGCGCAAGCCGCCGCGACCGCCGCCTGCCAGCGACCGCCCTGGCCACAGGCCAGATGCGTCACGCCTTCTTGATCCAACCAGGCGGCCAGATCCCGGGCCAGGTTTGCCTGTTGGACTGTGAGGATCTCGGCGTGGCTGGCGCTGATCCCGGCAACAAAGCGCTCGCGCCGTGCCTGTTCATCCTCCCCGCGCCAGGGCTGCCAGCCATGGGGGGCGTGGGCCATGGGGGTGGCGGCGCCGCGCAGGCGGCTTAATATGGCCTCTTTGCTCGACATCTCAGGACTCCTTCTTCTTCTGGCGCAGCAGGGCGTGCAGGCTCTGGGAGGCGGGTTTGGGGGCTTCGCGGCACTGGGTCCAGAGGCCCAGGTGTTTGGGCATCAAGCCCCGCAGGCGACCGGCCACCCCGGTTGCGGCGTGGTAGAGGCGCGGGTGGGTGGCGGCAAAGGCAAAGCCCTGCATGGCGAGGGTCTCGAGCCGGCTTTTGGCCGCCCCCTGCCCCGCCAGCGGTTCGTGACCGGGCTGTGCGTCGTGCTTGGCCTCCCGGCGCAGGCGCTGCAACAGGTCGGGAATGGGGATGCGCACCGGGCACACCTCGCCGCAGGCGCCGCACAGGCTCGATGCGGTCACCAGATCGCTCGTGCTCTCCAGCCCCAGCAGGTGGGGGGAGATGATTTTGCCGATGGGCCCCGGGTAGATGGTGCCGTAGGCATGGCCGCCGATGCGGGTGTAGACCGGGCAGTGGTTCATGCAGGCGCCGCAGCGGATGCACTGCAATGTCTTGCGCAGCTCTTCGTCCCGGTAAGCCTGGCTGCGGCCGTTGTCGAGCAGCACCAGGTGCACCTCATCCGGGCCGTCCAGCTCCCCTGCCCGGCGCGGGCCGCTGATGACGTTGAAGTAAGTCGTGATGGCCTGTCCGGTGGCCGAGCGGGTCAGGGCGCTGTAGAGGGGCGGCACATCGGATAGGCACTCCACCACCTTCTCGATGCCGGTGATGGCCACGTGCACTTTCGGCACCGTGGTGCACATGCGCCCGTTGCCCTCGTTCTCCACCAGACACAGGCTGCCGGTCTCGGCCACCGCAAAGTTGACGCCGGAGAGCCCCATGCCGGCGCGGCGAAACTCTTCGCGCAGGGCCCGCCGCCCGGTCTGGATCAGGGCGTCCACGTCCGTGGTGGGGGTGAAGCCTTCCAGGTTGCTTGCGAAGGTGTCGCTCACCTCCTGCTTGTTCTTGTGGATGGCGGGCATGATGATGTGGGACGGGGTGTCGCCGTCGAGCTGGACGATAAACTCTCCCATGTCGCTCTCAAGGCAGCGGATGCCGTGGCGCGCCATCTCGTGGTTGAAGCCCACCTCCTCGCTCACCATGGACTTGCCCTTGACGATGCTGCTCACCCCGTGTTGCTGGGCGATGCCGAGGATGATGGCGTTGGCCTCGGCCGGCGTCTGGGCCCAGTGCACCCGGATGCCGTTGCGCTCACAGTTGGCTTCGAGCTGCTCCAGCAGGTCCGGCAGGCGCGAGAGACAGCGCAGGCGGATTTGCTCCGCCGCATCGCGCACCGCCGCTTCTTCCTGCGGGTCGGCGAAGGCATCCCGGCGCTTGGCGCGCAGGTAATCCATGGCGCCGCGAAAATTCTGGCGCAGCACGGGGTCGGCCAGGGCCGCCTCGGCCTGGGGATGGAAGCGGCGCGGCGAATACTTGGCGTGATCAGACATGGGGCAGGGCCTCTTTGGTATGAGCCAAATCGCTAACAGCGGCGCCGTTATGAGCTATTTCGTCACTGTCGGGGCGGCTGTGGGCGAGCAGGAAGCTCGCCAGGTGGGTGGCAGGCAAGATCCTGCCCTGATAGGCCAGGGATCCCTTGATGTTCAAGAGGCACCCCCAGTCGGCGCTCACCAGGGTGTCGGCGCCGGTGGCCAGCAGGTGGCGGGTCTTGTCCTCCACCATGGCCTGGCTGATGTGGGGATGGCGCACCGAGAAGGTGCCGCCAAAGCCGCAGCACTCGCTCTCGTAGGCCTGCTCGTGCAAGGTGACGCCATCGAGCTGCCCCAACAGGCTGCGGGCCGTGGTGTGTACCTGCATCTCGCGCCGGGCCGAGCAGGAGGTGTGCATGACGATGCTCGCCTCCCCCACCCCGTGCCAGCGCACCCGGCAGACCCGGGCCAGAAACTCGGTGAGCTCGAACACCCGATCGCAAAAATCCGCCACCTCGGGGCTCTCGGGGAAGAGGCGGCGGTAGTGGTGGTGCATCATGCCGCCGCAGGAGCCCGACAGCACCACCACCGGCCAGGGCTCGGGGAAGAGCGCCATCTGGCTTTGCGCCACCTTGCGCGCCTCCTCCTCGTGACCCGAGGTGTAGGCCGGCTGCCCGCAGCAGGTCTGTTTCTCGACAAAGTGCACCCTTATCCCTTCCCGCTCGATCAGGGCGATGGCATCGAGCCCCGCCACCGGGTCGAACAGGTCCACCAGACAGGTGGCGTAGAGATAGACATCGGCCGGCTTGGCCGGGTAGACCCGCATTACCTTCATCACTTGCTCTCCTTACTTGAGCTGCAGCAGTGCGTCCGAGATGTGGAAGCTGTACATGAGCGCCAGCCCGATAAGGCCGGTGACCAGCAGGTAGTAGAGGGTCGGCAGCGCCGTCTTGCGCAGCGTCGCCCCCTCACGACCGAGCAGCCCCACGGTGGCCGAGGCCGCCACCACGTTGTGAATGGCGATCATGTTGCCCGCGGCGGCACCGACTGCCTGCAGGGCCAGCATGGCGGCGGTGGAGACCCCCAGGGTCTGGGCCACTTCAAACTGGAACTGGCTGAACATCATGTTCGATACCGTGTTGGAGCCGGCGATAAAGGCCCCCAGCGCGCCGATGGTGGCGCTGAGGGCCGGGAAGAACTCCCCCACCAGCCCGGCGGCAAAGTTGGCGGTGGTCACCGGCATGCTGGCGAGATCCGCCCCGTTGACGCCGGAGTTGATGAAGATGCGCACCATGGGCACGGTGAAAATCAGCACGAAGCCGGCGCCGATCAGGGTGCGGCTGGACTCCCCCAGCGCCCGCCCGAAGGGGGCGAGGGAGCGCGATTGCAGCCAGGTGGCGAGCAGGGCGCAGAGCACCAGCAGGCCCCCCGGCAGGTAGAGTGGCTCAATGGAGGCGCTGACCCCCTTCTCTCCCAAAAGGTCCGTGAAGGCGAGGCTCACCGACAGGAGGCTGGCCTTGAATGCCGGGCTCACCCGGCTCGCCACCAGCAGGAGCGCCAGCGCCACATAGGGGAGCCAGGCCAGCATGAGCGACATGGGGCGACCAGCGGCCTCTTTGAGATCGAGCTTCAAGGAGCCCAGCCACTCGGCGGGCCACTCGTTCTCGGGGGCGAAATCCCAGGAGTTCTTGGGCACCAGAAAACCGGCTCGCGCCGCCGTCACCACCAGGGCCAGCCCCACCAGACCGCCGATGAGGGACGGGAACTCGGGGCCGAGCAGCATGCCGGTGAAGGCATAGGGGACGGTGAAGGCGAGCCCGGCGAAAATCGCGAAGGGCAGGATGGAGAGCCCCTCGGTCCAGCTGCGGTTGCGGCCGAAGAAGCGGGTCAGCATCATCACCATCAGCACCGGCATCAGGGTGCCGACGGTGGCGTGAATGAGGGCCACGTTGGTGGTCACCTGCTGCAGGTAGATGTCCCAGCTGCTGCCACCGGCGCTCAGGGTCTGGCCGATGGCCTGGTTATCCAGCCCCTTGTTGATCCCCACCAGGATGGGGGTGCCCACCGCGCCGAACGACACCGGGGTGGACTGGATCATCATGCCGAGCAGCACGGCGGCGAGCGCCGGAAAGCCGATGGCCACCAGCAGCGGCGCGGCGATGGCGGCCGGGGTGCCAAAACCCGAGGCCCCTTCGATAAAGGCGCCGAAGCACCAGGCGATGATGATGGCCTGGATGCGCCGGTCCGGCGAGATGTTGGTAAAACCGCCGCGAATGGCGGTGATGGCGCCGGTGTGTTTCAGGGTGTTGAGCATCAGGATGGCGCCGAACACGATCCAGAGCACGGTCACCGTGATCACCAGCCCCTGCAGGGTGGAGGCGAAGACCCGGGTCGGGCTCATCTGCCAGCCCCAGAGGGCGATGAACACGGTCAATAGGAAGGCGACGGGCATGGCGCGCTTGGCGGGCCAGTTGAGGCCGACCAGCAGCACGGCGGCCACCAGGATCGGCGAGAAGGCCACCAGGGCCAGCAGGGTGTCTGTCATCATTGCGTCCTTGTCCAGAGGGGTGCAGAGGCGCACCTTGTTGTTGTTTTGTTAAGCGGACGTGACCTTACCCTGTTCCTTTTTCGCGATATATGGAAATAATGAACAACATTCGTTCCAAAAGTTGATCAATATGGCCAGTACCGACGACCTCATCCTCTTCGCCCAGGTGGTGGAGGCCGGATCCTTCAGCAAGGTAGCTGAACAAAATTCCCTGACAAATTCAGTGGTTAGCAAGCGGATCGGGCGTCTTGAAGAGGAGCTCGGGGTCCAGCTCCTCTATCGCACCACCCGCCGGCTCACCCTGAGCGAGGCGGGCAAGGCGCTCTATCAAGGTGCCAAAAATGTGAAGGCCGCCGCACTGGACGCCTTCGACGCGGTGGCGGGATTTGGTGAAAAGGTGAGCGGTCATGTGCGGATGTCGGTGCCCACCATCTCCGGCGAGCTCTTGCTCGCCGATGCGGTGGCCGATTTTTGCCAGCAGCACCCGGGGCTCACGGTGGAGATGTCGCTGGACAACCGCTTCGTCAACCTGGTGGAAGAGGGGTTCGATCTGGTCATTCGCACCGGCTATCTGGATGACTCGAGCCTGATTGCCCGCCACATTCTCGACTCCCAGTGGGTCATCTGCGCCGCCCCCGCCTATGTGCGCCGCTTCGGGGCACCGCGCGAGCCGTCGGATTTGCTCACCCACAACTGCCTGCGCTACGCCTACCAGAGCACGGGGGCCTCGGAGTGGGCCTTCAAGGGGGAAGAGGGCAACTATCTGGTGTCGGTGTCGGGGAGCTTTTCAACCGACAACGCCGGGGCCCTGCGCAAGGCGGCGCTGGGGGGGCGCGGCATCGTCTATGTACCGCGCTGTCTGGTCTATCACGACCTGATGCAGGGGGATCTGGTGGACCTGTTTCCCGACCGGGTGGGCAAGAAGCTCGGCATCTACGCCGTCTACCCCTTCACCCGCCAGCCGCCGCGCAAGATAAGGCTGCTCATCGAACACATCCGCCAGCGCTATCTGGAGATTGGCCACTACTTCCTCTGAGGCCCTTGTCGGGCCTCAGAGGGCGGATGACGCCGCCTGACGGGAGAGAAACGCCAGGGACTGGCGGTTGAAGTGATCCGGCTGCTCCACGTTGCAGACGTGGCCGCACTTTTCGATGATTTCGAGGCGGCTGTAAGGGTCGCGGGCCACCTGCTCACGCACCGGGGCGAGGAACATGTGATCCTCCTCCCCCATCACGTAGAGGGTGGGAATGGGCAGGGCCCGCTCGCGAAAGTAGCGCATCAGGGGGTTCACCTCGGTGGCGAGACGGAACCAGCGCTTGAACTCCTTCTGGCAGAGCTTGCGAGCCTCGCGCACGAAGAGGTTGCGGGACTCCTGATGGTGCTGGCGCGGCATGATGATGAAGGCGAACAGGCGGTAGAGCCACATGTAGGGCAGGAAGTGCTGGCCGAGGCGACCAAGCTGCACCAGCACCCGGGAGCGGATGTCGAGACGCAGGATGGCGCCGCCGAGCACCATGCTCTTGACCCGCTCGGGGCGAAGCTCCGCCAGGTGGCGGATGAGGATGGTGCCAAGGGAGATGCCGACAAAATGGGCGTGGGGGATGCGCAGGTGATCCAGCAGGCGCAGGATGTCCTCGGTCACGGCCCGAAAGCTGTAGTGCCCCTTTACCACCTGCTGCAGCTGGTTGGACTGGCCGTGGCCGCGAAGGTCCAGCAGCAGCACGTTGAAGTGCTCCCGGTAGGCCCGCAACTGCTTGAACCAGATGGAGGAGCTGCCGCCCGCACCGTGCACGAACACCACCCAATCCCGATCGGGACCCAGTTCAAAGGTCTTGTGGTACAACATCTCATGGGCTCCCGGGGTGATGGGGGGTATACTCGGCGCGCATATTAACAGAAGGCTCACCCCGGTGAACATGCTTCCACCATGATCGGACCAGCCTGGAGTCCCCATGACCCTCGTTCAATTGCGTGAATTTTTGCTCAGCCAGCCCGGCGCCACCGAGGACACCCCCTTCGGCCCGGAGATCCTGGTCTACCGCATCGCCGGCAAGATGTTTGCCCTGGTGGACTGGCAGGCGGAGCCCCTCTCCATCAACCTGAAGTGCGAACCCGAACTCGCCCTGCTGCTGCGGGAGATCCACCCCGAGGTGAAACCGGGCTGGCACATGAACAAGCAGCACTGGAACACGGTGACCCTGAGTGAAGGCCTGTCTGACGATCTTTGGCAGGGCTGGGTAGTCCACTCCTATGAGCGGGTGGTGGCGGGTCTGCCCAGGGCGAAGCGGCCCCAGGCCCCCCGCGCGACCATCAGGGAGGGTTGACCCATGCCGTCTCCTTCTTCTCCTCGCATCGTCCCCCTCGAGGAGGCGCACATACCAAGGCTGCTGGATCTGTTCGAGCAGTCGGTACGCCGCCTGGGGCCTGCACACTACAGCCCGGAGCAGGTGGAGCAGTGGGCCAGGGGCGCCCATCACCCGGGGCTTGCCAGCCAGTTGCGCGAGCACCATGGCTGGGTCATCGAGCAAGACGATGTGCCCCTTGGCTTTGCCACCCTGAGCGATGACGGTCATCTCAGCCTGCTCTACGTGAGCGCGGATCATCCGCGCCAGGGGCTCGGCACCCTGCTGCTGGAGCGGGTGCTGGCAGCCGCCAGCCAGATGGGGCTTGGCAGCCTCACCACGGAGGCGAGCGCCTTCAGCCTCGCTCTCTTCCTGCGTCACGGCTTCCTGCTGACCGGATTGGAGACGGTGGAGCGCGGCGGTGTCCAATTTATCCGCCATCGGCTCCACTGCCGCTTGCCATGACGGGTTCAGCCACTAAAATACGCACCATTTCCCCAAGGCAATGAAGAAAGGGCAGCCATCATGGTGGTAGAGAGCGACGGTTACATTGCGCTGATCGAGTATCTGGTAGAGAGTCTGGGTCTGTTCGAGAGCCAGCAACAGGGCGGCGGCGCCCAGACCATCGAGGATCTGGTGAGCAGCCGGGTGGCCGACAACCTGATGGCCATCTGCGAGCAGAACCCCCAGCTCGACCCCAAGGTGCGCTTCCTGATCATGCAGGAGGCCGATGCCGTGGTCGCCGATCTGGAAGAGGTGCTCTCCGCCGTCTGGTTGTCCGCCCCCAGCGAAGCCCAACAAGCCTTCCTCATCGAGTTCATCGACCTCATCAAGAACCTGTTCGACAACACCATCAGCTGACCCCAGCCCCTGCCGTGACGGCAAGGGGACGAGATGCAATGAGGCGAGGAGTGAGGCGGGACGCCCAATGAAAAGGGCCGCCTCATCGGGCAGCCCTGCTTGCTAGCATTGTCAATTCATCGCGCTTGTCAGAGTAATGAATTTCGGGGCAAAAAAATGTGTCTGGTCTTGGCAACCATCCGTGGTCGCTACCCTGTTGGTCAGCCAGGGTTCAGTTTAGTTCCCCACCTGACGCATTTTTTTCAATTATTTTTCATCACAATGACACGGGGGCCTGATGGCCCCCGTGGTATGCAATGACGCCTCAGCGATTCAGGCTGGGAGGCAGGCAGACGCCAATGCCCCCCAGGCCGCAATACCCCTCGGGATTCTTCTCCAGATATTGCTGGTGATAATCCTCGGCATAGTAGAAGGGGGCCAGCGGCAGGATGCGGGTGGTGATGGTGCGCCCGTCACCGCTCGCCGTCATGGCCTGCTGGTAGGCGGCCAGGCTCTGCTGGGCAATCGCCTCCTGGGTGTCGTCCCCGACGAAGATGACGGAGCGATACTGGGTGCCGATGTCGCCACCCTGGCGCATCCCCTGGGCCGGATCATGGTGTTCCCAAAACAGCTTGACGAGATCCCCGTAGCTGATGACCTTGGGATCGAACACCACCTGCACCGTCTCGGCGTGGCCGGTCAGGCCGCTGCACACCTCCTTGTAGGTGGGATTGGGGGTCAGCCCCCCCTGATACCCGGCGGCGGTGGAATAGACCCCGGGCTGCTGCCAGAACAGACGCTCCACCCCCCAGAAACAGCCCATGCCGAACCAGGCAAGCTCCATCCCCTCGGGCCAGGGTCCCTGGGTCGGGTGACCGTTTACTGCGTGCACCTGGCCAATCTCCAGTGCTTCCCGCCGTCCCGGCAGCGCCTCTGCCGGTGAAATAATCTGCTCCATATGCCCTGTCCTTGTATAAAACCCCGCGCAATGCGGCTGACGAAAAGGAACACCGAAGATATCAGGTTATTAGCCCGGATCAACCAGGGAGCGGCCCCCGGGGCGACCCTCCCGTCCTCGCCAGCGTCTTCCCCTCCCCGCACGCACTGGTCAAAATGGCGACAAAAAAACATCAAGTCGATATTTAGTCTTGATTTGTGAATTTATTTTCATATATTGGGCGAATTGCTGCTTTTTTATGGAATGAAACACGTGCGTGAACGCGAACCCAGCCTGGTCCATGCCTTTCGGCAATCCACCCCCTATGTCAATGTGCACCGGGGTGCCACCTTCGTCCTGATGATCGGCGGGGAAGCCATTTGTCACCCCAATTTCGCCAACATCGTCAGCGACATCGCCCTGCTGCAGACCTTGGGGATCCGCCTGGTACTGGTGTTTGGTTCGCGTCCGCAAAATGACGAGGCCCTGGCCCGTGCCGGCATCCAGGCCCAGTATCACAAGCGGATCCGGGTCACCGACGATGCCAGTTTCGCCATCATCAAGCAGGTGTGCGGCGGTCTGCAATACGACATCACCGCCCAGCTCTCCATGGGCCTCGCCAACACCCCCATGCAGGGGGCCCGCATCAGCGTGGTGAGCGGCAACTTCGTCACCGCCCAGCCGCTGGGTGTGGATGACGGCATCGACTTCTGCCACAGCGGCCGGGTGCGTCGCATCGATGTGGAGGGGATCACCCGCCAGCTGGATCAGCACGGCCTGGTGCTCATCTCCCCCATCGGCTGCTCGGTCACCGGCGAGAGTTTCAACCTGAGCTCGGAAGAGGTGGCCCGCCGGGTGGCGGTGGATCTCAAAGCCGACAAGCTCATCTGCTTTAGCAGCACCCAGGGGGTCATGGACAGGCACGGGGAAGCCATCTCCGAGCTCTTCCCCGAGCAGGCCGAAGAGCTGCTGGTGGCGCTGGAGCAGGCGGGGGAAGAGATGTCAGGCACCGCCCGCTACCTGCGCGCGGCCATCGCCTCCTGCCGGGGTGGCGTGCCCCGCTCCCACCTGGTGAGCTATCAGGACGACGGCGCCATGCTGCAGGAGCTGTTCAGCCGCGAGGGGCTGGGTACCCAGATCGTGCGCGAAAGCGCCGAGCGGGCGAGGGCCGCCACCATTGAGGACATCGGCGGCATCCTGGATCTCATCCGTCCGCTGGAGGAGGAAGGGATCCTGGTGCGCCGCTCCCGGGAGCAGCTGGAGATGGAGATAGACAAGTTCACTATCATCGAGCGGGACGGCCTCATCATCGGCTGTGCGGCGCTCTATTGTTTCATGGAAGAAGCCATGGCCGAGATGGCCTGCGTCGCCATCCACCCGGAGTATCGCAACTCCAACCGGGGGGACACCCTGATCGCCAAGGTGGCCGAGCGGGCCAAGCGGCTCGGCATCCGTCGCCTGTTCGTGCTCACCACCCGCTCCATCCACTGGTTCCGGGAGCGGGGTTTCGATCCCCTGGAAGTCGAAGATCTGCCGGTGGAGCGCCAGCGCTTCTACAACTGGCAGCGTCGCTCCAAGGTTTTGTCCAAGACCATTTCGTAACTGATTGATCTTGTGCCTGGTTACCGTCAATTTTGTTCTTTTTTACGAACTCGATTGACAGTGCAATCCAGACCAAGGTATTTGTACATGCACGCCACCTGTCACAGGTGGCACCAGAAGAGGAGCGCTGCCCAGGCAGCCCAAGGGAGGACACCAGTGTCCGGTGAACTTGGGTCAGGGGGAGCAGCGCCGAGACGAGGCGAGTGACTGGACACCGCCACGTCGGCTGCGGGGGCTGAATCCCCCGGGTTGTCATCGGTAGTGGTCATCCCACACCGCGCCCCACCTGGGGCCGGTACGGGATGGGCTCTGCAGGTGGAGTGCTTCTGGCCGGGATCCTCGCGTTTTCCTGCCATTTTTTGCCTCCTCCTCTCTATTTGCCCGATGAAACCGGATTTTCACCTTGAGACAGGAGTATGCAATGAACCCGATCAATGTCGCCAAGTTTGGCGGAACCAGCGTCGCCAATGCCGCGGCCATGAACCACTGCGCCGACGTGGTGCTGGCCAATCCGGCGACCCGGGTGGTGGTGCTGAGCGCCAGCGCCGGCGTCACCAACCTGCTGGTGAGCCTGGCTCAGGGTGAACTGGACGAAGCCGGACAGGATGCCCAGCTTGCCAGGCTTGCCGACATCCAGCTGGCCATTCTGGCCGCCCTTGGCAACCCGAGCGACGTGAGCGCCCTCATCCATGCCCAGCTCGGCGACATTCGCACCATGGCCCGTCAGGCCAGTCAGCACACCGACGCCGAACTCGCCGATCGCCTCATCGCCTGCGGCGAGCTGATGTCCACCCGTCTCTTTACCGAACTCCTGCACCAGCGCGGGGTCAAGGCCCAGTGGCAGGATGCGCGCCAGCTGCTGCGCACCGACAGCCGCTTTGGCAAGGCCACCGTGGATCTCGCGGCGACCCGCGCCCTCTGCCAGCAGGCGGTGGGCCCGTTGCTGGGTGACAGCCTGGTCATCACCCAGGGCTTCATCGGTGCCGACGGCGATGGTCGCACCACCACCCTCGGCCGTGGCGGCTCCGACTACAGTGCGGCCCTCTTGGCCGAGGCACTGGACGCAGGCAGCATCGAGATCTGGACCGACGTGCCCGGCATCTACACCACGGATCCCCGCCTGGTCACCCGCGCCCGCCCCATCCCCGAAATCAGCTTCGTGGAGGCGGCGGAGATGGCCACCTTCGGCGCCAAGGTGCTGCACCCGGCCACCCTGCAACCCGCGCTGCGCCAGGACATCCCGGTGTTCGTGGGCTCCGCCAAGGATCCCGCCGCCGGTGGCACCTGGATCCGCGCCACCACCCGCAGCAACCCGCTGTTCCGGGCCGTGGCTCTGCGCCGCCAGCAGGTGCTGGTGACCCTGCACAGCCTCAACATGTTCCACGCCTACGGCTTCCTGGCCGAGGTGTTCGGCATCCTGGCCCGTCACCGCATCTCGGTGGATCTCATCACCACCTCCGAGGTGAGCGTCTCCCTGACCCTGGATCACACCGGCAGCCAGAGCAACGGCGAACCCATCCTGAACGACAAGGTGCTGGCGGAGCTCGGCCAGCTGTGCAAGGTGGAAGTGGAGACCGGTTTCGCCCTGGTGGCGCTCATCGGCAACCGCATGAGCGAGGCGGCCGGGGTGGGCAGCCAGGTGTTCGACGCCATCCGCGAGCACAACATCCGGATGATCTGCTACGGCGCCAGCGCCCACAACCTCTGCTTCCTGGTGAAGGAGAGCGAGGCGGGCCACATCGTCAACTGCCTGCACCGGGAACTGCTCGACTGAGTCGCCCCGGCGCTGGCATACCACAAGCCTCGTCCGCCCCATCACCCGGGGCGGCCTTCCCCACTCAGCAAAGAGGGGCGCCGCGGCGCCCCTCTTGTCACTCTTCTTTCACCATCAGCTGGTGACCAGGGTGGCCCGGGTGGGCAGCAGATTGGCCCGGATCTGCTCGCGCAGCCCTCCCAGCCGTTGCAGCAACCCGGCCTGACCGAGCCCCGCTTCGTCAGGGGCCAGATTGTCCACCAGGGCCGGGAAGTGCTCCCGTACCGCCTGCTCCAGCCAGTCGAGACGGCGCAGGGTGAGCGGGCCGCAGCTCTTGCCGCTGAGGTCGTCCAGGATGTCGAGCCGATGGCTGCGGTACATGTCGCGCCACCAGTTGGCCGCCAGCGCCTCGTCGCTTGCCAGCGCCGCACTCCACTCCCCCACCAGTCCCTGCATCCGCGCCAGCACGGGGGCGCTCGCCCCCTCCCGCGACAGGTATTGCAGCTCTCCCCTGGCCCAGGCGAGGCAGAGCTCGCGCCAGCGGCGAAACAGCGGCAAGGGATCCGCCTCGTCCAGCCAGAGCCCGGAGAGGGTGCGGGTTTCCAGCCGCTCAGGCACGTGGAAGTCGGGATCGGTGAGGCCGTTGGAATTGAACTCGTGCAGGGGATCGAAGGGCCACATGTAGCCAAAATCGAACACCGAGATATGCTGGCCGTCATCCAGCAGGTTGCCCGGGCTCGGATCCCAGTCAAACCAGCCCCAGCGGGCCAGCTCCGCCTCCACCGCCAGCATCTGCGCCAGGTTGCGCTCGCAGAGCGTGCGCACCGGCTCCCCCCGCAGCCAGGGGGAGACCAGCACCCCGGCCCGGGCGGAGCCGAAACTGGTACAGACCACGTTGGAGAGGATGGTGGGGTGCAGCTCCCGCAGGCTCTCTATCTCCCGACGCCGCTCCAGCTCGGTGAGAAAGGCGGTCTTGCCGTCCACATTGGCCACCAGAGAGTCCTGGCGGCAGCGTTTCAGGCACCAGTGGTGCCCCTCCACCTTGAGATGGAACACCTCGGCGGTGAGCCCGTGACCGTAGACCTTGACGACGTCCGGGTGATCCTCGGTCAGCCGGACGAGCTGGGGCAGCGGCAGGGGGCAGTCCCGCTCCCGCCCGATCCGGATCTCTTCTTTGCTCTCCAGCATCTGGAGCAATCTGGCCTGACGCGCCGCAACTTTGGGATTCATACATGTACCTCCAACCGTTACTGAGAGACTAAACAGCGCCCCCCTCCCAGACCAGCGGCAAAGGCTCATGATGACGCTTTCATCACAGAATGAGTGCCCCTGGCGGATCGGGATCACAAATTGCTTCACAGTGCTCATCACGGAATATTCATCTTGTTGTCATTAAATTGACATCAAGGAACAAGCCACGCACCATCGGGTCAAAATAGAGGCAGTCGTCGCTGCCATGACCGCTCCAAGGATGAGCCCTTATGAATGCCCCCGTCACCGGCCACCGCCCCGCCTCCCAGCCCCTGGCCGGGCTGTTGCTGGGTCTGCTGACCGCCCTGCTGCTGCTGACCCTCGCCCTGCCGCTGCTCAACCCCGTCAGCTGGCTCGGGCGTGCCGCCCCCCTCATTCTGGGCCCGGCGGATCAGCCCATCGCGACCCTCCATCGCTACAGCCTGCTCTACAAAAGTGACAACCGGGGCTTCTATCTGGTGGTGCGCAGCCAGTGGCAACTGCTCAAACCCCTGCAGGAGGGGGACAAGGTGCGGGTGGAGCTGCTCAACGACAAAGGGGTGCGCATCGATCAGCTGAGCCAGGCGGTGGACAAGCGCCAGAAGTGCCGCAAGGAGCGCTGCACCCTGAGCCTCAACAGCGCCCTGCGCGCCCCCGACGACGCCCTGGACAGCCGCTACCAGCTGCGCATCGGGCTGCTGCTGGCAGACAGGCCGGAGAGCGCCGAATACAGCCAGATCCTCCAGACCCTGCCGGAGCGCGGTTTCAACCTCCTCTACCTGATGACCAGCCTGCTGCTGGTGTTGCTGGTGAGCGCCGCCGTGCTCAAGGCCCTGCTGCCGAGGCTGCGCCGAAGCTACCGCGCCCGGGTGGCAGGCAGCCTGCTGCTTGGCAACCTCACCTTCGTGCTGCTGCACGGCTTCGTGGTGTTCAAGCTGGGGGAATTCCTGTTCTGGTCGGGCTTTCGGCCCGAGCACTACTACCTCGCCTGGGGCAGCATGGTGCTGGGCTGGAGCCTCTGCGCCCTCGCAGGCTTCAGCCTCTATATGGGGCTGCTCTTCACCGCCCTCTCGGGCATCGGGCTGCTCGCCAACTTCATGAAGATCGCCATCTACGGGGTGCCGCTGGGGGGGGACGATCTGGGCAACCTGCTGGCCCTGCTGCACATCCTGCTCGATCAGCACCCTGTGGTGCCGGTGCTCGTCGTGCTGGGGCTCCTTTTTCTGGTGTGGCGCTTCGCCCTCTCCCGCTGGATCCTGCGGGGCTTGCTGCGCACCACCGCCGCCACCGCCGCCTTCTTCGCCCTCTGCGTGTTCGCCACCCAGACCGGCAACAAGCTGCTCGGGGCCAACATCCGCTACGTGGACAGGGCGGTGAACTACCACAGGGACATCATCCGCGCCGGCCCAGGCCTCTACCTGTTCAACCTGGTGGACGAGATGCTGCAAAGCGGCAACGTGTTTCGCTACCCCTTGCAGATCAACGAGCGCACCCCGGAGCTGAGCCTGCCCGCCCAGCCCAGGGCTCCCCGCTTCGATCTGGTGATCGTGCTGCAATACGAGTCACTCTGGCTTGACTGGCAGGGCCGTCTCTGCGCCCCCGCCCCCACCTTGAGCCTGCCCGCCAGCGTGGCCCAATGGCGCAAGACCATCCACTCCCCCACCACGGGGGGCATGACGGTACTGGCAGAGTTCGAGATGAACACCGGCCTGCCGGTGGGCCTGCTCAAACAGGGGGTGGTGCCCTACTACTACCTCACGGACAAGGTGCCCGGCCTTGCGCGCAGTGCAGCCCAGAGCGGCTACCAGACCCTGTTCGCCCACCCCTATGTGGAGAAGTTCTGGGGCCGCGCCAAGGCGATCCCGGCCCTCGGGTATCAGGAGCGCTGGTTCGATACCCGCTTCACCGCCCTCGAGCACAAGGGGCTCTACATCTCCGACGATGCCCTCATCGATCACCTACTCAAGCGCAGCAACCAGGACGATCAGCCCCTGTTCGCCTACGCGGTCACCATGCAGGGGCACGGCCCCTTCGACGGGGATCGCTACCGGGCCCAGCAGCGCAGCGGCGCCTGCCCGGATCAGAGCCCGGCGGATACCCAGTTGCTCAACACCTACTACACCGGGGTGGTGGATGCCATGGCCTCCCTGGAGCGGCTGCTCAAGACCCTGGACAACTCCGGCAAGCGCTACCTGGTGGTGGCCTTCGGGGACCACCAGCCCTTCCTGATGTCGGCCGGCAAGGGCATCCACGGCGCCAAACCGCCACGGGATGCCAGCTACCAGATCCCCATGATGGCCTTCACCCGGGCCGGGGACGGGCTGGATCTCGCCCGCCAGTTCGACCCGGTGCGCCAGCTCTACCAGATGGGCCAGGCCACAAGGCAGCTGCTGGCGGGGGACCTCACCCCTATCCGGGACCAACCCCTGCTCCACCCGGTGCTCGGGGAGGAGAAAGGCTTCGACCCCTCCCCCCTGGTGCCGCAGATCCGCGCCAGCTTCCGGCCCGATGCATTGCCCTGATCGATTGAGACACGAGGGACACAGATCCTTGCAACACCTTCCGGCCCGATGCCCTGCCCTAATCCGCAGCGAACTAGCAGACGACAAAGAGGTCGCCCGGGCGGCCTCTTTTTATGGGCGGGATGCGAGTACAGTGCCGCCTGCACCTCGCCATGTTCGTCCTGATCTGGGCTTTCGACCCCTGACAGGCTATTTTTTGTTTAGATATATCAAACGATAACTCATTATCGAATAGTAAAATTGAACAACTTTGCCGACCTTCAGGCCCTGTGCCCCCCCATGTTCCCGCACCTTCTCCGGGCCGGGCCATTTTCTCCCTCATTCCCGGCCAGCCCAGAACCATCGGGGCATTCGATACGTTCAGGCCTTGAGCCCCACTCACTTGCACCCACCTTTGCGCGCCACACCCAACAAAAAGCCGACCTCGGGGTCGGCTTGTGACGGGGCGTTTGGCCATGCAGGGCCGGGCACTGGCGGGCTAGATCACCACGGCGGTGCCGCTGATGCTGACCATCAGCATGCTGCCGTTCTGGCCCACCACCTCGTAGTCGATGTCGATGCCCACCACGGCGTTGGCCCCCAGCGCCTGGGCACGCTCCTTGAGCTCCTCGAAGGCGATCTCCCGGGCCCGGGCCAGCTCTTTTTCGTAGGCGCCGGAGCGACCGCCGATGATGTCGCGGATGCCGGCGAACAGATCCTTGAAGATGTTGGCGCCGAGGATGGCTTCGCCCACGACGATGCCGCGGTACTCGCGAATGGTCTTGCCTTCCAGGGTGGGGGTGGTTGAGAGGATCATGAGGTCTCCTGTGAGTTGGGCTGAGTGCGCGAAGCACCGTTGCCGTCATGGTAGCAAGGCGCTGGCCAAAGCATAAGCCCGGCGTGGCGGGGCGCCCCGTGCATCGTGCCCGCCACGCTCATCAAGGTGCCATCTATACTGCCTGTGTCGTGCCACTTTCCCCGGGAATGCAAGGATGGGCACCGACGCTGGGGAGAGGGCTTCTCAGCCACGATGAAAGAGGGACCTTGATGAAACGGACACTGCTGCTGTTGCCCCTGACCGCCATGTTGAACGCCCCCGCCGAGGGGGCCGGTCTCTACCTGTACGAAACCGGCACCAATGATCTCGGCCTGGCCGCCGCCGGCATGGCCGCCAGGGCCCAGGATGCCACCGTGCAACTGGTGAACCCCGCCGGACTGACCCGGCTGGAGGGGCGCCACCTCACCCTCGGCGGGCAACTGCTCTACGGGGACCTGCCCTACGATCTGGACGATCCCGCGAAGGGGGATGTCGATACCGTCGTCGGCTGGTTCCCCGCGGCCTCCGCCTACTACAGCCAGCAGCTCGATGATCGCTGGTCGGCGGGCCTCGCGCTCTATGGCAACTTCGGGCTGGGGCTCGATTTTGGCGACTGGGCTGGCAAGCAGCTCATCAAAAAGGCCACCCTGATCGGCCTCACCCTGCAACCATCCATCGCCTATCGTCTCGACGAGCACTGGTCGCTCGGGGCCGGGGTCGGCATCAACTACGGCCTGTTCTCCCTCACCCGGGAGGGCAGTGGCGGGGAGCAGAAGCAGGACGACGGAGACTGGGCCCTCAATGCCAAGCTGGGGCTCCTCTATGAGCACAATCCAGAGACCCGATTCGGGCTCGGCTATGCCAGCGAGGTGACCTACCACTTCGCCATCGACCGCACCATCACCTTCTCGCGCCCCAACCTGCCCGGCATCAACGCCACCCTGCCCCTGTCCGGCATGGTCAACAGCCCCCAGCAGCTGATGGTGAGCGCCTTTCATACTCTGGCCCACGACTGGGCCATCATGGGCAATCTGGGGTGGCAGGACTGGAGCCGCTACAACGACAACGAGGTCACCATCTTTGACCGCACCGCCCCGCAGAAGGGGCTCTATCAGGACAGTTACCACCTGGCGCTCGGGCTCCAGCACGCGCTGACGCCCCAATGGACCCTCAATGGCGGCGTGGCGTACGACACCAGTGCCTACCGGGATCAAGATCACACCTCCCTCACGGCGCCAAGCGGCAGCGCGTTGCGGCTCGGCACCGGTGTCACCTATGCGCTCACCCCTCAGGAGACCCTGGGAGCCGGGTTTGAGTACATCCACATGGAGAGCGCCAGCGTCGATGAGCGGGATCTCTCGGGCCGCTACCCCACCCCGGCCCTCTACTTCTTCGCCCTCAACTACGGCAGACGTTTCTAGCGTCGCCCCGCGTCGGCCATAAAAAAAGGAGAGGCAAGCCTCTCCTTTTTGATGTTCGCAGCGGCAGCCGCCATGCACTCAGTGCAGCTTCATGCTCGGGCGCAGCACCCGGTTGATGCGGCCCACCAGCATGATGAGGCCGGTCTTGATGTAGCCGTGCAGGGCGACCTGGTGCATCCGATACAGGCTGATGTAGACGATGCGCGCGATGTAGCCTTCTACCATCATGGAGCCCCGCATCAGGTTGCCCATCAGGCTGCCCACGGTGGAGAAGCGGCTCAAGGAGACCAGGGAGCCGTGATCGTGGTAACGGTAGGGCTTCATCTCGCCGCCATTCATCTTGGCCAGGATGTTCTTGAACGCCTGGGTCGCCATCTGGTGGGCGGACTGGGCGCGGGGCGGCACGAACTTGCCGTCCGGCTGCGGGCAAGCGGCGCAGTCGCCGATGACGAAGATGTTCTCGTCCCGGGTAGTCTGCAGGGTCTCGTGGACCACCAGCTGGTTGATGCGGTTGGTTTCCAGGCCCGCGATCTCCTTCATGAAGTCCGGCGCCTTGATGCCCGCGGCCCACACCATGAGGTCTGCTTCAATCAGCTCCCCATCCTTGGTGTGCAGACCATCGCTGGTCGCTTCGGTGATCATGGTGGCGGTGCGCACGTCCACGCCCAGCTTCACCAGCTCCTGATGGGCGGAGCCGCTGATGCGCTCCGGCAGGGCCGGCAGGATGCGGGGGCCCGCTTCCACCAGGGTCACCTTGAGACTGTCGGTGGTGAGGTTCTTGAAGCCGTAGGCGTAGAGCTGCTCCACCGCGTTGTAGAGCTCGGCAGAGAGTTCGACGCCGGTGGCGCCGCCGCCAACGATGGCGATCTTCACCTTGTCACCGGGCTGGTATTCGGTGGCGAACTGCAGGAAGCGGTTCATCATGCTGTTGTAGAAGCGGTGCGCCTGGGAGGGGCTGTCCAGGAAGATGCAGTGATCCTTGATGCCCTTGGTGTTGAAGTCGTTGGAGACGGAGCCGATGGCCATCACCAGGATGTCGTAAGCCACTTCCCGCTCGTTGACCACCAGGGCGCCGCTCTCGTCGTGGATGGGGGCCAGCACGATGCGTTTCTCGTCGCGCTTGATGTCGGTCAGGCTGCCGAGCTGGAATTCGAAGCCGTGGTTCTTGGCGTGGGACTGGTAGCTCAGGGCGTCGATGCCCGCATCCATGGAGCCGGTGGCCACTTCGTGCAGCAGGGGTTTCCACAGGTGGGTGCGATTGCGATCCACCAGGGTGATCCTGGCCTTGTTCTTCTTGCCCAGCTTGCGGCCCAGGCTGGTCGCAAGCTCGAGACCACCGGCGCCACCGCCTACAACGACAATATTCATCATGATGATTTTCCTTGGTTCCTCAAAACGAAAGGGAGCCATTGGCTCCCTAAAACGAAATCGGTTGACGTGATGGCTCAGGCTTCTTTGAAGGCCTTCATCCGTTGCAGATGGTGCGAGATGTTCTTGAACTTATGGGTCTCGCGCTCATCCCATACGATGTCGTAATAGTTCTTCAATTCACGTTCAGTGTCCCGATTATCGCGGATTTCATCCTGAACGGAAAGGATGCACAGGCAGTTTCCTGAATTTTTATTACGAAATTCGGTTACACACTTGGTGCCGATGTCCTCGTACTCCTCCGGCCGGTCGATCTTGCCCTGCATGTTCTCTTCCGGGTGCAGATTGGGGTTGAAGACCACCTGCTTGATGCCGCACAGAAACCCGATCCGCTCGCTCCAGTAGCCACCCAGGCCCACGCCGCAGATGAGAGGTTTGGGATCGGTGCTCATGTCGAGCTGCTTCTTCACTTCCTTGAGCAGGTGGCTCATGTCGTGGCGGGGGTGAACCGTGCTGTAGTGCACGAAACGCACATCATCATCGATAAACTGCAACTGCAGCACTTTTTCATGATTGCCGGGGCTGGTGGCATCAAAGCCATGCAGATAGATGATCATGGACAAGACCTCAAAAACTGTGTCGGTTCTATCGAAACTACCCCAGCGACAGGGCCTTGCGCCACCAAAACATCCCACTTTCTTGCTTTGGATCACGCCCCTTCGGGCCACCAAACCGCGCGTCGGGGCCGCTGTGGCAGCGCCATGCCCCGGCGGGACATGGCGCAAACCGGGTCTGGCGAGGTTACCCGCCGCACTGGGCGAAGCGCGCCACCGCCGCTTCCACCAGGGCCAGGCTCCCCTGCCAGAAGGCGGGCTCGCGAATGTCCTGCCCCAAATGCCGTTCGACCAGTTCTTCGGCGCTCATGCGACCTGTGTCTCGCAGCAGGGCGCGGTAGGCCTTCGCCACCCCCGCCTCCCCTGCGGCCTGGCGGCTCATCAGCTGCTGATAGACCCCGAGGCTGAACAGATAGCCAAAGAGGTAGGGGTAGTTGTAAAAACCGAAGCCCGCGATGGAGAAGTGCGCCTTGGCGGCCCAGAACAGGGGGTGATAACGGTCGAGGCTCTGCTCGTACCAGCGCCCCCAGGCCTCGTCGGTGAGCCCCTTGAGCCGGGCCGACGACACATAGCCCTGCTCGCGCTCGGCCACCAGGGCCCGCTCGAAGTCGAAGCGGGCCGGGATGTTGACCAGGAAGGTGGCGGCGCCATCGGCATCCGCCCAGGCAATGGCCAGACGCTCCTCGGCGCTTCGGGCCTGCTCGTAGAGGGCGCTGCGCACCAGGGTCTCGGCGAAGATGGAGGCGGTCTCCGCGAGGGTCATGGGGTAGCTGCGCTGGCTCATGGGCAAGTCGCGGATGAGCCAGTTGTGCCAGGCGTGACCGAGCTCGTGGGCCAGCGTGATGACGTTGTCCATGGTGCCCGCATAGGTGATGAAGACCCGCGGCTCCACCGGCTCGGCAAACTTGGTGCAATAGGCCCCGGTGCGCCGGTTGGGGGTGGAGGCGGCATCAATCCAGCCGCGCTCGGCCATCATGCGGGCAAAGTCCCCCATCTCGGGGTCAAAGCGCGCGAAGGCCTGGGCGATGATGTCGACCGCCTCCTCGAAGGGGATCTCCCGGCGGCTGGCGGCAGGGGGCGGCGCAAAGAGATCCTCCGGCCCCAGCACCTCGAGGCCGAGGTGACCGGCCATCAGCCCCAGGGCCCGCTGGCCCAGATGGCGGGCCTGCCAGGTCTCCGCCATCAGGGTATCCAGGGTCGCCCGCTCGATGTGGCTCTGGTGGCAGGAAACGTCCAGGGCATCGAGGCGCCGGTGTTTGCCGCGCTGGCGCGAGAGCTCCAGGCGCCAGCCGTTGAGGGCGTTGAGGATGGCTGCCACCGTCTCCTGCTCCCCTTCCCAGCCCGCGCTGATGGCATCGAAGGCCTCTTTGCGCAGGGCCCGATCCGGGCTGGAGAGCAGGTTGCTCGCCTCCGCCAGCCCCATCTCGCGACCCGCGATCACCAGCCTTATCTTGCCCACCAGATCGTTGTAGAGGTTGCCCCAGGCGTGCAGGCCGTCGGTGCCAAGGCCGATGACCAGCTGCTCCGCCTCCACCGGCAGCCGCTGATCCTGCAGGCGGCGCTCGTGGCGCAGCCGGTACCCCTCCTCCCCGAGCAGGGGGTCGGCCATCAGTTGCTCAAACTCGGGCGCAGGCAGCCCCAGCATCAGATCTTCGATGGGGGCAAGCGTCTTGAACAGGTCCGCATTGAGGGCACGGGCCCGGGAGGCAACCTGCTTGGCGAGGGGATCCCGGGCGTCCTGGCTCCCCTTGCATGCGGCCAGCACGGCGATGTTCCAGCCGATGTCGCGAATGCGCCGGGCCCGCAGGCGTACCTCCCTGAGGAAGTCCTGCAAGGCGCCTGGGGTGCGCGGAACCTGGGCCAGTCCCTCGATAAAACCGCTCAGCTCGGCCAGGCTGGCGCGGGCCAGGCTCATGTCCGCCTCGAGGACACAGCTGTCGAGGGAGGGGTAGATGTGATCATTTTGCCACTGCTGTGGATAGACTCGTTGTTGCATCGAACGCTCATCGTCAGGGACGGGCCTGGCCCGTCGTGAAATCCAGGTGGCCAGAGCCACCACCTTCGCGGGCAGGCATCACACCAGCCGCTCGAGGCGCACCACCGCCTCTTCCACATAGCGCAGGCTCTCCTGCCAGAACCCGGGTTCGCGGATGTCGACCCCCAGGTGCTTCTCCACCAGCGCCTCGGCGCTCATGCGGCCGGTATCTCGCAGCAGGGCGCGATAGGCGGGCACAAACTCGCCCCCGGCCCGCGCATGCTGGGCATAGAGCCCCAGGCTGAAGAGATAGCCAAACAGATAGGGGTAGTTGTAGAACCCGGACTCGGCGATGGAGAAGTGACCCTTGCTGGCCCAGAACAGCTCGTCATACTGGCTGAGGGCGTCACCATAGCACTGCTGCTGCGCCGATTTCATCATCTCCCGCATCTGGCTCGCCCCCACGTAACCCGCCTCCCGCGCCGTCACCAGGGCGCGCTCGAAAGCAAAGCGGGCGGGGATGTCGAGCAGCAGGCTCGCGGCCCGCTCCCCGTCCAGCCAGGCGATGGCCCGGCGCTGCTCCACCTTGTCGGTGGCGGCCAGCAGGGCATCGCGCACCAGGATCTCGGCAAAGAGGGAGGCGGTCTCCGCCAGCGTCTTGGGGTAGCCCCGCTGCTCGAAGGGAAGATCCCGCAGCAACCAGCTGTGCCAGGCGTGACCGAGCTCATGGGCCAGGGTGATGACGTTGTCCATTGTCCCCTCGAAGGTGAGGAAGACCCTTGGCTCGGGCGGATCGGCATACTCGGTGCAATAGGCGCCGCTTCGCCTGTGCTCGCTCGGGGCGGCATCGATCCACCCCTTGTCGGCCATCATGCGGACAAACGCCCCCATCTCGGGATCGAAGGCGGCAAAAGCCTCCATCACCAGATTCAGCGCCTGCTCGAAGCCGAACTTGCCGTGCACGGCCTGGGGCGCCGGGGCAAAGAGATCCCAGGGGGCGAAGTCGGTGATCTGCTGGGCACAGGCCATGGCCCGCAAGGCGCGGCGCCCGAGCTCCCTGTGCTCCCCGGCCGCCGCCATCAGGGTCTCCAGGGTCGCGCCCGTGATGTGCTCCTGATGGCAGGTGACCTCGAGGGCATCCAGCCTGCGCCCCTTGCCGCGCTGGCGGCCGAGCTCGTTGCGCCAGCCGTTGATGGCGTTGAGAATGGCGGCCACCGTCTCCTGCTCCGCCTCCCAGGCGCTCTGGATGGCGTGCCAGGCACTGGCGCGCCGTGCCCTGTCCGGGTGGGCGAGCAGGTTGTCCGCCTGGGCAAGCCCCATGGGCACCCCCTCCACCACCGGCAGCAGCCGCCCCACCAGGTTGTCGTAGAGATCCCCCCACCCCTGCAGGCCGTCCACCGCCAACCCCTCGATGAGCTGCTCGCTCTCGAGCGAAAGCCACTGATCCTGCAGCGCTCTGTCGTGATGGATCTGGTAGGCCAGCTCGAAGAGTTCGGGATCTTGCAGCAGGGTGCGCACCAGTGACTCGGGGGCGCGAACCCAGAACAGGTCCACCGGCTTGCTGCGCTGGGCCAAGGTCGCCTCCAGCTGCTGGCCCCGGGAGAGCAGTACTCGGGCCTCCTCGTCGCGCCCGTTCTGGCTCAGCCGGTTGTAACCATAGACCTGGCTGTTCCAGGCCAGGGTCTTCACCCCGTTGGCCTCGCGGCGGATGGCCCGCAGCAGGTGGCGCAGGGCATTGGCATCCGCAACGGGATGGGCGGGATCCGGCAGGTCCGACAGGAGGGCGTCAAGCCGGGTAAGGGCGCGGGCAGCCTCCTGGAAGGCGGCCTCGATGGCAGGATCGTCGGGGGCGGCATAGATGTGATCATCTCGCCAAACGGGTGGTTTCATGGTTGTCCTTGTCTGTTTGCGTCCATATCGGGTCACCCCGCCTCTGCGGGCGGGTGAAACCGGATAGTACGAAGGGGGCCAGGCACTTGCCTAGCCCCCATTCGAGGCAACCAGCAGAAGAGCGCCCCCGGGTGCGACGGCCCCTGTCGGCCCTCCCCCGACAAGCGATCTATTTGGCGGGCTGAAGCTTGCTCACCAGGGTCATGGCCACCACCACCACCAGCCCTGCCACCACGCCTGCCAGAGCGCTCAGCAGGGTGGGCGTCACCACGGCCAGTACCCCGCCGACCCCGGGCAGGGCGGCCACCGTGCCCGCCGTCCCTTCGATGAGATGATGGAGGAAGGGCCAGCCATGGACCAGAATGCCGCCGCCGACCATGAACATGGCGATGGTGCCCACTAGGGCAAGCAGGTGCATCAGACGGGGCGCCGTCACCAGCAGCCCCTGCCCCACCGCCCGGCGCACGGCGCCGCCATCGGGCTTTTGCAGCAGGTGCAGACCGATGTCGTCGAGCTTGACGATGAGCCCCACCAAGCCATAGACCCCGACGGTCATCAGCAGGGCGATGCCCGCTACCACGGCGATCTGCAGGCCCAGGCTCGACCCCTGCACGGTACCGAGGGCGATGACGATGATCTCCGCCGAGAGGATGAAATCGGTGCGAATGGCCCCCTTCACCTTCTGGCGCTCATAGGCCGCCAGATCCTCGGGCACCGGCGCCGCCTGATGCGCCTCCTCCTCGTGGGGCAGGAACTTGTGGACCAGCTTCTCCGCCCCCTCGAAACAGAGGTAGGCCCCCCCCAGCATCAGGAGCGGGGTGATGAGCCAGGGGATAAGAGCACTGATGGCGATGGCGGCAGGCACCAGAATGAGCTTGTTGCGAAACGATCCCTTGGCCACCGCCCACACCACCGGCAGCTCACGCTCGGCCCGCACCCCGGAGACCTGTTCTGCATTGAGGGCGAGATCGTCCCCCAGCACCCCGGCCGTCTTCTTCGCCGCCACCTTGGTCATCAGGGCGACATCATCGAGCACGCTGGCAATATCATCGAGCAGGGTCAACAAACTGGCTCCGGCCATATCTGGCATTCCTTCTATTGAGTGGGACACATCCGGGCTGTCCCGGTCAGGGTGATGAGGGGGTCAGGGGACCACGGGCCCATCCGGGGATCACCCTTTGGGGCAAAAGATGGCACAGTGTAACGGGAAGCCGCCACGGCGGCAGCCCCCCATGGCAGATCCCCTGCTCCGTTTTCACCTCACGGCCACCGGCCCAAGGAGTTCCCATGCAACCCTGGCAACCTCTGCTCGACTTCTGGTTTGGCGATGACGCAGACGACGCCCCCCGTGCCGCCCGTCAGGCCCCCCTCTGGTGGGGCAAGAGCAGCGAGACCGATGCCCTGCTGGCCTCACGCTTCGGCGAACTGGCGGCCCGTGCCGCAGCGGGCGAGCTCGCCCATTGGGAGGACGATCCCGCAGGGCGCCTGGCCCTCATCCTGCTGCTGGACCAGCTGCCGCGAAACCTTCACCGCCACACCCCCGCCGCCTTCGCCCAGGACGACAAGGCCAGGGCACTGTGCCTCAAGGGGCTCACCCTCGGGGTCGACAAGGGGCTCTCGCCGCTGGCCCGGGTCTTCTTCTATCTGCCCCTCGAGCACGCGGAGTCCAGAGAGCAGCAGGCCAGAAGCGTCGCCCTGTTCGAGGCCCTGGCCGACGAGCAGGTCACAGGCCCGGCCCGTGCCACCTTCGAAGGCTTTGCCGACTTTGCCCGGCGCCACCAGGTGATCGTCGATCGCTTTGGCCGCTTCCCCCACCGCAACGCCATCCTGGGCAGGGCGAGCACGGAGGAAGAGGCCGCCTTCCTGCAACAGCCCGGTTCGGGGTTCTGACATAAAAAAATCCCCGCCATGGGCATGGCGGGGAGAGAACAACCGATCTGCACCTCACTGGATGCGATAGCGGGAGATCTGCTGGTGGATATTCTCCGTGGTCACGTTCAGCTCCTCTGCGGCGGCGGAGGTCTCCTCCGCCGTGCTGCTGGTCTGCTGCACCACCTGGGCTATCTGCTCGACCTGGAGGGCGATGGATTCCGCCGCCGAGGTCTGCTCGCGGATGGCCAGGGTGATCTCGCCGACCTGATCCATGACGCGATGGGAGGCCTGGCGGATCTGGGTGATGATGGCCCCGCTTTCCGTCGCCATGGCCACCCCTTGCGCCACCTTCTCCTCCACCAGGACCATTCTGGCCACCGTGGCCTCGGACCCTTGCTGGATAGCCTCCACCGTCCTTGAGATCTCCTGGGTCGACTGGGCCGTCCGCTCCGCCAGCTTGCGCACCTCGTCGGCGACCACCGCAAAGCCGCGTCCCTGCTCACCGGCCCGCGCCGCCTCGATGGCGGCGTTGAGCGCCAGCAGGTTGGTCTGCCCCGCCACATCGTTGATGACGTTCACCACCCCACCGATGCGGGAGATCCCCTCCCCCAGCGCCGTCACATCGCGGGAGGCCTGACGAATGGCGTCGGCGATGTCGTTGATGGCGAGCACAGTGCGCTCTATGGTGGCCCCGCCGTCACTGGCGAGCTTGCCGGATTCATTGGTGATGCGACTGGTCTCCTGGGTGCGCTGGGAGATGTCCGTGATGCTCACGCTCATCTCCTCCACCCCGGCGGCGATAAGGCTGGTAGCGTCATTGGCCTGACTCGCCGACTCCGCCATGTGCTGGGCAGCCTGGGAGAGGGACTCTGCCGTGCTCTTGATCTGCAGGCTGCCCACCGAGAACTCGGTGAAGGTCTGCTGCAAGGTGTCCAGCAGGCGGTTGACCGCCGTCAGCGTCTGGCCGATCTCGTCCTGCTGGCTCACATTGGCCCGCAGGGTGAAGTTCAGGTCGCGCTGGATCTCGGACAGGGTCGCCATGGCCAGACGGAGGGGATTGGCGACCTGCCTGAACAGCCAGAGAAAGAGCACCAGCGTGAGGGCTCCCGTGCCCACCGAGATGAACAACAGGGCCTGCATGCTGCTATCGGCATTCTGCTCGCCTCGCAGCTTGACGGCGTCACCTTGCTGGATGTTGAAGTGGACGTGCTTGTCGATGGCCTGGGAAAGCTGCTCAAACAAGGGGGCAAGCTCCGTGTCGATCGCCTCTCTGGCCTCCACATTCTTGTTCTCGCGGGACAGGCGCAGGACGTCTTCAGAGGCCTTGCCGTACTGGGCAACCAGGCGCCGATCATCGGCGACGAGCTGCCTGTCCTCCTCATTGGAGATCATCCCGCTTTCATACTGGCTCAGCAGGGCGTCCATCTTGGTGTGAAGGGATGCAATGCTCTGCTCTATCTGACTCATCTTGCCGTCGTCGGTGTTGAGCACGTGCGCCTGGATCAATGAATGCAGGGCGTAGAAGTCTGTTTGTATCTCCTTGATCGTGGAAATGCTGGGGACTGTGTTGTCTGTTACATAGCTGAGATCCGCATTGGCGGAGGAGAGTCTGCTGATACTGAACCAGCTGAGGCACCCCAGGGCCAGCATGACCAGCAGGGCAATGAGTTGAAGCCGACGAGCGATATTCATGAGTGCTTACTCCATCCATAGACTCCCTGCCAGTGTAGCCGATGCGGGCCCCGAAAATAGCGCCTAAAACATGCATTTCATTACACTTTTCAACTTCTGCTCGGCCGCGTCACACCCGCCGCCCCAACCCGGCCTTCGGGACCGCCGCCCCCCTCTGGCAGAATGGAAAAAGGAAGGCATTCGCCTTCCTTTTTTGCCCGGGGCGGCCGCACTGGCCGCCCATGTGCCCCGTGACGGGGCGCTCGCCGGTCACGCCGCCTCGGCCAGCTCCTCCTCTTTTTTCTGGTAGGCCTGGGGGGAGAGCCCCAGCAGCTCCTGCACGGTGGAGGCCACCGTGATGGAGGAGAGCGTCCCCACCAGGATGCCCGCGAACAGGGTGAAGGAGAAGCCGTAGAGGGCGTCGCCGCCGAACAGGAGCAGGGCCCCCACGGTGAAGAGGGTGGTGCCCGAGGTGATCATGGTGCGGCTGAAGGTGGCCTTGATGGCCACGTCCGAGCACTCGTGGATCCCCATGCGGGTACGCGACCCCAGCAAGTCCCGCAGCCGGTCCGAGATGACGATGCTGTCGTTGAGGGAGTAGCCTATCACCGCCATCAGGCCCGCGATGACGTTGAGGTCGAACTCGATGTCAAAGAGCGCGAGCAGCCCGATGGCCACCAGACCGTCGTGCAGCACCGACACCAGGATGCCGATGGCCTGGCGCCACTCGAAGCGCACCGCCAGGTAGGCGGAGATGGCGAGCGAGGCCACCAGCACCGCCAGCATCCCCTGCTGGAACAGCTCCGCGCCCACCTGGGGCCCAACGATGGTGGTGCGCAAGAGCTCCACCGGCAGGGCGAGTTGCTGCCCCAGCATGGTCGCCAGATCCTCCGCCGCCCAGGGCAGCGCGTGGGGGGGCAGCTTGATGAGCCACTCGCCGGGTACACCGGCGCCGTGCAGCTCCACCACCCCCGCCAGGGGCGCCGTCAGCAGAGCGTTGAGCTCATGGGCCTCCTTCAGGGTCTGGATGCGAAACTCCAGCAGGATCCCGCCGGTGAAATCGAGCCCGAGGGCGAGCCCTTTTGTCGCAAGGACGGCCACGCAGGCCAGGGTCAGCAGCACGGAGGCCCACAGCCCGATATAGCGCCAGCGGGTCAGCCCCATGGCCAGGATCATTCTCAGCATTGTTCTTCCCTCGACGTCAGGTGGTACAGGCTTCCCGGCAGGAAGCGGTCGGTGCGCAGGTCATGCAGACTCACGGGCGCGGCGTCATGGTGATGAAGTCGGTTCATGGTCATACCCTCAGCAGCTTGGCGCGGCTGTTGCCCCACAGGGGGTTGATGATGGCGCGGGTGCCCCAGATGCCGGTCACCATGCTGGAGATGAGCCCCAGGATCAGGGTGATGGAGAAGCCTTGCAGCGGCCCGGAGCCGATGGCATAGAGCACCACGGCGCAGATGAGGGTGGTGATGTTGGCATCGAAGATGGTGCGAAACGCCGAGCGATAGCCAAAGTCGATGGCGTTGGCAAGGCTACCCCCCTCCCGCAGCCGATCCTTGATCCGCTCAAAAATCAGCACATGGGTGTCCACCGCCATGCCCACGGTGAGCACCAGACCGGCGATCCCCGGCAGGGTCAGCACGGCGCCAGGCAATACCGCCAGCATGCCCACCTGCATCAGCAGGTTGGCGACCAGCGCCGTGATGGCGACCCAGCCGAACTTGCGATACCAGGCCATCATGAACAGCATCATGCCCGCCATGCCGAACGCCAGGGCGGTGAAGCCCGCCTCGATGTTCTGCAGACCCAGGGTCGGGCCTATGCTGCGCTCCTCTAGGATCTTCAGCGGCGCGGTGAGGGCCCCGGCCCGCAGCAGCATGGCAAGCTCCTGGGCCTCGGGCAGGCTGCCAATCCCGGTGATGCGGAACTGGTTGCCAAGGGCGGTCTGGATGGTGGCGACGTTGATCACCTCGCTTCGGGCGCGCAGCTTGCCTTCGGCGTTGGTCTTGTACTCGGTGAAGACGGTGGCCATGGGCTTGCCCACGTGCTGGCGGCTGAACTGGTTCATCTTGCTCCCCCCCAGGGTGTCGAGCACGATGTTGACCTGGGGCTGCCCCATCTCCCCCATGTTGGCGCGGGCATCGACGATGTGCTCGCCGCTCAGCACCGGCTGGCGGGCCAGCCCCACTGCCTGGCCGCTGCGATCCGCCATGAAGAAGCGGCTGTCGGCCTTGGCTTCATAGAAGGCCAGGGACGCGGTGGCGCCGATCACCTCTTTCGCCTGCTTGGGGTTGTGCACCCCCGGCAGCTCGATGCGGATGCCGTCCTGCCCCTGACGTACCACCGAGGCCTCGACGATGCCGAGCTCGTTGATCCGCTTTTTCAGGATCGACAGGTTCTGGGTCACGGCGTTGTTCACCAGCAGGGTGCGCTCGGCGTCGCTCAGCACCAGGGTCAGTGCGTTGCCGGAACGGCTCAGTGTCCACTGATCCTGGCGGGTACCGGCACTCTCCTTGATGATGGAGAGCCAGGCCTCCTGCCCCGCCACGTCGGGCAGGGTGACGGCCACGCTCCCCTGGGCGGTGCGCATCACGCTGGCCCCCCGCAGGTTGGCCTCGCGAAAACGGGTGCGCAGGGTATCCACCAGGTTCTTGGTCTGGTTGTCGATGACGAAATCCACGTCCACCCCGATCAGCAGCTGGGAGCCACCGCGCAGGTCCAGCCCGAGCTTGATGGGATCGGCGCCGAGCCGGCTGATCCAGGCCGGGGCGTTGGAGTAGAACTCCAGGGTCAGGGCGGCGCTGTCCAGCCCCTGCTGCTCCAGCAACTGCTTGGCCAGTTGCTGCTCCCCCTGGCTGGCGAACACCAGCGCCATCCGGCCACCCTGGGCGATCTGCTTGAGGGGGTCGATGTGGTTCTCGGCCAGCAGGGTGCGCTGCGCGTCGCTCAGGCGCGACTGGCCGTGCAGACCGAGGGAGGGCTGCTCACCGAAGAAGGTGGGCAGGGAATAGAACGCGAACGTGACCAGCATCAGCAGCAACAGGGCGTACTGCCACAGGCTCATGCGGTTCAACACGGTATGACTCTTTTTTCTCATGAAATCGGCCTCTGTCAGGCGATGGCAAGGGGCGACACCGGGGTCGCGCCGTGCAAAAAAAATGAAACAAGACAGCCTAGCCGTTCACTAAAAGTGAACAGCAACAGAGAGAAGATGAGGCAACAGGTGGCAAGCTGACCCCATCGGGGTCAGGCGAGGAAGCTCTGGGCGAAGCGGTACTGCAGATGCCGGCGCTGCAGGCGGCGCCTGTGAATGCCGGCGAAGTGATCGCGAAAGCTCGTCCCCGGGTAGAAGAGGGCGGCATAGAACAGCAGGCCGCACAGCAGCAGCAGGATCGCCTGCTGGGACCAGCTCATCACCAGCTCGTAGACCACGCTGCCGGGCTGATGATCGCGGCTCAGGGAGTGCTCGAGGCGCAGCAGGTGATTCTGGTGGGAGCCGACGAACTTGACGATGCCATCGTCACTGCCGCTGACGCCGTGGGCCGCCGGGCTTGCGTCGGCAGGTGCCGCCCCCTCCACCAGCGAGTGGGCCTGCTGGGCCGAGGGCTGGAACGCGGGTACCTTGACCCCCTCCACCGAGAGGGTAGAGAACAACAGTGCGAGGGTGATGAGCAGGGTCATCGCCGCCAGTTTCACGTTGTCGGTCAGGTTCAAAAGTTAATTCCCACACAATAGAAAGGGCAAGCTACCACAGCCTGCCCCACAAGAACAAGGGCGGCAGGCCCCGGGCCCGCCGCCCTTGTGTTGTCTCATCGCGTCCTCAGCGGCTGCGGGTCATGCCCTCGAAGTCCTCGGCATAGTCCTTGAGCAGGGTGTAGAGGTGGGCCCGCTGGGAGAGATCCATGGAGTGGCTGAGATCGCTCAGCCACTGGATGGTGCGCTGGCGGGACTGGTCCGTGTAGCCGGTGAAGCGGCCATCCATCAGGCCGTCCCCCTGCTGGAGCAAGCGGGTCAGCTCCTGGCCGAAATCCGGGCTCTGGCGCTGTTTCATCAGCCGATCCAGCTCCTTGGTCCAGGCCTCCTGAAAGTCGAGCCAGGGGGCCATCATCTCGTATTGCCACTCGGCCCACTGCGTGATGAGGGGCTCCTGGGCCGGTTTCACCTTGCCAATCCAGAACACCAGGCGCTCGTTCATCTTCTCCCGAAAGCCCTTGATCATCTCGGCCTTCGACTGGGTGGCAAAATCGTGCTGGCGCTCCTGCTGGCGCTTCACCCTATCGGCCATGAAGCGAGCCACCTGCTCGTCAGTCAGGGTGCTGGCGAGGCGCACCGTGCGGGGAATGGCATTCTCCAGAGTACGGGTCAGGCTCGCCTGGGTTCTGTCCAGATGCAGGGTCACCTGGGCCGGGCTCATGGGGCTGGCCACCGCCTTGGCCAGGGCGTCGAGATCCCGGGCATAGATGGGCAGCTCATGCTGCCGGTGCCAGGCCATCAGCCCCTTCACCTCCTGGTCCAGCAGCTTCTTCTGGCTGCGATCCAGGGAGAAGTAGTCGTCCAGTTGCCAGACGATGGCCGAGTCGAGCCAGTAGTAGATCACCCGGGTGGCGCAACCCGTCAGCAGCAGGCAGAGCAGCAGCAGGCTCCAGCTACGCGGTTGACGCCATGAGAATGTGGTCACCATGCATGCCTCCCATTCATTGAATACACGCGTCGCGCGGGCCGTTGCCGGGCATCACTCCAGGCGCTGGCGGTTGATGTCGATCAGGGCCTGATACTCGGGCCCGGGTTGCTGTTCGGCCATCAGCAGCGCCCACAGCAGGCCGATGTAATCGACCCAGGGCAGGAAGGCGTCGGCCTGGAATCCCCGGTGCCCCAGCCCCGTCGCTGCCCCGTCCATGGCTTCAAGATAGCAGCTCTCCAACTGGCACCGCTGCTCTTCGCTCCAGCCGTGGGTGCGCTGGATGCTGGCGACCTCGAACCCCGGATGGCCGGCGGCGCCGTACTCCCAGTCGATGACCCAGGGCCGCGACCCCAACAAGTTAGCCGGATTGAGATCGTGATGGCAAGGGAGCCAGCAGTCGTCCGGCTCCCGGCTCGCGAGCAGGGCCCGCTCCAGAGCGGGCAGCCAGGGAGGGATATGGGCCAGACGCTGCCGATAACCGCCGCTGTGGGCCCGCACCGCCATCACCACGGTCGGCACCGGCAGGCGGTGCAGCCGCACCAACACATCCGCCATCAGGCGGGGCTGCGCGGCGAGAGGCGGCGCCTGCTCGGCCCAGTTGGGTTCGTCGCACCACGCCAGCAGCATCAGGCCGGTGGCGGGATCGCCGTGATGACAGGGCAACGCCAGCCCCTGCCCCACCGCCCCCCGGTAGAGCTGCCACTCGGTGGCCCGGTCGATGCCAAGGCGCACCGGATCCGGATGACCGCGGCGCAGGAAGGCCTGCTCGCCAGTGGGGAGACAGAGCCGGTAGTTGCCGTTGGTCAGGCCCTGGCCCAGCGGCTCAAGGCGCCCCTGATCCCAGGGCGCCGGCAGGCTGGCGAGGAGCGCCAGCTCCGCCAGATCCCCCTGCCCCCGCGGGTCCTCACCAGCCAAAGGTGGACTTCTTGGCCTGTTTGCGGATCTCTTTCTGATCGGCCCACAGCAGTTCGCCGTTCTCCACATCCATCAGGTTCATGGTCATCTGGTAGTAGACGTCCTTCACCTTGCCGTTGTCCTTGACGATGCTGGCGAGGTTGCCATAGACCATGTAGCGGGCACCGGTCTGCTTGCCGAGCCGCACCATGGTGGCGGGGTCCACCATGCCGCTGCCCTGCTGGTATTCGAGCTGCTGCTTGACCGCCGCCACCTTGCTCATGTCCACGAAGCGGAACTTGCCCGAGCGCAGCAGCTTGGTGCGGATAGTGTCGGTGATGGCCTCGGTGTCGATGTGCTCCGAGGTCTTGTTGCGGATGGAGTCCATGAACATCACCGGGCGGCCCCCGGCGGTGATCTCGCTGGTGGCCGGGGACGCCAGCATGGAATCCGCCATCTTGTCGGCGATGGCCTGCAAGTCGGAGGAGCCGTAATCGACGGTCACCGTCTCGGTCTCGGTGGGATCGCCATAGCTGACGGTGGTGCTGGAGCAGCCGCCCAGCAGCAGGGCGCCGGTCAGGATCAGCAGGGCATGATTCATTTTCATCAGTAGGATTCCTCCATCACTTCGCGAACGTAAATCCGGTAACCCCGTGCAGCCGGGCTCGGCGCCAGGGCGGACAGGGTGCGGGTCTGGTAGCCATGCAGCTTGAGGGGGGTCCAGCCGCGGCCATCGCTGGCCACCTCCTGCCCCGCGTCGTCATACCAGTAGAAGAGATATTGCAGCCTGTTGTCACCACGCTGGGTGCTGGCCGCCGCCACGTTGACCTGCAACAGGCCGTTCTGCTGGCGCCGGCTGAGTTCGGTCAGGGTGACGTTGACGTTTTGATGCTGCTCGGCCACCGCCGCCTCACCGGCCGCGCCATAGAGCGCCACGCCGGAAGTATTGGTGGCACAGCCCGTCAGCAGCAGAACCAGGCCCAGGGCCAACCCTTGTGCTTTCATCTTGCTCTCCTTGCCGGTGGCCGTCGGCCCGACCGGTCATTCATCTGAGTTGCCATATCCGGTTCCCCCTAGAGGGGCATCACCCGGGTCGTGAGCCCGCTCCCAAGGCGCTGTACCCACACCAGGGTGGTGCGCCCGGCGTGGACGCTGAGTGGCAGGGTGCGCATGGCGCTGCCCGCCCCCAGGGTCAGGGTGACGTTCCCGGCCGGGACCATCCCCTGCCAGCTCGAGGCCTTGGCGGGCAGCGTCAACCAGCTGCGGGTATCCGCCCGCTCCGAGAGGGTGTTGTAGATCCCCACCAGGATGTTGCCCACATCCCCTCCTTCCTTGGCGGCGGTGCGCCGCACCTGCTCCTTGGCCACCAGCCGCAGGGCCTGCCGGGTCAGCATGCCGGGCAGCCGCTCCTGCAGATCCTTGGCCGCCAGCGCCTCCAGCCTCACCAGCTCGCTGGTCTGCGCCACCCCCTTGCCCACCGACAGGGTGAGCGGGGCGCCGTCGCTGGCCCGATTGTCGTAATAGGGAACCGCCACGGTAAAGGTACGAAAATCGCCGCTGGAGGTGGAGATGGGCAGCGGCAGGAAGAGCTCCCGGCGCGCCGGGATGAGGCCATCTTCAAACAGCACCACCAGCTGGCCCTGATCCTTAGCCAAGGGCGGCGCCTTGCGGCCCATCCGTTGCTCGGTCTCCTTGAGCTCCTCGGGAGAGCCGCGAAGCCGGGCCAGGCGCAGCAAGGCATCCTGCAGGCTCTGGTTGTCCGGCGCTATCTGATAGCCGCGCTGGTAATCGACCCAGGCATCGTTGAGATCCCCGGCCGCCTCGTAGAGCACGCCGGAGAAATAGAAGGTATAGGCGTTCTGGAAACCGTTTTTCACCTGGCCTATCAGGCGATCGAGCTCGGGGGCGCCGCGCGACATCAGCTGGCGCATCTCCCCGGCTTCGTCCTCCTGCTCCCCCTCCTGCGCGGCCTTGCGCACCTCGTCAGCCCGCCGTTTAAGGGCCTGCTCCTGCACCTGGTTGGCACGGCGCACCTCTACCAGGGCGCCGTCGGCATCCCCGCGCTGCAAGTAGTTGAGCGCCAGATAGTGGTGCAACATGGTGCGCTCGTAATCGGGCGCCTGGTAAGCCAGGGTCTGATCGTTGGTGAGCAGGCTGCCCGCCTGGGCCAGTCCCTGGCTCAGGCGGTACTCGGCCTGACTGTCTTCCCACGCAAGCCGGCTGTCGGCGGCGGCAAAGGCCTGCTTGCTGGGGCCGTCCTGACCCGCCAGCCAGGCGATGCGCCCCTTCTCCAGCTGGTCGAGCACGAAGGTGTCGTCTCCCGGGGTCGATTCGCGCACCTCGGGCAGGGCCTCGGCGGCATGGCCCAGCAGCAGCTGGTTGCGCAAGGGCACCATCTGATCCGAGTAGGAGACGAACATATCTTTCCACTGGGAAGCACAGCCCCCCAGCAGCAGACCGGCCAACAGCAGGCCGGTCGACGGGACGAGGCGCATCACAGGCTCAGCAGGGGTCCCAGGGGCTCGCCACCGACCAGGTGCAGGTGGATGTGATAGACCTCCTGCCCGCCGTGGCGGTTGCAGTTCATGATGAGGCGGTAGCCGTCCTCGGCGATGCCCGCGTCGCTGGCGAGCTTGCGGGCCACGGTGAACATCCGGCCCAGCGCCAGCTCGTGATCCGGCTCCACGTCGTTGACGGTGGGGATGAGCACGTTGGGAATGATCAGAATATGGGTCTTGGCCTTGGGCTGGATGTCGCGAAACGCGGTCACCAGATCGTCTTGATAAAGGATGTCGGCGGGGATCTCCTTGCGGATGATTTTGCTGAAAATGGTTTCTTGCGCCATGGGTAACTCCTTTATAGGAAAAAGAAAATTCAATACAAAGCTCAAGCGGCTCCCAAACAGGCCGCCGCAACGCGCCAAGTGTGACACAAGCCGACATTTGGCACAGCCGTTGTCCCAATTGCTTCAGTTATTGTGAAGAATACCGATAGCGAGGAGACGTCCCGCGAACCACAACGGCATCCCCTTCGGGGCATGCAGGGTATCAAAGGGACGGGGTACTCAGGCAAGGGACTTTTGCACAGACAGCGGGACAATAATGAAACAAACAATGTCAGACCTCTCGATCTTACAGAGAGTCTATCTGGGCTTTGCCATCCTGGTCGCCGTCATGGTCGCCAGTGCGGTACTGACCTTTCGCGGCCAGAGCGAACTCAGCGGCGCCCTGGATCAGGTGACCCAGGAGTCCATGCCGCTGGTACTCGCCAGCAGCCAGACCCAGATAAGCCTGCTCAGCGCCAACAAATGGCTCACCGACGTGCTGACCGAGCAGGATCTCAAGCAACTGCCTGCGGAAGTGGCCGAGTTGCAACAGGCCAAGGGCCAGGTCGACAAGATGGTCGCCAGCCTCAAGCAGCAGGTGGCGGTTCATCCCCAGTTGCAGGCGGACATGACTGCCCTCGTCAAGCTGGTGGATGACTACCTGCAACTGACCCAGACCCTGCCCGGCGAACACGAGGCCCTGCTCACCCGGCTGCACAAGGTCAATCAGGCCAAGGGCCAGTTCCAGGTCAGCCTGCCCCAGTTCAAGAAGAACCTGGGGGACATGATGGTCACCATCGACGACAGCTTCATCAAGATGCTCTCCGAGACCCTGACCACCAAGCTCTCCGCCATCGAGCTCTCCACCATGGATGCCCTCAACCAGAGCATCCCCGCCCCCATCGAGGCGGCGCTCAAGCGCAACAAGATGCAGATCGAGGGCTTCAACAGCACCATCAAGGATCTCCAGGGGGAGCTCAAGGACTTCGACAACAACATGGGCCACTACGTCCATGGCTTCGTGCGCGACACCACGGGCAATGACGGCGTGCTCTCCCAATACCTGGCCCTGATGAAGCAGCAGCAGGCCATGCGCGAGCAGAGCAAGCAGGCGAGCCAGCTCATCCTCAACATCCAGAACAAGCTGGAGGGGATCACCGCCCAGAGCCAGCAGCTGATGAACGCCAGCATCCAGGCCTCCGATCGGGTGCAGACCCAGAGTACCCTGACCCAGGGGATCAGCATCGCCATCGCCATCTTCGTCGCCATCCTGGTGGCCTTCACCCTGGGCAAGGCCATCCGCCGCCCCCTGAAAGAGCTGCTGCGGGTGCTGACCGAGGTGACCCAGGGCGACATGACCCAGCGGGTCGGCTTCAAGAGCCAGAACGAATTCGGCCAGCTCGCCAGCCAGATCAACCTGCTGATCCACCAGATGGGGGATGTGCTCAAGCAGCTCTCCCAGGCGTCGACCCAGCTCAACAGCGCCGCCCACGACAACCGCCACACCACCGAATCGGTGCGGGCGGATCTGGAGAAACAGCGTCAGGAGACCGCCTCGGTCGCCGCCGCCATGACCCAGATGGAGGCCTCGGTGCGGGAGGTGGCCCAGGCCGCCAACCAGACCCTGGAGCGGGTGCAGGATGTGGAGAAAGCCTCCGAGATGGGGCGCAAGGTGATGGCAGGCAACATCACCACCACCCACCAGCTCGCGGGCAAGCTGCAGCAGACCGGCAAGGTGATTGGCGACGTGAGCGCCATGAGCGGCCAGATTGGCAACATCCTCGACGTCATCCGCGGCATCGCCGAGCAGACCAACCTGCTGGCCCTCAACGCCGCCATCGAGGCGGCCCGCGCCGGCGAGCAGGGACGCGGGTTTGCGGTGGTGGCCGACGAGGTGCGCAACCTGGCCGGGCGCACCGCCCAGTCCACCAGCGAAATCCAGACCATGATCGAGAACCTGCAGCAAGGCGTCGCCCGGGCGGTCAACGTGATGCAGGAGTGCTCCCGCGAGATGGACAGCTGCGTGGATCAGAGCTCCCAGGCCAACAACGCCATGGAAGAGGTACAGGGCATCGTGGTGCTCATCAGCGACATGTCCAGCCAGATAGCCTCCGCCGCCGAGCAGCAGCAGGCCACCAGCGCCGACATCGCCACCAACCTCAACCGCATCTCCGACATCTCGGATCTCAACTATCAGGGCATAGAGCGGGTCGCCGAGACCAGCCAGCAGCTCGACTCCCTTGCCGAGCAGCAGGAGGGGCTGGTCCAGCGCTTCCGCCTCAGTGCCTGATGGCCACGACCCGATACGACAAGGCCCCGCATTGGCGGGGCCTTGTTTTTTACTGGCATGCGGCGCGGGATCAGGCGTAGGCGATGGCGCCCTTGCCGACCCCTTCATAGGCGACAATCTTGACGAACTTGTCCCCTACCTGCTTCTTCACTTCGCGGGCGATGTAGTGGGCCAGCAGCTCGATGGTGGTGTCGGTATCGATCATCTCCACCTCCGCCGCCGGCATGGCGAGCTGGAACAGCCCCTGGGGCGCCACGTACTTGAAGCCGATGTAGTGCGCGTCCCCTTCTTTCAGTGACGCCTCGGCCCGCTCGCTCAGGGCGAGTTCGCCAAGGGCCACCCTGTCCTCTTCGGTGCCCAGGTAGATGTCGGCCCAGCGCTCGGCCCAGTTGAACTCCAGCTCCTCGTCACGCTCCCCGTTCACCAGGATCTCGATGGGAGAGCGGTGGCCGTGGGCGATGCGCTGGCAGTTGCCGTCGTGCTTCTTGAGGCCGTGGCTGTAGTGGTAGAAGGCGCCCTCGATGCGCTCCTGGCGCAACGTCAGGGAGAGATCCTTGATGTTGCCGGGCAGGCGCTTGGCCAGTACCCCCAGCAGATAGCGGGTCACCGACTCTTTATCCACCTGGGTGGCCGGAATGAAGGCAAAGCCCTGGGCCGGGCAACGCAGGTGAATGGCGCGACCCGGACGCAGCAGATCCACGGTGCTCTCGTCGTTGTCCAGCGCGTGGACATGGACCAGGGGACATTCCGTCGGCACCAGCAGCTTGTGATCCACCTCTTCATCGATGATCGACTTGATGAGCTTCTTCACCCGACCGAAGTCCAGCAACATGCTCATCTCGTTGAGCTCGCCACTCATCTCGATGTCCACCAGCCAGCTCTCGCCCACCATGCCGCGGCGCTCGCATAAATAGCTGGAATCGATCACAGTCAAATCTCTAACAAATAACTTCATTACTCAGGCCTTGCTACAGAGAAAGTGCAGTTTGCGATATTATGACCCCGGATTATCGGCAAAGGAATGATTGATTTCTATCAGGATCCATTGCCAAGCCGCTTTGAATCGCCCCGGCTTCTCTAGACACTTTTGAGCCGTTCGAAATATTGCTTTTCACACTCTACTGGCGATAGCCCATTGTTGAAACTGTGCCGACGCTTGGGGTTGTAAAACATTTCAATGTAATCGAACACATCCTGCCGGGCCTCCTCCCGATCTGCATAGGTTTTACGTCGGATCCGCTCGCGTTTGAGGAGTTGGAAGAAACTCTCCGCCACCGCGTTATCATGGCAATTGCCACGTCTGCTCATGCTGGCCTTGAGCCGGTGCTCCCGCAAAAAATCCTGCCAGTCATAGCTGCTAAACTGGCTCCCTTGGTCAGAATGAACCAGCACTTCCTGCTCGGGTCGCCGTCGCCACACTGCCATCAGTAACGCGCTGATGGCCAACTCTCGGTCGATCCGTGGCCCCATTGACCAACCAATGACTTGTCGTGAAAACAAATCCAATACCGCGGCCAGATAGAGCCAGCCTTCATGGGTTCGAATATAAGTGATGTCCGTTACCCAGACCTTATTTGGCTCAGTCACATCGAACTGGCGTTCAAGATGATTCGGTGCAACCACCGTTGGCCGGCCACCATAATGACCGGGACGGCGACGATAACCGGTTTGTGAACGCAAACCTTCATGACGCATTAATCGCGCCACCCGGTGTTTCCCACAGGTCTCGCCCATCTCTCGCAGGTCATCCCGGATCTTGCGATAGCCATAGACGCCCCCGCTTTCTAGCCAACATTGCTTGATCTGGCCCAGGAGGCGTTGGTCTTCAAGTGCGCGGGCAGATAAAGGCTGGTGCTGCCAGGCGTAATAACCGCTCGGGTGGACATTCATCATCCGACACAGTCGGCGGATGGGATGTGTGGACGCGTGCACCCGGATGAAGGCGTACCTTACCCTGACAGCTTGGCAAAGTACGCGGCGGCCTTTTTTAAGATATCTCGCTCATCGGTGACGCGGCGCAGTTCAGCCTTGAGGCGCCGAATTTCGGCTTGCTGGCTGGAGTCATGCTGTTGCTGCACGGCGGGCTGGCTGTAGCGCCTGATCCAGGCGTAAAGACTGTGGCTGGAAACACCAAGTCGCTCAGCGACCTCTGCCACTGGGTAATGGCGCTCAGTCACCTGCTTGACGGCGGCCAGTTTGAATTCTTCCGTGTAACGTTGCTGCTTGCTCATAACACCTCCTGATTGACCTCAGTTTGAGGCTCTTGAGGTGTCTAGGAAAGTAGGGGCGATTCA
>NZ_JBFODR010000054.1:0-21686 GCF_040908425.1 Aeromonas sp. R2-1
CTACTTTCCCGCTGCCGCTCGACTTGCATGTGTTAGGCCTGCCGCCAGCGTTCAATCTGAGCCATGATCAAACTCTTCAATTTAAGTTTGGTTGCCTGCTTAATCGCTTAAGCAAAGCGGCTCAATGAATTGCTGAATTAACTGCTGCAACTTTCGTTGCTTTGGTCACTTCATCAGACATTGAAAATCAAAAATTGTTTTTGATGCTCGATGCTGTGAGTGCCCACACAGATTGCTTGATTCAAATTGTTAAAGAGCGTCACGCTTATCGCGTTGAGGAGGCGCATCTTACGCTTCTCACTTCGAAAGTCAAGCGGTTGTTTTCGCTTTTCTTTCGGCGCTGGCTTCACAAGGAAGCGAACTTATCAGGTTGGCGTAGTCCGCCGTGCTGGTAGGGGCGCATTATAGGGAGCCGCGCCGTGATGACAAGGGCTTTTTCACCGAAAAGAACCGTTCGCTCAGATATACAGCAAAGCGGTTCTATTTCGTTCGCATCACCACCATTTCGGGCTGTCATTGGATTTAAATTGAACATTTGAAAAGCCACTTTATAATTGACTTTTCAAATGTCCAATTAAGGTTTCATTCATGCACCAGATCCTGGATAGCCGCAAAGAGGAGAGAATCGTTCCTCTGTTCCGCCTCGGGTTTCGGCCTTTCTTCCTGTTCGGCGCCTTGTTCTCGGCTTTGGCGATGCTGGGCTGGCTGGGGCAGCTCAACGGTTGGTTCGCTCTGCCCGGGATTGCCAACCCCATCTGGTGGCATGCACATGAAATGCTGTTCGGCTTTGGTGCCGCCATAGTGGCGGGTTTTCTGCTTACCGCCGTCCAGAACTGGACCGCTCACCCTGGTGTACGCGGTTGGCCGCTGGCACTGGTCGTGGGATTGTGGGCCACCCCGAGAGGCCTGCTCCCCTGGTTTGGAGAAAGCAATGTCACTCTGATGGTCATGGACCTGGCCTGGTTGCCCCTCTGTACGTGGTTTCTCGCCAGACCCATCATAGTAACGCGCCAGTGGCGCAATCTCTTTTTTGTTCCCCTGCTTCTCGTGTTGACCCTGCTCAATACCGCTTGCTGGCGGTGGCATGCCGAATGGCCATTGGTGGAACATATCCTGCTTGCAACCGTGCTCCTCTTCACGACCCTGATTGCCGTCATGGGAGGACGTGTCATTCCCTTCTTTACCGCCAGAGCCACTGGGGCGGAAAAAGCACTCCCACTGCCGTGGCTGGAGCGCATTGCCCTCGCGTCTCTGTGGCTCATCCTGCTGCTCTGGTTGGTGCTCCCGACCCAGTGGGTCCTCGGCATCCAGATGTTCCCTCTATATATAGTGGCGGCAGGGGCTCACCTCTACAGGCAGCTGCGCTGGCGACCCGGAACCACGGTGGCCCACCCCCTGCTGTGGTCGCTTCACCTGGCCTACCTCTTTATCCCCCTGGGGCTAACCGCCCTGGCGGCACGCACGGCTGGCTGGCCCATCACCTTGTCACTGACCAGCCATCTGTTCAGCGCGGGCAGCATGGGGGCCATGATCCTCGGGATGATAGCCCGTGTATCCCTCGGACACAGTGGCAGAGCCCTGCAGATAGGGCACAGGATCACAGCGGCATTTGCACTGGTGATCCTGTCCGCACTGTTGCGGGTCTTGCTCCCACTCTTTTGGCCAAACCTCACCCTCGAGGGATGGAACCTCAGCGGATGGAGCTGGATTGCCGCCTACGGTCTCTTTGTCTGGGTCTATACCCCCATACTGACCAGTCCCAGGCCGGATGGCCGCCCCGGCTAGTCATCGCGCGGCCATGGCCGGATAGTGGATCAGATTGTGGAAGATGGCGGGAGCGATTCCCAGATTGCGGTAGCCATGGGGACGGTCCGCTGCAAACCGGACGGCCTCACCCTGATCGAGGGAACGCCACGCCCCGTCCACCAGCACCTCCATCACACCGCTGATGACGATGACATGTTCGGTCACCCCGGGTTCATGGGGTTCTGACTCCCGCTGGTAGCCAGGTAGCAGGGTCAGTTCGAACAACTCGAAACCAAAGCGGGCCTCATAGGGGAAAAGCGGGGCAACCTGCATCCCCTCTCCCGCCGGCTGCTGTCGAATATCATCGGCAATACGGTATACCGTCTCTCCCTGCGCCTCTGGTGTCGGCTCAATGAAACTGGAGAAAGAGACCCGAAAACCGGTGGCAATCTTCCACAATGTTGCCACCGTCGGACTGGATTCACCTCGCTCGATCTGTCCCAGCATTGCCTTGCTCACCCCCGTTTCACGGGCGGCCATATCCAGGCTCCATCCTCTTTCAGTGCGCAGCCCTTTCAATCGCTGGGCCAGATAGCGACTCATCTCCTGCATCTGTTCTCCGATTTCTTCGAGCCATATTGTGCGCCATAACGCACAGCGTTATAGTCGAATCCACATTGTACGCAATAGCGCACAAGCTATCAGCATCCACAAGGAAGTTTCCCATGCCCCTAGCCCTCCCCCACATGGTCGCGGGACTCATCGCCGTATTGGTGGGTTACACGAGTTCTGTCGTCTTGATCATCCAGGCCGCCACGGCCGCCGGTGCCGATGCAGCCCAGGTCTCTTCCTGGTTATGGACACTGGGTATCGGCATGGGGGTCAGCTGCATCGGCCTCTCCCTCTATTACCGGATGCCTGTCTTGACGGCCTGGTCTACCCCGGGTGCCGCCCTGCTCATCACCAGCCTGGGGAACTTCAGTCTGGCTGAAGCCATCGGCGCCTTCATCATCTCTTCACTGCTGATCACCCTCTGCGGTATCAGCGGCTGGTTCGACAGGCTGATGCGTCACATTCCCGCCCCCCTGGCGGCCGCCATGCTGGCCGGAGTCTTGCTCAGGTTCGGGCTGGATCTCTTCAAGGTGGCACCACAAGATCCTCTGCTGCTTGGCACCTTGCTACTGGCTTTCTTGCTGGGTCGCCACCTCTGGCCCCGCTACACCATGATGCTGGTCCTGGCGGCCGGCATGCTGCTCTGCACCCTGAGGGGCGAGCTGCAACTCAACGAGGTTCACTGGCAACTTTCCACTCCGGTCTGGATCTCGCCAGCCTTTTCCATCGACGCCCTGCTCGGCATCGCACTCCCGCTCTTTCTCGTTACCATGACCTCGCAAAACATGCCGGGCATTGCCATCCTGCGCGCCCACGGCTATCAACCGGCCACTTCTTCCCTGATTGGCTGGACCGGATTCATCGGCGTGCTGCTGGCACCGTTTGGCGGCTATGCCTTCAACCTGGCCGCCATCACTGCCGCCATCTGCATGGGCAAGGAAGTGGATCACGATGTCACTCGACGCTGGCCTGCTGCCGTGTGGGCTGGATGTTTCTACCTGCTCACAGGCTGTTTCGGTGCCACCGTGGTTGCCCTGTTCAGCGCATTCCCTGCGGTGCTGGTCACCTGCGTGGCCGGGCTGGCGCTGCTCGGCACCATAGGCAGCAGCTTGCACAGCGCCTTGCAGCAGGACGAGGAGCGGGAAGCCGCGCTACTGACTTTCCTTGTGACTGCCTCGGGGATCACCCTGCTCGGGGTCGGGTCTGCCTGCTGGGGATTGCTGATCGGAGTGACATTGCATCAAGTCAACCGGCTCCGCGCCTGACCTGACCATCTGGGGAGACCCCAGTGAGACGCAGCACATAATCCTGAGAAGAGCGTTCACATATGAACCTTATTCCTTTCTAGTGACAAAACGGCGCAGATCCTTCCCGACAAGCGCCGTGGTCAGACTCAATACTGGAGAACGAAGATGAGGAATCAGGCTGTCATTTTGTTATTGGCACTGCTGGGCGCCACCACGGCCCAGGCTGCCGACACCGATCGGGAGCTGGCACGCCAGCTCGCGCTGCAGCAGAAGAACCTGCTGCCACTCCTGAACAGTCAGGAATACCAGAGCCCGCTGCCCAACCTGCTGCAAAAGGCCAGCCCCCGCCTGAAGCGTCAGGCTCGGGGTGCCAACCAGGCGGCCATCAGTCGGCAAGGGCTGGATGGCGAGGTCAGGGAGCTGATGCAACTGCGGCTGGCCAATCCGGATCAGGCGGATGCACTGCAACAAGGGGTGGAGCCACTGGTTGCCTACATACCAAGTGGTGACGAAAAGAGCTGGAGCGCCATCGAGGCGTTCGACAGCGCCGGCAACCCGATCTATCTCGATGTGAACCAGCCGCCGGCGCGGCCGGTACTGGTGGTGGAGGCCGATCCGGTCAAAGCCAAGAATGCCGGCCTGAAGGTGATGCGAAAGGCGCTGGCTGCCGCCGACATGCAGGTGACGCCCCGTGCCACCAGCAACACCACGCCCCTCAAGACCAGCATTCTCAAGAAGATCAGGCTCAACGATGATCAGGAGCCCTGGCTGCTGGGCGCCGCCGAGGTCTATGCCGTCGTGGCCGGGGTCAATCCTGGCAGGGACGAACCCGTGGTGGATATCGTCGACATGCCCTATCTCGACTACGACAACACCGACTACACCCCCAACCAGATCCTGGTCTATTGGGATCGCTACCGCTGGGGAGCCGTCGACGTGGTCATGATGGAGCAGGATGACAACGTCAATTACAAGGAGCTGAGCGCCCTCCTGATTGACGCACTCAAACTCGGCTTCACTGCGGGCGGCGTACCCGAGGCCCTGCCCTTCCTCGACCTCGGCGGTCGTATCGTCAAGGCACTCCCGGACTCCTGGATGACCAACAACGACGACTACCTCGACACCTTCTATACCCTGGAGCAGGACCAGAGCTATCACCAGTATCCCGGTGCCGCCGGCAATGCAGTCATCGATCTCGAGCCCAGGGAGATCCAGCCAACCCGGCCCTGACTGTCGCCCAAAACAAAAAGCCAATGAGAAGACTCATTGGCTTTTCTGTATCAGAGCCGCGGATCAGGCCTGACCTTTCGGCCTCACACCCAGTGTGTGACAGATGGCGTAGGTCAGCTCTGAGCGGTTCAGGGTATAGAAGTGGAAATCCTTCACCCCTTCCTGACTCAGCACACGCACCTGGTCGATGGCAATGCTGGCTCCCACCATGTTGCGCGTCATCTGATCGTTTTCCAGCCCTTCGAATCGCTGGTGCATCCAGCGCGGGATTTTCACATTGGTGAAACCAGCAAACTTGGCCAGGGTCTGGTAGTTGGAGACCGGCAGTATCCCCGGCACGATCTCCGCATCGATACCGATGGCGGCGCAGCGATCCCGAAAACGCAGATAGGTCTCCACATCGAAGAAGAACTGGGTAATGGCCCGGTTGGCACCGGCATCTATCTTGCGCTTGAGGTTCAGCAAGTCGGATTGCGCACTGCGAGCCTCGGGGTGGCCTTCCGGATAGGCGGCGACCGAGATATCGAAATCGGCTTCGGATTTGAGCAGGGCGACCAGGTCGGTGGCATACATGTCAGGCTTGTCGAGACCGGGAGGCAAGTCTCCGCGCAGGGCCACGATATGGCGAATACCGCTGTTCCAGTAGTCACGGGCAATGGTGCGTAGCTCGTCACGGCTGGCGTCGATACAGGTCAGGTGCGGGGCGGCGATGAGGCCGGTACGCTCCTTGATGTCCTTGATCACCTTGTGAGTGCGGTCCCGGGTGCCCGAGTTGGCGCCATAGGTCACAGAGACGAATTTGGGCTCCAGCACCTGCAGGCGCTCGATGGACTGCCAGAGGGTGTTCTCCATCCCTTCGCTGTTGGGCGGGAAAAACTCGAAACTGACCGATATGTCGCCACCCAGATCCGCCAAACTCTGGTTGAGTGCCTCAACCTGACGCGCGCTGTGAAATCCCATCTGCTCTCTCCCTGTCCTGCAACCCATTCCTTCACGCCAAAACGGATGTTTGGACGTCTAAACGTCTTTCTATCTTTATGAGAAAACGGATCAAAGTCAATACCGATTTGTCAGCGACAAGGGGGATTGCCGATTTTTTTATTTTGCAATTCAACCTAAGTAATGAGCGACCCCATCCCAAAATGCTGTCAGGCACGCTATGATGCGGGCGGATCGTCCTGGACGTTCTGAATCTGCGTGTGATTGTTTGGCCGGGTTTCCCGGCCTTTTTTTAACTTCTTTCCCCGCCTGCCGATAAGCAATTCAAGCGTTTGCAGGAGCCCCATCATGGAAGATCACCCCGGTTTTGCCACCGATCTGCTGTTCGATCGCTATCAGGGCGAGGTGACGGATCATGATGCGTTCTGGACCGTGCGCACCCCGGGCTCTCCAGACTACTACTTCGGCAACTACCTGTTGCTGCCCACCCCCCCAAGCGATCGTGACAAGGGCTGGCTCGAGGCCAGTTTCGACAGGCTGATTGGCTGGGATCCCCGTATCCGCCACCGTACCTTCCAGTGGCCCCTCGCCGCAGGCCAGAACAGCCGGGTCGCCGGGTTCGTGGCGGCGGGATACCAATACATGGAGTGCGTGGTACTGGCGCTGAGTGCAATGGAATGGCAAGCCCCCACCGGCAGCGACCTGGCCCCGGCTCGCCCGTTCACCGCGGCGGACTGGGATCAGTGGCTCGCCTTCGAACTGGCAGAGCGGGATCCCGCCCATTCGGAGGAGCGCTATCTTCCCTATCTCTTGTCACGCCGCCAGCTCTATCAGGCCATGATCGATGACGGGCTCGGACAGTGGTGGGGGTTATGGCACCAGGATCAACTGGTTGCCAGCTGCGGACTCTTCTTCACCGGCACCCAAGGACGCTTTCAACTGGTGCGCACGCACGCAGAGTGGAGAAACCGGGGGCTCTGTCGTCTGTTGCTGAGCCAGGTCGGACGCCAGGGACTGGCACGGGCCAGTTCGCTCATCATAGTGGCAGACGAGCACTATCACGCCCAGCGGGTCTATCGCACTCTGGGTTTCGTGCCGGTGGCCCGTATCGGCAGCCTGTGCCGCTGGCCACGGGAATGACAGGTCATCACGCAGATGCAAAACGGGAGGCCAAGGCCTCCCGTTCTTCATGGTGAACCATCAGGGCTGTGTCCCCTCCAGTTCGCTGGCGAGCGCCTCCTCCACTTCGGCAGAAGGCGCTGGAGCGACGGCTCCGGACACCGGTGCTGACGGAAGCTGGGTCGCGCTTGCTCCGGAAGGCGCTTGTCCATCCGGCACCACAGGTGCAGCAGGCTCGGTCCCGATGGCACCCGACACAGGGACGGCAGGCACGCTCGCCTCACACTGACACTCCTGTCCCTTGCCCTGGTTGCCCTGATGGGGGGCATACCACCCTTTCAACCCCTGTTCCAGGCGATCGGCCGCCGCCTTGGGTGCCACGGTTCCCAGCAATACCTGCTGGCTCACCTCGGCCAGTTCATCCCCGAGCTTGGGAGTGCCGCGGGAGAGGATCTGGGTGGCAACCCGGATGGTGGAATCGCACTGATCCCGCCACTCCATCATCTCTCTGGCCGCCGGATTGGTGGCTTCAAAGAAGTGGTTGGAGAGCGAGAAGAAGCCGGGCAGCGAGTTGGTATAGAGCTCGGCAAACTGGGGAGTGGTCAGCCACTGCAGGAAGGTCATGGCGGCCTCCTTGTTCTTGCTGGCCGGATTCATCCCCATACCGATGTCGGTGTGATCGGTGAAGAAACAGCCATCCCCCTGCTTTGCCACGGGCGGGCGCATGACACCGAAGTCCACCTTGCCGGTGAAGGGGGCGATCTCCCAGGATCCCGCCGCATAGAAGGCAGCCTTGCCCGAGGTGAACAGCTCGTTGGTGGTGGCGTAGTCGCGGCTCTCACCCCCCTCCCCCAGGTAGTCACGCCAGCGGGCCAGCTCCTCGAACACCTTGACGTATTGCGGGTTGTTGAAGCGCTCCTGGCCCCCGATCAGCGCCAATCGACCATCCTCCCCCTTCCAGTAGTTGGGGCCTATGTTCTGGAAACCGAGCTCGGAGGCAACCCAGCTCTCCGAGCCGCTCACGGCGAGGGGAACATAGCGACCATCCGCCTTCACCTTGTCCAGGGCCGCGAAGAATGCCTCGCGGGTCTGGGGTACCGTCAGCCCCAGCTCACTGAATATCTTCTTGTTGTAGAAGAAGCCGTGAATCACCGATGCCATGGGTACGCAGAAAGTCTGGGCGCCGCTGTCGGTCTGCCAGGGGGATTGGGCAAAGCTCGGGAAGTTCTCCATCCCCGCCATCTCGCTCAGCTCCACCAGATGGCCCGCCTTGAACAGGGCCAGGGAGTCGTCAAACGGGCGGCAGGTGATGAGATCCCCCGCCTTGCTCGCCTTGAGGCTGGCCCAGAGGGTCGGCATGTACTCGACGTTCTGCACCCCGTTGAATTTCACCTGAATACCCGGGTGGGCGGCCTCGAAAGCAGGAATGATCTTCTGTTCCCACAAGGCCTTGTCATCTATGCGCCAGCTCTCTATCACCAGCTCGCTGGCCATCAGCTGGCCACACAACAGGAGACTCAGGGCCCCGATCCACTTGTTAGCCATAAGTCCTCCTACACCTTGAAATGGGCGATCAATTGCTGCTGCTTGGCGACCAGATCCGCCAGCACCTCACTGCTGCTGGCCGATTCCCGTGCCTCCCGCTCGGTCTCGTAAGCCACATCCGCAATGCCGGCGACATGACGGGCAACCCCCTGACTCACGGAGATCTGTTCCTGGGCGGCATGAGCCACCTGATCCGCCATCGCCTTGATGGCACTCATCCGCTCGGCAATGGATTGCAACGCCTCGTCCATCACCCGGGTCTGGGCCACGCAATCCTGGGTCTGCTCCTGGCTGCGTGCCATCACGGCCACCACGTGCTTGCTGGAACTTTGCAGGTTCTCGATCATGGCCTGGATCTCCTCGGTCGAGGTCTGGGTCCGGTTCGCCAGTGCCCGCACCTCGTCCGCCACCACCGCGAAGCCGCGACCGGCGTCCCCCGCCCGGGCCGCCTCGATGGCCGCGTTCAGCGCCAGCAGGTTGGTCTGCTCGGCGATGCTGCGGATCACGTCGAGGATGCTGCCGATGTTGTCGCTGAATTCCCCCAGCTTGTGGGTGATGCCGACCGCCTCTTCCATGGCTCCCGCCAGTTGTTCGGTGATCTGGCGCGTAGTCGCCACCTGTTTGCGTCCGGCGCGGGCCTCTTCGTCCGCCAGGTCCACCTCGCGCTTGGTGCCGTCGGTAGAGCGCGCCACCTCGGTGGCACTCACCTCCAACTCGGTGATGGCGGCGGCCACCTGATCGGTCTGGCTCTTCTGATCCTGCACCCGTGACATGGCCCGCTCGCTTATCTCGGCGGCGCGGCTCGCCTCGTCCACCAGATGGCGCGAGCCGGCATTGATCTGGGCGAGCAGTTCGCCAGTCTTGTCTGCCAGGGTATTGATGGAGCGGGTCAGGCTGCCAAACTCGCAGCGGCTCTGGTAGTCGATGCGCCGGGTCATGTCACCCGTGGCCATGCGATCCAGCTCCCGATCGATGAGTTGCAGCGGACGCTGGATGCTGCGGGCCGTGGTGTAACCGATGAGGAGCGCGGCGGCCGCGGAGATGGCAGACACGATCAGGATCCAGGCGCTGGCGCTGCTGACGGCGTCATCCGCCCCGACCCGGCTCGCGCTGGCAATGCTGCCCGCCGATTTGGCCATCTCGTCCAGCAGCGCCAGGCTGTTGACCAGACTGGTGTCGAGCTGCTGGTTCAGGGACTGCAGTGAGGCCGCCAGTTGCTGGCCATTGCGCATCGTCGCCAGCAACCCTTTCGGGCCAAGGGCCAGCTCCTGCATCCGATCGAGGTTGACGATGAAACGCTGCCTCACGTCATCGGGCACCTGAACCCGTTCGAGCCGTTTGCGTGCCATCTCGATATCCTTGCCGAGCACCTTCTCCAATTCATTGAGATCGGTCTTGGCATCGGCCCGGCGGATGTTTTTCAGATCCCGGGCAATGCCGGAGGTGATGAGTTCGGCCTTGTTGCGCATGGAGCGTTTGCTCGCGGTCTGCTGCAGCAACAGATCGGCGGCCCACTGGTAGGTATCTTCCAGCCGGATGAACGCCAGCTCCAGTTCATGGCGCCGATCGAGTGCGGCCACCCACTGACCGTGCTGGGTCAGCACCTGATCCGCCAACCCGTAGAACTCGCGGGTCGCCCCGTCGACCTGGCGGAACCGCTCGCTCGCCTCGGCCACCCCGTCAAACCGGGCCATCTCCTTGCTCTGGGCCAGGAAACGCTCCTGCTGCGCCTTGAACTGGCTGGCCAGTTGCGGCAACTGGGCCGCCTCCTCGCTGGTTCTGTAGGTGAGCACCCAGCGGTTGCTGTCCTGCAGTGCGCCCTTGAGCCCGGCGACCGCGATCACCAGGGGGGTGGCACGATCAGAAACCTGGGAGAGCCCCTCGTTGATCCCCCGGATCTTCAAGATACTGATGAAGCCGAGCAGAACCAGCAACAACAGCATCAGCACGAAGCCGGCGATGATCCGCTGCACAATAGATAAACCCATGGAGGCATCCTCACTCGTTGGGGAAAGGGGTGAATGCCGAGGTTATCGGCAGCGGGGTGCAATGGAATAGCGGTTCGTGACGCGATGGCGGGCCAGATCACAGTTGGCGTGACATGGCAGGCAGAAAAGGGCCCGAACAGAGCCGGGCCAAAGAGACATGCTTGGTTGTCATGGCCGTGCATCGGCCACGTTTGTCATCAGAAGCGGTAGCCGACGCCGAACATGAAGGCCACCGGATCGATGGAGGTGTTGATGGTGCCCACGGCGGTGTGTACATCGGTATCGATGTCGATGAGCCAGGCGGAGGCGTTGACGAACCAGCGGTCATTGATCGCCATGTCCAGGCCCACCTGACCCGCCATCCCCCAGGAGGAGTCCACGCTCACATCCGTCCCGGCCAGGGCACCGCGCCCTTCCTCGTCGAAGAAGGTGGTGTAGTTGATACCGGCCCCCACATAGGGGCGCACCTTGCTGTTGGCATCACCGAAGTAGTACTGCGCCATCAGGGTCGGCGGCAGGTGTTTGACCTTGGCGACCTCACCCAGGCCGGCAGTCGACACCGAGTGGGAGAAGGGGGTCGCGGCCAGCAGCTCGACACCCCAGTTGTCCGTCAACATGTAGGAGAGGGTCAGGCCAAGCTGCATGTTGCTGTCGATCTCCAGCTCGCCTGTCCCCAGCACGTTGTCACTGCTGGTCTGGGGAGAGACGAACGCCAGGCCACCACGGACCAGGATGTCACCGGCCTGATGTGCCATGGCGACGGGGGAAGCAAAAGCGGCTGCGATTAACAGAGGAAGGATCTTTTTCATCACATTATTCCTTTTTTGTTTTCTTTCTATGTTGCAAGCCCGAAAACTATAAAAGGATGTGAATGGCCGGTTATTGATTTAGCTCAATAGTTATCAAGAAATAGATAGATGTACACGGCAGCTTTGATTGGGCAATCAAACCGCAGATGAAAATAAAAAGTCATTCAAATACATGATGATGCCTTAAATTACTGCATCAGCATGAAATGTAAAATACCAATTAAATACACCTTAAACATCTTCATATCACCTTTCAATTGTTGTTTAATTATGCCCCGGGGCGTATTTTATTAATGCGATGTAACCATGCTGTAATTTGAATTTTATGAAACCACAGACACGCAAAGACAAAATTCTCGGCATCCTTGCCGCCATCTGGGGGATAGGTTCCTTCCTCTTCATTCTGCTGGGTTTCCTGTTCGCCCTCGCCTTCCTGATGCTGACACACTGAGTCTGCCGGACGAGTCCCTCTTTTCTCCCTCTCATCCCTGGCCGGGCGCCAGACCGGCGCACCTCGCCCACCGGCCAACAAAAAAGGGGCCTTGGCCCCTTTTTCTCGAGTGACGCTTATTTCTCCAGTAGAGGAGCGAGGAAGCGCGCCGTGTGGGACTCCTTGCAACGGCTCATCTCCTCAGGCGTACCCGTCACCAGAATACTGCCACCACCAGCACCCCCTTCCGGGCCCAGATCGACGATCCAGTCGGCGGTTTTGATGACGTCCAGGTTGTGCTCGATGATGACGATGGTGTTGCCCCGATCCCGCAGCTGGTGCAGTACCTTGAGCAACTGCTGGATATCGTGGAAGTGCAGCCCGGTGGTCGGTTCGTCCAGGATGTAGAGGGTCTGGCCGGTGTCCCGCTTGGAGAGCTCCCGCGCCAGCTTGACCCGCTGCGCCTCGCCGCCAGAGAGCGTGGTGGCGGACTGACCGAGCCGGATGTAGGAGAGGCCCACGTCCATCAGGGTCTGCAGCTTGCGCGCCACCGCCGGCACCGGATCGAAGAAGGCACGGGCATCTTCCACCGTCATCTCGAGGATTTCGTGGATGTTCTTGCCCTTGTACTTCACCTCAAGGGTCTCGCGGTTGTAGCGCTTGCCCTTGCAGACGTCGCACGGCACGTAGACGTCCGGCAGGAAGTGCATCTCCACCTTGATGACCCCGTCCCCTTGGCACGCCTCGCAGCGTCCCCCCTTCACGTTGAAGGAGAAGCGGCCCGGCTGGTAGCCACGGGAACGCGCCTCCTGGGTGCCGGAGAGCAGCTCGCGGATCGGGGTGAACAGGCCGGTGTAGGTGGCCGGGTTGGAGCGCGGGGTGCGGCCGATGGGGCTCTGGTCGATATCCACCACCTTGTCCAGATGCTCCAGCCCCTCGACGCTGCGATAGGGCGCAGGCGTGGACTCGGTGGCCTTGTTCAGCTCGCGGTGGGCGATGCGGAACAGGGTGTCGTTGATCAGGGTCGACTTGCCGGAACCGGAGACGCCGGTGACGCAGGTCATCACTCCGATGGGCAGATCCAGGTTGACGTTGCGCAGGTTGTTGCCGCTAGCCCCTTTCAATTTCAGCCACTTGCCGGTGAGCGGGGTGCGCTCGGCCGGGATGGCGATCTGCTTGCGCCCGGAGAGGTAGTCACCGGTCAGGGACTCGGGGTTCGCGATGATCTCCTCCGGCGTCCCCTGGGCGACGATGGCCCCGCCGTGCACCCCGGCCCCCGGGCCAATGTCGAGCACATGGTCGGCGAGGCGAATGGCATCCTCATCGTGCTCCACCACGATCACGGTGTTGCCGAGATCACGCAGGTGAGTCAGGGTCTTGAGCAGTCGCTCGTTGTCTCTCTGGTGCAGGCCGATGGAGGGTTCATCCAGCACGTACATGACCCCCACCAGGCCGGCACCGATCTGGCTCGCCAACCGGATGCGCTGCGCCTCGCCACCGGAGAGGGTCTCGGCGCTGCGCGACAGGCTCAGATAGTTGAGGCCGACGTTCACCAGGAAGCCGAGCCGCTCGACGATCTCCTTGAGGATCTTGTCCGCTATCTGGGCACGCTGACCGGACAGGTTCAACCCTTCGAAGAAGGCCAGGGCATCGCCGATGGACTGCTCGGCGATGGCGGGCAGGTTGCGATTGTCCACGAAGACGTGGCGGGCTTCTTCCCGCAGTCGGCTGCCACCGCAACTGGTACAGGACTTGTTGGCGATGTATTTGGCCAGCTCTTCCCGCACCGCGTTGGATTCGGTCTCCCGGTAGCGGCGCTCCATGTTGTGCAGGATCCCCTCGAACGGGTGCTTGCGCACCACCACGTCGCCGCGGTCATTCATGTAGCGGAACTCGATCTCGGTGCGCCCGGAGCCGCGCAGGATCACCTCCTGGGTCTTGAGCGGCAGATCCTCCCAGGGGGTCTCCAGGTCGAACTTGTAGTGATCGGCCAGGGATTTGAGCATCTGGAAGTAGTAGAAGCTGCGCTTGTCCCAACCACGGATGGCGCCGCCGGCCAGGCTCTGGCCCGGATCATGGATGAGCTTGGCGGGATCGAAATACTGCTGCACCCCGAGACCGTCACAGGTGGGGCAGGCCCCCGCCGGGTTGTTGAAGGAGAAGATCCGGGGCTCCAGCTCCGACATGGAGTAACCGCACTCGGGGCAGGCGAAGTTGGCGGAGAAGGTCATGGGGGCAACCCCCTCCTCCCCGTCCATCGGCACCACCAGCACGATGCCGCCGGAGAGAGTCAGCGCCGTTTCGAACGATTCGGCCAAGCGCAGGGCCAGGTCATCGCGCACCTTGAAGCGATCCACCACCACCTCGATGGTGTGCTTCTTGTGCAGCTCCAGGGCGGGAGGATCCGACAGATCGCACACTTCGCCGTCGATGCGGGCGCGGATGTAACCCTGGGCCGCCAGGTTCTCCAGCAGCTTGGTGTGCTCCCCCTTGCGGTTGCGCACCACGGGGGCCAGCAGCATCAGCTTGGCGCCTTCGGGCTGGGCCAGCACCTGATCCACCATCTGGCTGATGGTCTGGGCCGCGAGCGGAATCGCGTGGGTCGGGCAGCGTGGCTCGCCGACCCGGGCGAACAGCAGCCGCAGGTAGTCGTAAATCTCGGTGATGGTGCCGACGGTCGAGCGCGGGTTGTGGGAGGTGGACTTCTGCTCGATGGAGATGGCAGGCGACAGCCCCTCGATGTGGTCCACGTCCGGCTTCTCCATCAGGGAGAGGAACTGGCGGGCATAGGCGGAGAGCGACTCCACATAGCGGCGCTGCCCCTCGGCATAGAGGGTATCGAACGCCAGGGAGGATTTGCCCGAACCGGACAGGCCGGTGACCACGATCAGCTTGTCACGTGGCAGGATCAGGTTGATGTTCTTGAGGTTGTGGGTGCGGGCACCCCGGATCACGATTTTTTCCATCTTGTTGCGCGCTCGATACGGGAACCAGAGCGGGCCAGTATGGCATAGAGACTACTGGATGAATAGACAGTCTTTCCTTCCGTGCCCCTTCCTCAGAGATACTCCTTGGCCCAGCTCACCGCCTGCAACCGGTTCTTGACGTTCAGCTTCTTGAAGACGTTGTAGAGATGGGATTTGACGGTGTGTTCGCTCACGAACAGGCTGTCGGCGATCTCGGTGTTGGAGGCCCCCGTCATCAGGTGACGCACGATCTCCTGCTCGCGGGCGGTCAGCAGCGTCTGCTGACGCTGAGGTTGCCCGCTCCCCTTGCGGTAGTAGTCCACCAGGTCGCACAGCAGGTGACGCGGGATCCAGTACTCCCCCTGCAACACCTTGCGGATGCCGAAGACCAACCTGTCCAGCGTGTCCTGACGAAAGAAGAGCCCGCTGGTATGGGGCCACATCAGCAGCAGCTCTTTGTTGGTGCTGGTCGGGGCATTGAGCAACACGGCACTGGCCTCGCCAAAGCGCTGGCAGATGGCATTGCTCCACAGCTCCTGCTGGGTCGACTTGAGGTAGTCCAGATCGATCAGCAGCAAGGTTTTGGGGGCGCCCTCTGCAACGTCTGGCAGGTCATTCAGCTCCCCCACCAGCAAGATGGGCAGACCAAGCTCTTCGCTGAGGTGACGCTGGAAACGGGAGGCTTGTGCGTTATTTTCGGTGATCAGCACCAGGAGGGAGTCGGGCGTCATCAAGAGAACTTCCTTGCACATTCGAGTCGGGGCTTTTTGGCAAGGAAGAGTACCAATCCCCCTCCTGGCTGCAGCATTAAAAAAGTATTAGACGCATCGGTGGCTCCTTTGAAGCCCAGCAATTTTCCAGCCAATACAATTGGCTAGCACGCCCCCCCCATTTGGGGGGTCAAGTAGTGCCGGTGCGCACCATAACAGCTCCGCCCTCTTCACGCAGCCTGCCCCAGCCTCCTCCCCTTGCTGGTGACACCTTACCTCGGGTAAGTTACTCAGGCTGTGGCGATCCATTGACGCCACAGTGGCAGGGAAGATGTGCGCTCATGCCCGTCAACTGGTACTATGGCGGCCAAACGCTGCGGCCGATCCATGACGCCTCTGCCGGCAAGCTCCGGCGCAGCCAGGACACTGATAGAGAGATGACACCCGTCCAGGGCGCGCATCTCGTTGCAAACAAACGCATTATTGAATGGGCCCAGGCATCTGGCCTGGCCGGTATACATAAGGGTGGAAGAGAGATTATGGCCAGTCGAGGCATCAACAAAGTCATTCTGATCGGTAACCTGGGGCAAGACCCGGAAGTGCGCTACATGCCGAGCGGCGGTGCCGTGACTAACATCACCCTGGCCACCTCCGATACTTGGCGCGACAAGCAGACCGGTGAGCAGAAAGAGCGCACTGAATGGCACCGTGTCGTCTTCATGGGCAAGCTGGCCGAAGTGGCCGGCGAGTACCTGAAGAAGGGCTCCCAGGTCTATGTGGAAGGCAAGCTCCAGACCCGTAAATGGCAGGATCAGAGCGGCCAGGAGCGCTACACCACCGAGGTGCTGGTCGACAGCTTCACCGGTGTGATGCAGATGCTGGGTGGCCGTCCGCAGGGCGGTGGCCAGGGCATGGGCGGCCAGTCATCCCAGGGCAACTGGGGCCAGCCGCAACAGGCTGCACCGCAACAGAACATGCAACGTCCTGCTGCCCCGCAGCAGAACATGCAACCGCAAGGCGGTTACGGCCGTCCGGCCCAGCAGCCACAATCTGCCCCGCCGGTCTACAACGAACCGCCGATGGATTTCGACGACGATATTCCGTTCTGATCCCCTGCGGCAGGCCCTGATTCATCAGGGCCTTTTTTTACCTGTTTCTGACGCATTCACCTCCCCCGACGACCATGTTGCTGCCACTTTCCCGCGCTTTACGTCCCCTTCGTCCAGGCTTGTGGCTATCATCGAGACGATTTCTCCCTTCGGGAACCTGCATGAACCACTTGAGTCGTCTGCTGTGCCTCGCCCTGTTGATGTTCGGCGGCCACCTTGCCGCGGAGCCGCTGCGGGTGGGAGTCAGCTTTGCCATTCCTCCCTATGTCATCAGCCACGAAGACAGGGGCATCGAACTCGATCTCATGCGAGAGGCCTTCGCAGGCAGCCCCCATGAGCTGCAGGTCGTCTATCTTCCCCTGGAGCGCACCTTCAGGATGCTGGAGGAAGGCAAGCTGGACGCCATCATCAACGTCAAACCCGGCATGCTGGAAAGTGCCTACCTCTCACAGCCGGTGATCACCTTCCACAACCGGGTCTTTACCCTGGCGCCGACGGCAGTCCACACCATGAAGGATTTGCAGACCCTGCGAGTCAGTGCTTTCCAGCGTGCACGACAGATCCTGGGAACGACCTTCTCCGACATCGTCGACCAGAATCCCCGTTATGAAGAGGTGGCGAGGCAGGAGGGACAGGTACAGCGGCTCCTGCTCGGGCGCACCGATGCCGTGATCCTGGAACAGCGGGTGTTCTACTACTATCTGGCTCAGTTGCTCGGGGATGACCAGGAGGGCGACCGCTATCCCAAGGACAAGGTCAGACAGCACGACCTCTTCCCCCCGACTCACTACCACTTCGCCTTTCGCGAGGCGGGCCACCGACAATGGTTCGACAGACAGCTCGCCAAGATGAAGGCGGACGGGCGCTATGAGCGGATCTTTGCCGCCTATGGCACCACCTCTACTGCCGGAGACAAAAAAGCCAGCCCATGATGGACTGGCTTGATACCGGCTCCGGGGAGCCGCAGTGGATGGAGCGTTACTTCATCGCGCTGCCGTTTTTCAGCTCTGCTTTCTGACGTTTGGCTTCGCGTTTCTCTTTCAGTGACATCTGCGGTTTTTTCTTGGCATCTTTGCCGTGATGCTGTTCTTTGTTGCTCATCATCAGACTCCAAAAAGGTTACCTGGACAGTTGGAACGGGTGTTCCAGCATGTCAGCCGAATCGTGGATTTCAGTACGCCAACAGTGACGATCGGGGATCGCACTGGCCTCAGCATACTCCCAATCTTCCGCCGGGATCCAGCCTCCCGGGAACGCCTGTCAGCCAGGCGTTCCCGTCGCGTGCTCCCCTCGGAAATGACGACCGAGCGACACTTTTGGCATCCGGGGACGGATGGTCAGCCTGTCTCCGATGGATGTGTGTTAGGGTGGGCATTCAACGATCGCAGGAGCGCGTCATGAAGAAGCTGGAAATGAAGGATCTGACCGAGACCGAGAAAGCCGAGATTGCCCTGCTGGTGCAAAAGGCCCAGGCCAATGCCGATCACACCCTGACCAACGGGGAGCGCAACAAGATCCGTGAGGCAGGACGCCAGAAGATCGCCGCCGATCGCGCCCAGGCCGCCAAGGCGGCATCCGCACTGGCGCGGGAGAAAGCCAAGGAGCGAGCCAGTGCCCAAGTACTGCCCGACACCTTCAACTGGTCCGATTCCGTCAGCAACAAATACCGTGGCAGACGGTAACGGCAGCATGAATGCTCGCAGATGACGCTGCTGCAAAAAAGGGGGCTGGCAGAGCGTCATGTCATCCCCCTGAAAAGGGCAGCAGGAGGCCCCTGCCAGCTGATGCACACCCGGATAAAACGCCTATCCAGCCATCACTGACTGAAACGAATACCAAGATAAAGATTGCCATGACAGGGTGTGCGTGTTCTAATCGTTTTCGATGGTTCGGTAGTTCAGACCTGATTATGTTAGGCAGTCATCTTAAAGCAGTGATTTGTGCAGGCAGTTATCCCCGATAATTCTTGCCAGATAATTCTCCTTCTTTAGTGCTCCCCATACGTATTTCTGACGAAAAATCATGGATTGCCGCTCCGGTGGCGTTTCACTAATCACTACTCAAGGAAATTATCATGTCCAAAATGACTGGTACCGTAAAATTCTTCAACGCCGAGAAAGGCTTCGGTTTCATCTCCCCGGCTGACGGCAGCAAAGACGTGTTCGTTCACTTCTCCGCCATCCAGTCCAACGGTTTCAAAACCTTGGAAGAAGGTCAGCGCGTTGAGTTCACCATCGAGCAAGGCCAGAAAGGCCCGGCTGCTGCGAACGTCGTTCCGCAGTAATTCAAGCCGGAGCACCTTCCCCTCTTTGGGCAAGGGCCTCAGCAAGAATTGAAAAAACCCGCTTCGGCGGGTTTTTTGTTGCCCGTTTCCGGGTGGCCAACCTGTTGCCCTGCTTCCCTCTCGCCACGGGCAGCAAAAAGAGCACCCTGGTGGTGCCCCATTTCCTGGTCAGGTTCCTTACAGGGGCAGGCTGATCCGCGCCTCCAGCCCCCCCTCCTGGCGATTGTGGAGGCTGAGCTCACCGCCGTGCTGGTGCACCAGGGTGCGGGCGATGGCGAGCCCCAGTCCCACGCTGCCAGACTCGGTGTTGCGGGCTTCATCCAGGCGCACGAAGGGCTTGAACACCTCCTCCAACTGACTCTCCGCAATCCCCGGCCCCTGATCGCGAACCAGGATCAGCAACTCGCCGTCACCGCGCACCAGCGAAACCTCGGCCCCCCCTGCGTACTTGATGGCGTTGCCGATGAGGTTTTGCAGTACCCGGCGCAAGGTGTTGGCCCGGCAGGCGTAGACCTCCTTGCCCTCGGCCAGGCAGGTGACGGGCTGGCCCATGTCGGCATAGTCGTCACACAGGCTCTCCAGCAGGCTGACCAGATCCAGCTCCCGGGTCGCCTCCTGCTGCCCCTCCTCCCGGGCAAAGCTCAGGGTCGCCGCCAGCATCTGCTCCATCTGCTGCAGGGTCTGCTGGAAGCGCTCCTTGTCCTCCCCGTCCGCCAGAAACTCGCTGCGCAGCCGCAGGCTGGTGATGGGGGTGCGCAGGTCGTGGGAGATGGCGGCCAGCATCCGGGTTCTGTCCTGCACGAAGCGATCGAGCCGGGTGTGCATCCGGTTGAAGGCCTGGATGGACTCGCGGATCTCGGTGGGCCCCTCCTCGCGCAGGGGCTCGATGTCCTCACCACGCCCCAGCCTGTCGGCGTTGGCCGCCAGTTGCTTGAGGGGACGGGTCGCCCGGCGGAACAGCCAGATCATCAGGCCGATCACCAGGCTCGCCACCAGCAGCAGGTTGAGGGTCGTCTGCCAGGACCAGCTCGCCGTCTCCTTGTCCACCAGGGAGCTGAACTGGAGCCAGCCGCCGTTGGGCAGTTCGATGGAGCCGTAGAGCCGCATGTCCTGGGGCGGCGGCATGCCGTTGCGATCCTTCATCATGCGGTTGTGGTGCTGCCAGGCCCGGCTGCGCTGGATGTCCTGCTTCAGCTCGGCGCTGATCTCAACCGCCAGGGAGGATGGATAGCCGAGCTTGGCCCGCACCAGCTTCTCGAAGCGGGGGCTGCGGTTGTCCGGCTGCAACGGCTCGTCGGCCAGACGCAGCAGCAGGGTCTCGCTGCGGCTTGCCTTGAGGATCTCGTGATAGAGGGAAGGAGGAGAGAGGGAGAGCAGGCGCACCACGGAGATGATCCGCTGCATGGCGTTGCGGCTGTTGACGTAACCGAGGGCCTCCTCCCTGTCCGAACGGTAGATCTGGATACTGAGCAGCTGGATCAGCACCAGCCCCGCCAGAGCCACCAGCACTATCTGGCCGGTCAACCCCTTGGGCAGCAGCCTGGCGAAGACGCGCTTGATCATGTCGGCCTCACTCCTGGGTCACGTCGGCGGCGAACAGGTAACCGCCACCCCAGATGGTCTTGATGAGCTCGGGATTCTTGGGATCCCGCTCCAGCTTGCGCCGCAGTCGGCTCACCAGGGTATCGATGGCGCGATCGAAGGCCACCGCCTCCCGGCCACGGGCCAGATCCAGCAACTGATCCCGGCTCAGCACCCGCTGGGGCCGCTCCAGAAACACCTTGAGCAGATCGAACTCGGCGGTGGAGAGGCTCATCCCCACCCCCTCCTCGTCCACCAGCTCGCGGCGATTGACGTCGAGCAGCCAGCGATCGAAGCGCAGATCCCGGGTCAGGGTCTCCGGCACGGGCAGGCTCTCCGCCTGGGTGCGGCGCATCACCGCCTTGATGCGGGCCAGCAGCTCCCGCGGGTTGAACGGCTTGGAGAGGTAGTCGTCCGCCCCCATCTCCAGGCCGATGATGCGGTCCGTCTCCTCCCCCATGGCGGTCAGCATGATGATCGGCAGACGGGATTTGACCCTCAGCTCGCGGCACAGGGTGAGGCCATCCTCCCCCGGCATCATCAGATCCAGCACCAGCAGGTCGAACTCCCGCTCATCCAGCAGCCGCTTCATCTCTTTACCATCGCGGGCGCAACTGACGCGCATGCCATGCTGCTCCAGAAAGCGCTTGAGCAGATCGCGGATCTCGCTGTGGTCATCGACCACCAGAATATGAGGGCTGCCTTGGTTCATCATCATTTCTCCGTTATCGGGCTGGGGCGATTATACGAAAATCAACCGGGCGGGTTGTGTCAAAGTGTGCCAGCACGCCCCTGTGCCACACTCTGCTACAAAATAGGCTTCTACTGGCAAATTTCAGACACTTCCACGGTGTTTACTGGATACCAAGGCGAAAGAGCCTCTACCCGTACACATCCGACAGGAGTTACCCATGAAAAAGCTGACCAAGACCCTGCTGACCGCCACCCTGATCCTCGGCCTGCCGCTGGGCGCCTATGCCGCCAGCGAGGCGGTCTCCACCGCGCAACCGACCCAGGCCACGGCGACCGGTTGCCCCATGGACGGTACCGGCATGATGGGCGGCAAGCATCATGGCGGCCGCCACGACAAGATGGCCCGCATGAAGAACATGACCCCGGAACAGATCCAGGCCCATCTGCAACAGCGCTACGACAAGATTGAAGATCCGGCCAAGAAGGCGGAGTTCGTGAAGAACCTTGGTCTGCGTGCCGACGGTATGATCAAGCACGCCGAGGTGATGAAGCAGTTCGCAGAAGCAAACCAGTAAATCGAAGTAATGAAGCCGTTTGCCGAAGCAGACCAGTAAGTCGACGTAATGAAGCGGTTTGCCGAAGCAGACCCGCCGGCGGGGCCCTGCCCCGACACCGGCG
>NZ_JBFODR010000054.1:21692-74413 GCF_040908425.1 Aeromonas sp. R2-1
CAGTTTTTCACCTTTTCCTGCCTGGCCGCATCATGTTATGTGAGCGATAACAAACGTTTTACTTTCGAAATAAATCATAATGGCCCCTCACACAACAGACGCGGGCACGATCCCGGACACAGTGGACAGGAGTCGTTATGGGATGGAATCTGGGCACAATCAAGGGGCGCTATACCGCCGTTTTTCTGGGCTTCATGGCGCTGGTGTGCGCCCTGACGGTGATCGGCATCCAGATCTGGATCACCCCCGCCCTGCAAAAAGCGGGGGAGGAGAACGTGGCGCTGCGGGTCGGCGAGATAGCGACCGACATCCGTGACCAGCTCAACGGGGTGCAGACCCAGTCGCGCAGCATCACCCAGCTGGTGGCACAACTGCCGAGCGAGCAGATAGATGCCCAGCTCCCGGCCCTCATCGACCAGTACGGCAACGGCATGGTCTTCGGTGGCGGCATCTGGCCCCTGCCGGACAAGCGGGAGGCGGGACGCGCCAAGTTCAGCACCTTCTTCCACAGGGATGCGTCCAACGCCCTCATTCCCAACACCTACTGGAACTCGGCAGAGGCGCCCAACTATTTCGATCAGCCCTGGCACAAGGCCGGTCAGCAGGCGCCCCGTGGCGTCTGTGCCTGGGCCGCCGCCTACAAGGATGGCGCGAGCCAGCAGCCGAGAACCAACTGCGCCATGGGGATCTACCAGGATGGCGCCCTCTACGGGGTGTCGACCATAGACGTCACCCTGGGCTTCTTCAACGACCTGGTGGCCAAGAAAGAGCAGGAGATCGGCGGTCAGGTGATGATCATCGAGGCTGACGGCAAGATCCTGAGCCGCAACGCCCGTCTGACCGGGGATGTGGTGCTCGGCAACCTCTCCGCCCACGCTGACTATCCCTTCGCCCTCGCCATCAGCGGCCTGCTGGGCCAGGATGCGAGCAAGGGGCAGCTGCGCACCACCTTCCAGGATCAGGGTGAAGAACAGACCCTGCTGATGGAGGCCATCGAAGGGACCCCCTGGTTGCTGGCCGCCGCCCTGCCTACCCGCACCCTGACCCAGGACAGCCGGGATGTGCTCGCCACCCTGGCGAGCATCCAGCTCCCCCTGGCGGGGCTGCTGTTCGTGCTCATGGTGCTGGCCATCAGCCAGCTTGGCAGCCGCCTGCAGACCCTCAAGCTCAACATCGACGCCCTCAGCGCCGGCGACGCCGATCTGACCGCCCGCATCCAGGTCAAAGGGCATGACGAGCTGGACAACATCGCCCTGTCGGTCAACCGCTTCATCGCCTTCCTGCAACAGATGATGGTGCAGGTGACCGCCGCCACCGACCTCATCACCCGCGAGCTGGCCCAGCTCGATCAGCAGACCGGGCAGGCCAGGCGGATCCTGGGAGAACACGCCAGCGAAACCGATCAGGTCGTCACCGCCCTCAACGAACTCAGCTCCACCGCCGACAGCGTTGCCCGCCACGCCAACGACTCCGCCAGCTTCACCGAGGCCGCCAACGGTCAGGCGGCAAGCTCCCGCAAGGTGGTGGGATCGGCCTCCGCCAGCGTGGTGGCCCTCATCGACGAGGTGGATCTCGCCGCCGCCAAGGTGCTGGAGATGCAGGAAGATGCCCAGCAGATCGGCAGCGTGCTCGGGGTGATCGGCGGCATCGCCGCCCAGACCAACCTGCTGGCGCTCAACGCCGCCATCGAGGCGGCCCGGGCCGGTGAACAGGGCCGGGGCTTCGCGGTGGTGGCCGACGAGGTGCGCGCCCTCGCGGCACGCACCCAGAACAGCACCGCCGAAGTGGGCAGCATGTTGTCACGGCTCACCCAGGGGGTCGCCGAGGCCGTGCTCGCCATGGAGCAGACCAAGCGCAGCTGCCAGGCGGCGGCCGACACCACGGGGCAGGTCACCGGCGGCCTCGACACCATGGCCGACGCCGTGGTGCAGATCCACGATCTCAGCAGCCAGATCGCCACCGCTGCCGAGGAGCAGAGCCGGGTGACCGAGGAGATCAACCGCAACATGGTGAGCATTCGCGACATGCTGAACCTCCTGGTGGAGAACGGCGGCAACACGGAGCAGAGCGCCGCCACCCTGCTGGGGTCCAACCGCCAGTTGCTGGCTCTGGTACACCGCTTCAAGGTGTGAGCCTGAACACCAGACAGCAAAAAGGGGCCCTCGGGCCCCTTTTTCATTCACTTTTCCAGGACTCAGGCCTTGTTGGCCAGGTTCAGGGTCTTCACGGTCTCGCCTTCGAACTTGATGACCACGTTCTTCTGGGCCACTTCGGAGTCTTTCAGCAGGGACTTGGTGGTCTCGGCCAGCAGCGGGGAGGCCTTGTTCAGAGCGTCCAGGTCATAGGTCCACACTTCCAGACCGGCGTCGGTCTTGGTGCTGGCCGGGGCGCCCAGCTTGTCCTTGATGGCCTGCTTGTTGGAGCCGCCTTCCTTGATGTCCAGGGCCTTCTTGATCGCTTCGTTGGAAGCGGTGTCCATGGCGTTGCCAGCCATCTCTTTGGCGGTGCTGGTGACGCTGCTGGTCACGGTGTCGGTCAGGGAATCCATCAGGCCGGCGTGGGCAACCAGAGGCAGGGCGGTCAGGGCAATCAGCAAGGACTTTTTCATGAAGATACATCTCGCAAGAATGAAAAGAGCGCGCATGAAACCAGCGGGATGAATTGGAGTCAAGAAAATCCCTTGGTCAAGCCGTATTCGGGGGGGAACAGCCCCGTAGCGGCTCCGACCAGTGCCCTTGTCAGCCGCTGAGCTGGTCCTTGCCCGCCAGCTTGGCCCGGTAGAGCGCCCTGTCGACCCGTGCCATCAGGTGGGACACCTGCTCGTCGGGGTCGGACTCCACCAACCCGAAACTCAAGGTCACGGGCTCGATCCCCTTGACCCTGGCATGGCTCAGGCGCTGCCTCAGCTTCTCGGCCACCACCCGGGCGTCGGGCAACCGGGTATTGGGAAGCACCAGCATGAACTCGTCACCCCCCCAGCGGGCCAGCAGATCGATCTCGCGGATGCAGCCCCGAGTCAGCTGCACGATATCGATCAGAGTCTGGTCCCCCACCCCGTGGCCATGGCGATCATTGATCTGCTTGAAGTCGTCCACGTCCATGGCGATCACGGCAAAGGGCTCCTTGAAGCGCTTGGCGCGCTCATGCTCCAGCCGCACCGCCTGCTCCAGCCGATAGCGGCTGGCCGCGCCGGTCAGGGAGTCCGTCTCCGCCAAGCGGCGGTTTTCCTCCACCTGGAACTGCAATGCCTGGTTGAGCCGCTCCAGTTCGGCGGTACGCTGCGCCACCTGCTGCTCCAGGGTGCGGTTTTGCAGCTCCAGCCTGGCGTAGAGTTCCCGCTGGGCGTGGATGTTGCGGTGTGCCCCCACCATCCTGGCGACACTGCCGTCCGGGTTGCGTGCGACGATGCGGCCACAATCCGCCACCCAGAGGTAGTCACCGTTACGGCAACGGCAGCGGTATTCGGCCCGGTAGTCCGCCGCCCGCCCACTCAGGCAGGCATCGAAGCTCTCCATGACCTGCGCCAGATCGTCCGGGTGGATCAGGTTCTCCCAGGTGAAGACGGTGTTGTCGAGGGAGTGGGGCTCATACCCCAGCATCTGATACCAGCCGGGATAGCGATGGACATAGCCGGTGTTGGCATTCCAGTCCCAGAGACCGTCGCTCACGACCTCCAGCATGCCGCTCATCACGGCCTCGTCGAGGGCCGGTTGCCTTGTCATCTCATTGTCATGCAGCATGAAAACCTTCCTTGTTCTGCTACTCGGCGCCACGGATCCGCTTGTTGACCTGGCGGGAAAACCGGGCCTGCCGGTCGAGCCTTCAAGGGGGCGACTGGCCTCGACACCCCGTCATGACGGGTTATCGGCCAGGTTGCCCTCTTGTTGAACAACAGTAGCAGCCCGCACACTTTCGAGTCTTGCGCGCCGTCACGCTCCCTTCCGTTCTTCTGCCGGCCAGATTGCACCACGGCGGTGCACACCTTTGGCGCAGCCCTGCCCATATTGGGCAAGCCTCGCTGACCAGGGCTGCGATTAATAAGTAACTATATGAATAAAAAGAAAAATACTTTTCTGGCGCAATATTTGCCTTTATCTGGGTGAACCACAAGGATTGGGGATATTGCATGAAATTAATCACCGCCATCATCAAGCCGTTCAAACTCGACGACGTGCGCGAAGCCATCGCCAACCTCGGCGTCGAGGGGCTGACGGTTTCCGAGGTCAAGGGGTTTGGCCGCCAGAAGGGGCACACCGAGCTGTACCGGGGTGCCGAATACCAGGTGGATTTCCTGCCCAAGGTAAAGCTGGAGATCGCCACCCTGGCCGACAACGTCGAGCAGATCATCGAAGCCATCAGCAAGGCCGCCCACACCGGCAAGATAGGTGACGGCAAGATCTTCGTTTATGACCTGCAGGCCGCCGTGCGCATCCGCACCGGCGAGACCGACGCAGACGCCCTTTGATACGACTGGAACTGAGGAATACGACATGGAAGAGTTGATCACATCCGTCAGCGAGCTGCGCTATGCACTCGACACCTTCTACCTGCTGATCTCCGGCGTGCTGGTCATGTGGATGGCCGCCGGGTTCGCCATGCTCGAAGCCGGCCTGGTCCGCGCCAAGAACACCACCGAGATCCTGACCAAGAACATCCTGCTCTATGCCATCGCCTGCATCATGTTCCTGCTGGTCGGCTACAACATCATGTACGTGGACAACAGCGCCGGCGGCTGGCTGCCGAGCTTTGGCAGCCTGATGGGCAGCCAGGCGGACGACGCGGGCCACTCCCTGCACTCCGACTTCTTCTTCCAGGTGGTGTTCGTCGCCACCGCCACCTCCATCATCTCAGGTGCGGTGGCAGAGCGGATGAAGCTCTGGTCCTTCCTGCTGTTCTGCGTGGTGATGACCGGCTTCATCTACCCCGTGGAAGGCTACTGGAGCTGGGGTGGCGGCTTCCTGAAAGAGGCGGGCTTCTCCGACTTCGCAGGCTCCGGCATCGTCCACATGGCGGGCGCTGCCGCTGCCCTGGCCGCCGTGCTGCTGCTCGGCCCCCGTCGCGGCAAATATGGCAAGCAAGGGGAGATCTACCCCATCCCCGGCTCCAACCTGCCGCTCGCGACCCTGGGCACCCTGATCCTCTGGATGGGCTGGTTCGGCTTCAACGGTGGCTCCCAACTGGCGCTCTCCAGCGCCGCTGACGCCACCGCCATCGGCACCGTGTTCGTCAACACCAACGCCGCCGCGGCCGCCGGTGTGGTCGGCGCCCTGCTGGTCAGCAAGCTCACCTGGGGCAAGGCGGATCTCACCATGATCCTCAACGGCGCCCTCGGTGGTCTGGTCGCCATCACCGCCGACCCGGCCTCCCCCAGCCCGCTGTTCGCCAGCCTGATCGGCGCCCTGGCTGGTGCCCTGGTGGTCTACGCCATCGTCGCCTTCGATCGCCTGAAGATCGATGATCCGGTCGGTGCCATCTCGGTACACGGCGTCTGCGGCCTGTTCGGCCTGATGGTGGTGCCCTTCTCCAACACGAGCGCCACCTTCGGTGCCCAGTTGCTGGGTGCTGCCACCATCTTCGGCTGGGTCTTTGTCGTCTCCCTCGTGGTCTGGAGCCTGCTCAAGGCCACCATGGGCCTGCGGGTCAGCGAAGAGGAAGAGATGATGGGTGTAGATGTCCACGAGTGCGGCATCGATGCCTACCCCGAGTTCGTCAGCGTCAAATCCAGCATCTAAGCACGCCATCTGCTTGCGGGGCCCGGGGGACACCTCGGGCCCCGTTATTTTTGGCGGCTCGGCGCCCCTGAAGGCAGGAGGACGGTTCGAGTGATGCCACTCTGCCACGCAGCCGGTGAACCACCTGCTTTGCCCCCTCCCCTTTGCAAGGGGAGGGTCGGGATGTGCCGTACCGATTGATGGATGGGGCCATAACCCCCTCCCCGCCTCCCCCTTGGCAGGGGGAGGAGCAACCAAGCGGCCCCTGTCTGGACGAATCAAATAATCGAGGTAGCAGCTACGTAGGTTCGATTAGCGAAGCGTAATCGGACAGCGTATTTGCTCCCCTCTCCCGTTTATTAGAAAAGGAGGAGAAGGGCTGGGGATGAGGGGGCGGAAAAAAGAAAATACGCGGTAAACGTTGGGCTTCGCTACGCTCAGCCACAACCTACAAAATCGGTAGGTTGGTGCTGAACCTGCGAAACTCAACATACGAGATGATCAACAGTTAAATACTCAGGCCATGTCTCGACTCATCCGATAGTGGATTTTTTAAGGCTTCTTGGTATGCCGCCTCGCATTTTCGCCAGAACGCATAATGAGATGCACGCAGCTCCATTTCGACGTTTGCGTCAAAGTGAACCGAAAATATATATCGCACTGAGCCCAGGCTTATTGAACTTTGAAAGCTTGTGGGGATTTGTGTTTTTGAATCGAAATGAACAATAAGCCCTCCGTGCGCTGCGAATTTATACTCTCCGAGTTTATGGCGATATGCCTCATAGGTCGGGTCTGCATCAATTCTTAGAAAAATAATGTTTCGCCTAGACTGCCCTATGGCGAAATCGCAAGCTTCTAATGGACGGGGGCCACATGATTCAGCAACATGGCAACATAATAGTTTGGAAAAGTATCTAAATACATTGAAGTACTCCTCTGAGCCAGAGGTATATTGTGGCAAGCTGAATACTAACGAAGGATCACGACCCTCTGACAAAAATGAGAAGACCAAAGCATGAAACCGGTCGAATTCATGGTCAGCAGCTTGTGTACGAGTTCCATTACACAAGGAACACATCCGAGCAGAGAAGTGGAAGGCTCGGGACTTCGGGCCTTGTGCCAAACGAGGAATGCTTTCGCCATCGAATTTTCCGATAAACATAACATCCTTCCCGAAAATTTTTCGCAAAGCAGAAGCTTTTATTTTGTGCTCTCCAGTGAGAGATTTACCCGACCCGCACAGACAACAATTTTCTGCTTGGTACGGTTCAAAAAATTTCCCCATCAAAAGGCTCCAAAGATACTCGTAATTGGCGGATTATACTCTGTAGTGCAACACCTACTTTAAAATCAGGCCTCCTTGAGTTACTCGCAAAAGTTCACCTGAGGTTGTTTAAATACCAGACATATACGGGACCTTGAAGTTGAACCGCTTTTTGAAGGCTGAAAATACCGCCACCGTCACTAGGCTAAAATTACTGCTCTATGTATTATCCCGACCTCCCCGCCAATTTAGAATAATGTTCGGTCTTTTTCCATATCCCTCGAGTCATCAGGGCTCCCGCATCGGTGTTCAAATGCTGGTTAACTCCAAGTAGTCCATCGGTTTACCGAGCGGAGCATAGCCGTAGACCCGAAATACATTCCCGATCCGCTCTCCGGGCACCCGCACCTGTAGCAACACCTCCTGCACGGCTGAGGTCTGCTCAGGCGACGTGGTTTCTATTTCCAGCCACTCGATATGCTCGTAGCCACCCACTTTAAAGTGATAGAACCATTCCCCATCCCAATCAGATAGATACCGGCTGTGCAGGTCCCGCACACGCCACCTGGGAGAGAGAGCTCCCAGCGCATACATACCGAGCCGGATTTCTTCCCACCTAGTGGCATTCATCAATCGCACCAGTCCCATCATGCCCTCATCCAATCCAGATTCACTGACGCAGTCGCCACAGATATCCGTCATTCCTATGGCTGACTGGCGTGTGTATATGCCCTTTAATAAAAAGCGAGCAATCATTAGCAAGGCATTATCGGCTAGTAAAACCCCTCACCGCCGCCATCAATCACTCCCCCAACCTCTGTGCCAACCCCGAATACCGCTCGGTCTTTTTCCGTACCGCCTGAGCCAGCAGGGCACGATCGCCGTAGAGATCGAGGCGGGCCTTGGCGCGGGTGATGCCGGTGTAGACCAGCTCACGAGTCAGGAGCGGGCTGGGGCTGTCGGGCAGCACCAGCACGGTATGGGCAAACTCCGACCCCTGGGATTTGTGGATGGTCATGGCGTAGACCGTCTCATGGGGGGGCAACCGGCTGGGTAGCAGGGCCCGCAGGGTGCCGTCCGGCTGCTCGAACCACACCTTGAGGCGGCCGGAGTCATCGGGCAGGCAGAGCCCCATGTCGCCGTTGTAGAGGCCGACCCCGTGGTCGTTGCGCACCACCATCACCGGGCGGCCCGCATACCAGTCGCCGTCACGCTGGATCAGCCCTGCCTTGGCGAGGGCCAGTTCGAGCCGCTCGTTGAGCCCCGTCACCCCGAAGGGGCCGTCCCGCAGGGCGCAGAGGATCTGGAAGCCGTTGAACGCCTTGAACACCGCCGCCGGATCCTCGCCGGCCCGGGCCGCCTTGAGGTAGCTGCCATAACCGGCGACCCCCTGGGCAATCAGGGCGTTGTAGGCCTCCCCCGCCCAGGGGTGCAGGCGGATGTCGCCAAATCCTGCGCTCCAGACCGCCTCCACCGCCGCCCCGTCGCCGCTGTTGCAGGCCCGCGCCAACTGGCCGATGCCCGAATGCTGGTCAAAGCGCCAGCTCTTGGAGAGCAAACAGAGGCTGTCGCGCACGCTGGCCCCCGCTGGCGTGCCTTGCAGGCGATAACCGGTCTGGCGGGAGAGCCAATCCGCCTGCGCGGGGCTGATGCCCTGTTCGATAAAGCTGCAGATATCCCCGAGCACGGCCCCCGCCTCCACCGAGGCGAGCTGATCCTTGTCGCCGAGCAGGATGAGGCGGGCGTGGCGGGGCAGCGCATCCAGCAGGCGCGACATCATGGGCAGGTCCACCATGGAAGCCTCGTCCACCACCAGCAGGTCGAGGTGCAGCGGGTTGCCTCTGTGATGGCGGAACTGGCTGCGCCCGGGGATCACCCCGAGCAGCCGGTGCAGGGTGCCCGCCTCGGTGGGGATGGCCTGTACCCACTCGGGGGGCAGATCCAGGGCCTGCAGGGCAGCGCCGATACTCTCGGTCAGACGCGCCGCCGCCTTGCCAGTGGGGGCCACCAGCCGGATCGCCGGTGCCTTGCCCCCTTGCAGGCCGGTCTCCACCAGGATGGCGAGGAGCTTGGCCACCGTGGTGGTCTTGCCGGTGCCGGGGCCGCCGGAGATGACCGCGAAGGGGCGCGCCGCCGCCGTGGCCGCCGCCAGCTTCTGGCCGTTGCAGCAGAGCGCCTCGGGCACCAGGGTATCCAGCCGCTCCAGCTCGCTGGCCGCCTGGGCGCTCTTTAGCAGGGTCTCCACGGCGGGCCACTCCACCTCGTGGGGGAAGACCAGATCCAGGTACTTCTCCACAAAGTGGCGGACGGAGAAGTCCGGTGCGAGGCGGGCCTTGAGCAGGGCCCCGAACACCAGGCCGTAGTCGCGGGCAAAGAGGCGTGACAGGGCCGGGGCAATCTCCGGCCATTCGGCCCGTTCACTCAAGGCGCTAAGGTGGCGGGCCACCCCCAGCTCAAAGTCGTGGTAGCGGGTGAGGTAGAGGCGATCCCCCCAGAGTCGCAGGGGCCAGCGGGGGCTCTCCCCCTCCTCCTGTTCGCTCCCCACCAGGGGGCTGGCCGCAAAGAGGGCGGGCCAGCTCGCGGGATCCGCGAGATCCGCCAGCAGATCCCGGCTCTGATCCGGATCCAGCCCGAAGGGGCGCGAGGATCCCTGCCCGTCACCGCCCTGAGCAAGCATCGCCAGCGGCAGGCAGACATGGCCGCGCCCCAGCTCATGGCAGGCGAGCGCGGCCCCCAGCACCAGCTCGGGGCTGCCGCCAAGGTCGGCCACCAGCCTGGCAAATTGCAGGTCAAGCTGGCGGATGCGCCCCGCCAGCGCCAAGGCTTTCAGCCGCTCTATCATGGTTTCGCCCTTCATCTCGCCCCTCATGCCTCTGCCTTGTTCGATTTTTCTAAACGATGATCGTCAGACGTCACACCTTTACTAAACAACTCGTCCAGCCCCTGCACCAGTTCCCGGCTGGGCCGGGCATGGAAAATGCCCCCCTGGGGCATGCCGCGCAGGAAGAGATAGAAGACCCCGCCAAAATGCCGGTCGAAATCGTAGCCCGGCAGCCGCAAGGCGAGCAGCCGATGCAGGGCCAGCGAATAGAGCTGGTATTGCAGATCGTAGCGATGCTCGCGCATGGCCCGCTCCAGGGCCGGGCGGCCGTAATCGGCGGGGCTCATACCAAGGTGGTTCGATTTGTAGTCGAGCAGATACCAGCGCCCCTGCCACTCGAACACCAGGTCGATGAAGCCCTTGAGCATCCCCTGCACGGTGGCAAAACCGAGCGGCTTGCCGCCCCGCGACAGGGGGTCGTGCTGCTGGCAGAGTGCGGTGAGCGCCGGTGCCGTCACCCGCCCCATGGGCAGGAAGAACTCCAGCTCCACCTGTTTGCGCTCGGGGGCCAGATCCCGCAGCCGCACCGGATCCCCAAGGCCGGTCTCAAGGGGGGTATCCAGCACCGCCTCCACCTGCTGTTGCAGCACGGGGGCCCAGCCTTCGTCGAACCCCTCCTGGGTCAGTAGGGCGGCGATGTGCTGTGCCAGCGACTCGCCCTTCGCGTGCTCGAAGTCGATGGTCTCGAACAGGCTGTGGAGCAGGGTGCCGGGACGCGCCCCCTTGGGGAAGGTGAAGATGGAAGGGGCAGGCGCCTCCTCTTCCTGCACGGTGACGGCAGCCTCGGTGGCCACCTCGTCGTCGAAGCCGGGGTTGGCCAGCACCCCCTTGCCGTGGCCGTTGCCCTGGGCCGCGAGCCCGGAGTAGGAGCTGATCCACCAGTCCCGCTCAAGCTGCCCCTGGAACGCGCGCACGGTGGGCTCCCCCGGCTTCTCCGCTTCGGCGGGCAGCGGGGCCGGGCGGGTGAGCGAGGGCTCACCGACGGCCACCCCCGGCAGGGCCTGGGCCAGGTCGGTGAGGGCGGTCGCCAGTGTCCCGGCGTCCCCCTCCTCCCCCTTTTGCAGCAGGTAGCCGATGGCGGTGCGGTGCAGGTCGGTCTTCTCCGACTTGCCCGCCCCGGAGCGCACCGGCGCCAGCCCGAGCCAGGTGGCATAGACCCCCCGGGTCAGGGCCACGTAGAGCAGGCGCAAGTCTTCGGCGAGGCGCTCCTTGTCGGCCTCGGCCAGGGACTCCTCGGCGCCGGTGAGATCGAGCACGGTGCGATTGCCCGCCTCCCCCGTTTCGTGGAACAGGGGGGTGTCGGCGGCGCGGTGGCTGCAAATGAACGGCAGGAAGACCAGCGGGTACTCCAGCCCCTTGGATTTGTGGATGGTGACGATCTGCACCAGCTTGCGCTCGGACTCCAGGCGAAGTATCTGCTCCCCGTCCTGGCCGTTGGGCTGGCTCACCGCCTCCCCGAGCCAGCGCAGCAGGGCGTACTCCCCGTCCAGCTCGCCGCTCGCCTGTTGCAGCAGCTCGCCGAGATGGAGGAAGTTGGTCAGCCGCCGCTCCCCGTAGGGGCTCGCCAGCAGGGAGGCGGCGAGGTTGCGCCCGTGCATCAGGGCCCGCAGCATGGCCAGCACCCCGTGGCGATGCCAGACCGCGCGGTATCCCATGAACTCCTGCACCGCGCTCTCCCAGGCCCGCTCGTCCGAGGCCAGCGCGTCCAGGGCCCTGGCATCGAGATCGAACAGGCCGGTGGCGAGCGCCGCCCTAAGGCTTCGCTCATCGCTCGGGTTCTGGCAGGCATGCAGGATCAGCAGGATCTCCCGCGCCTCCACCTGGGCCAGCACGCTCTCGCGGTTCGACAGATAGACGGAGGCGATGGCAAGGCGCGCCAGCTCCTGCTGCACCAGCTTGCCCTCGGCGCCGGTGCGCACCAGCACGGCGATATCCCCGGCCCTGACCGGCTCGCTGCCGAGCATCGCCTTGCCCTCCCGGGCCAGCGTGAGCAGGCGATGGATCTCCGCCGCCGTGGCGCGGGCCATCCTGCTCTGGTACTCCCCCTTGTTGAAGGTGGGCTGACCGGTGAGCTGCCAGCAGTGCAGCACGGGGGCGCTCTGCCCCTCGATCAGCAGTGCCCGGCTCTTGCCCTGCGCCTCCACCGGCAGGAAGGGGATGTCCGCCTCGTAGATGAAGGGATCCTTCGCCCGCTCGAACAGGCCGTTGACCGCCGCCACCAGGGCGCGGCTTGAGCGCCAGTTGCGCCCCAGGGTGTAGTGGGCGCTCACATTTCGCCGCGCCTGGATGTAGGTGAAGATGTCCGCGCCACGAAAGCCGTAGATGGCCTGCTTGGGGTCGCCGATCATCAGGAGCGCCGTGTCCTGGTGACCGCCGTAAAGGCGATGGAAGATGCGGTACTGCTGGGGGTCGGTATCCTGGAATTCATCGATCATGGCGACCCGGTAGGTGGTGCGGATGCGCTCGCACAGCCGCTCCCCCAGGCCCGAGCCGAGCGCCCCGTCGAGATCCCGCAGCAGATCGTCGAAGGAGAGCTGATGGGCCTGGCGCTTGCTCTCCTGCATCCGGCTGCGCACCACCCTGGCCGCCCGCTGCAAGACGAGATCCCGGATGCCGGGTCGGCTCGCCAGCAGGGCGTCTATCTCGCCAAAGAGCGGCAGGGTGGGCACCGTTCCCCCCTTCTTGAGGTTCTCCTCCAGCGCCTGCTGGCCGAAGCGCTCCAGCTCCTTGGGGAGGACGTAGCCGCTGGTCTCGTCCTGCGCCCAGTCGCCAATCTTGGCAAGCCAGCCCTCATAGTTCTTGCCGGTGTAACGGCTGATCTGCCCCTCGGTCTGGCGGCGGATCTCGTCCGTCTGCGCCAGCCACCCGGCTTTCACCGCCCCGATGCGGGCCATGGCGACGCTGTGCCGCGCCGCCAGGGTCTCGTCCCCCGCCACCGGGCGGATCTCCAGCTCGTCGTTGTCGAGCCAGCTCCCCATCTCCCGCAGCAGGGCGGCGGGGCTCGGCCAGAGCCTTCGCACCGCCCGGGCCAGGGGCTGATCCACCGGATAGAACTCGGCGCGCCAGTAGTCACTCACCGCCTGCAGCCGGAGCCGGCTGTCGTCGGTCAAAAATTCGGTTTCAAAGAGGGCGCCCGACTCGAAAGCGTTCTGCCTGAGCATCCGCTGGCAGAAGCCGTGGATGGTGAAGACCGCCGCCTCGTCCATCTGCCGCTCGGCGGCCAGCAGGCGACGGGCCGCCAGGTCGTGATCCTCCACCTCCGCCAGCAGTTGGGCCAGCAGGGTGTCCGTGCTGTGGCCGCGCATAAAGGCGAGACGCGCCTCGTGGATGCGGGCGCGGATCCGCCCCCTCAGTTCGGCGGTGGCCGCCTCGGTAAAGGTCACCACCAGGATCTCGGTCACCGACAGGGGCCGCTCGTGGGCACAGGGCTGACCGGCGTCTCCCCCCTCCTCGCCTGCTTGTTCGATAACCGGGCCGTGGCCCAGCAAGAGGCGCAGATAGAGGCCCGCGATGGTATAGGTCTTGCCGGTCCCGGCGGAGGCCTCGATCAGCCGCTCGCCATAGAGGGGAAAACGCAGGGGATTAAGCGGGTTAGCCATTATTGCAACTCCTCCAGCGCCTGATGGAGCGGGGTCAGGTGTTCACGGGCCAGCCCCTGCAACTGGGCCAGCACCTCGTCATCGAGTTCCGGGAAGCAGCGGGCGACATAGACATCCTGCCCCTCTCCCGTCACCATGTAGCCGCCGTTGAAGCGGGCAAGTGCCGCCTTGTCGGCCTCCTCCGGCTTTGCCGGATCCTTCTCGATCGCCCTGAGCCACTCCCAGGCGGTGCTCGGGAAGAAGGGCAGCGGCCGCTTCATCCCCTGGGTCCAGAGGGCCACCAGGGCCGCCAACCTGGGCCGCGCCTCGTCCGCCGCAAGCCTTGGCAGCCGCAGACTCTGTTTGGCATCGAACAGCAGGGTGTCGCCGGGGGCGCTGCTCAATGAGAGGCAAAGGTGCTGGATCCAGGCCAGCAGCAGATCCTTGCCGTTGAAGCTGCCGGGTTTGACCACCAGCGCTCGTCCCTTCTGGGTGTCTATCCAGCCCTGAAGCTGCCCCTGGGCCAGGGCGATGTCGATCTCCACCGCCTGTTTGTCCCCCGTCCAGGGGCGCAGCCGCGCCGCCAGCTTGCCCATATCGCCGTCGATCTCCTCCAGCAGCAGGCTGCCGAACCACCCTTGCGGCAGCAGGCCGGAGAGTTGCAGCCGGTGGCGACGGGCCTCGCTCTCCCCCTCGGTCAGATGGGCATCCAGCAGCAGCGCCTTGAGCTGATAGTGCTGCAGGCCGTCCAGCTCGAAGGGCTCGCTGTCTTCGATGGTCGCCTCCTCCAGCTCGAACCACACCTTGAGGCGGCGGTTGAGGAAGTACCTGGCGGGCTGGCGATAGAAGCGCAGCAGCTCCGCCAGCTCCAGCCCCTGCTCCCTGCCCCACTCCGCGGGCAGGGGCAGATCGCCGCTCTGGAAGTTGGCGGCACCCCGCTCCGGGCTCAGGGCCGGCAGCCAGTCGGCGGCATAGGTGAAGAGACCGGAGCCGGGTTCGGGGTAAAAGTAGGCCGGGCTGTAGGGGGTGAGGGGGTGCGCCACGATCAGGTGTTCGAGCAGCCGCCGGCCCGAGGTGTCGTCGTCGAGATCTTCATCCCCCGCCAGCACGAAGCCCTGGCGCACATAGTCGATGAGCTCCGCCAGCAGCACGGAGGGCACCTTCTCGCTGTTGTCCTGGGCGCTGAACCCCTGATAGCTGATGTAGAGCCCCTGCTGGGCACTGAGGAGCGCCTCGAGGAAGAGGTAGCGGTCGTCATCCCGGCGGGATCGGTCCCCGCGCCGCGAGGCCACCGCCATCAGATCGAAGCCCATGGGAGGCAGGGTGCGCGGGTAGACGCCGTCGTTCATGCCGAGCAGGCAGACCTGGCGGAAGGGGATGGAGCGCATCGGCATCAGGGTGCAGAAATTGACCTGACCGGCGAGGAAGCGCTGGCTGGAGCGGGACTCCCCCAGCACGCTGCCGAGGTAGTCCTGCAACAGGTCGGCACTGATGGCCTGCTCGAAGCGGGCCTCGCCGAGCTGGGCCTGCCAGTCGGTGAGCTGGCTGCGGATGAGCTGGAGCTGGCGCTCTTCATCCTCGTCGGCGAGATAGAAGCGCTCCAGCAGCGCCAGCAGGCAGGCGTGCCACTCGGCCAGCGGCTGCGCCTGTTGCAGCCGGGGCAGAAACTCCGCCAGGGAGTCGACGAACCAGGCGAGCTTGCCGAGGATCAGCCCCTGCTGCCCCTCGATGTCCGCATAGGGCAGGATCCCCGCCACCGGCTCCCCGTCCCCCATGGCAAAGCCCAGCAGCATGCGCCTCAGGCCGAACAGCCAGCTGTTGCCGGACAGACGCGGCAGCGCGAAGCGCTCGGGATAGTCGTCATCCAGCCCCCAGCGGATGCCGGTCTCCTGCACCCAGCGCCGCAGCACGTTGAACTCGTCGTCGTCCAGCTCGAAGCGGCGCAGCACGGCGGGCACCTCCAGGATGGCGAGCAGCTCCCCCGCCCCGAAGCGGGCGTTCGGCAGCCTGAGCAGGGCGAGGAAACTTTGCAGCAGCGGGCTCTCCTGGCTCGCCGCCCGATCGGAGATCGCAAAGGGGATCTGGCCGCGGGCCCCGCCCCGCCCCTTGCCGCCCTCCTTGCCAAAGACGGCCTGGATGTAGGGGCCGTAGCTGTTGACGTCCGGCATCATCACCACCACGTCTTTGGGGGTGAGGGTGGGATCCTGCTCGAACAGGGCCAGCAGCCGGTCGTGCAGCACCTCGAGCTCCCGCATGGGGCCGTGGCAGGCGTGGATCTGCAAAGTGCCGTCATCCAGGCTGACAGGGCTCTTGTGGTGGCTGGCATCGAGACTGAACTCGCCGGCCCCCCGTTCCGCCAGCTCCAGCACGTCTTTCTGGATGGCCCGCAGCAAGTTGACCTTGCCCTCATCGTCGCGATCCTCGATGTCGACGAAGGCCTCGATCTGCGGCACCTCCAGCTCCATCAGCTGGTGCAGGTAGTCGCGCCCCAGCTTGCCCATGGAGGCGAGCAAGGGGTTGGCGGGACCCTGCAGGGTCTCGAGATCCGTGCCGGGCTTGAGCTTGTTTTCGAGGCGCGCCAGGGTCTTGCGATCGAGCAAGTCCCCCCAGTAGTAGCGGCAGGGGTTGGTCACAAAGAGGTGCACCTCCACCTCGGGGCGGCTGCCGAGGGCCAGCAGGGCCTCCACGTAGCGGGGCGGCAGGGCCGAGATGCCGAACACGAAGACCCGTTGCGGCAGCCTGCCCGGCAGATCCCGGGTGCGCTCCAGCTCGTGGATGAAGGCCTCGTAGAGGTTGGCGCGGTGGTAGCCGCTGGGGCTGAGGGCCAGGGTGCGGGCCACCAGCTCGCGCCAGAGCTCGGGCTGCCAATCCTGACCGCTCACCCCGGCCAGCTCCTGGCTCAATCCTTCCCCCTCTTCCCAGCGGGCGATCCAGTCCGGCCGGTAGACCAGATACTGGTCGAACAGATCCGCCACCTTCTGGCAGAGCTGCCAGAGCCGCACCTGCTCCGGCGCCGCCCCGTCACTGCCCCCCAGATAGGCCGCGAGGGGCGCAAAGGCGGGTCTGCCGAGCAGAGTGGGCAGAATGGTCATCAGGTGCCAGCTCATGGCCCCCTTGTTGTAGGGGCTCTGGCGGGGCACGTCCGCCAGCACCCGGGTAAACATCTCCCAGATGAAACTCGCGGGCAGGGGAAAGTCGATGTTGGCGGCGATGCCGAACGCCTTGGCCAGCTCCAGCTTGAGCCACTGGGCCATGCCGGGACTCTGCACCAGGATCTGCTCCCGCTCGAAGGGGTGGGAGAGCGGAGCCTGCCGGATGCGGCTCACCAGCAGCTCCTTGAGCAGATCCAGCTGATTGGAGTGGTAGAGGGTAAACATGGACGACTCCCGCCAATTTCATGAAGAGGGGGTGCGCGGGGGGACACTCTCTGGCATTCCCGTCACGGCACGCGAATCGGGATTGTCGGGGATCGGGGGATAAGATGCAAAAGGCACTTGTGGCCTCCGGACTGCGCGCCGTCACACCGATGACATCCCCGGGAAGCGGGCACAAAAAAGCCGGTGCAGGGCACCGGCCAAAAGGCGTTGGAAAACTTGAAACGTCAGGGTATTACCAGTGCTTGCCGAGGCGGGCATCCAGGCTGAAAGCCCCTGCACCGGCCGCCGCCAGGGCCAGGAAACCACCGGCCACGGAGACGTTCTTCATGAACATCAGCATCTGCATCTGCTCGGCAGGCTGATAGTGGAAGATGAAGGCGGCCATCAGGGTGAAACCGGCCAGCAGCACGGAGAGGCTGCGGGTAAACAGGCCCAGCATGATGGCAAGACCGCCACCCAGCTCCAGCAGGATCACCAGGGGCAGCATGAACCCGGGCACGCCCATGGCTTCCATGTAACCCTGGGTACCGGCGTAACCGCCGATCTTGCCCCAACCAGCCATCACGAACATCAGCGCCAGCAGTACACGACCCACCAGCAGTGCCACATCTTTCATCTTGTCCATCGTCATATTCCTTTGCTTACCATCATGGTATTTACAGTGTAAAAGCTAATTGTTAACTCATTCATTTCGCCAAGATTTTTCTATCAAGGCAGGTCAAACAGCAGGGCTTCACTCCCCCTGGAGGCGGTGAGCACCCAGCTCGACTCATCGCGGCTGAGCAGCCCGTCGCCGGGTCGGGCAGCCAGACCGTTGCCGGTCAGCTCCCCTGAAATCATGTGCAGGTAACCATGACGCCCTTGCAATGCCCACTCGAGGGTCTCCCCTTCTGCGAGCTGCAGACGCCACACTCTGGCCTGCTGGCGGATCCTGAAGGATCCCGCCTCGCCGTCCGGTGACGCCACCAGCGTCATCCCGGGCTTGTTTTCAATCTTCTTCTGCTGATAACCCGGGGTCGTGCCGTGTTCATTCGGCTCGATCCAGATTTGCAGCAGGGAGAGCGGCTCGGTCTGCGAGGGGTTGTACTCGCTGTGCCGGATACCGGACCCTGCGCTCATCAGCTGGAAATCCCCCGCCGGGATCTGCTCGGCGTGGCCGAGGCTGTCCTTGTGCTCTATGGTGCCTTGCAGCACGCAGGTGAGGATCTCCATGTTGGCGTGAGGGTGGGTCGCGAAACCGCCACCCGGCGCCACCCGATCCTGATTGATGACCCGCAGGGCAGAGTGTCCCATCCATTCCGGGTCATAGTAGTGACCGAAGGAGAAGCTGTGACGGGCATCCAGCCAGCCAAAGTTGGCCTTGCCCCGTGCTTCTGCGGCTCTCAATTTCATCATGGTGTGCTCCTCACTGACCAAGTTGGTTCATTAACGCTGGCGACCGTCACCCAGACCGAAGGGGATGCGGTAGCTGCTGCTTTCGTTGCCCAGGCTCACCGTCAGGTTGCCCTGGGTGCGGCTCGGGATGGCGACCTGCTGGGTGCCCATCAGGTTGGCGTGGACGGAAGCCAGCAGATCACCGGACTCGTCGCGCACCTCCAGCATGGGGTTGGCCTTGCCGTCCATCGCGGCGGTGGCGCTCCAGTTGACGAACAGCACGCCCGGGGCGGCATTGAAGTCAGCGGGAACGGCAGCCTGGGCGGCACCTGCGGTCATCAGGCCTGCAACGGCCAGCATCTTGATTACGTTTTTCATGTTCATTCACTCTCTTGGGTTTTATGTCATTGCCAAGGCCCCTTGGGCCCGAATCAATGCATCCATGCAAGAGATCATTCAAATACTATGTTGTTCTTTTGCTGACATCAGACATCGTGTTTGGGGATGTCTCAGCCCGGAACTACCTTTTATTTGGCTGCCAGGCGTTCCTGCCTAAGCGTTGATTGAATATTAAAGTGACTTCCCCTAACTTGTTAGCGAGATAATCTGGTAAACACATTCAAAAAAATTGAAGGTTGGATATGGCCAAGGAATCGAACAAGGAGCGGGCGCTGACCCTGGAGGCGATCCGGGTGCTGGACGCCATCGACCGTCGTGGCAGCTTCGCGGCGGCGGCCGACGAGCTGGGCAAGGTGCCTTCGGCGCTGAGCTACACGGTACAAAAGCTGGAAGACGAGCTGGACGCCATGCTGTTCGACCGCAGCGGCCACAGGACCAAGTTCACCCCGGCGGGCCGCATGCTGCTGGAGCGGGGCCGGGTGCTGCTGGAGGCGGCCGAGCACCTGGTGGGGGAGACCCGGGCCCTCTCCCGTGGCTGGGAGACCGACATCACCATCGCCGTCGATGCCTTGATGCCGGTACAGGCTCTCTACCCCCTGGTGGATCGGCTGGCCGAACAGACCGATACCCGGCTGAGGTTTCGCGCCGAGGTGCTGGCGGGCAGTTGGGAGTGCCTGGAGGATGGCCGCGCCGACCTGCTCATCTCCTCCCTCAATGCCGATATCGCCATGACCGGCATCAAGCACCAGGTGCTCAGGGAGGAGGTGATGCTCTACGTCGCCCATCCCGATCACCCCCTGCATCAGGAACCCGAGCCCCTGGCGGACGAGACCCTGCGCCGCTATCGCGCCATCGCGGTGGCCGACACGGCACTGCGCAAGCCGGTGCTCACCTACCGCCTGCTCGACAAGCAGCCGCGCCTGACCGTCAGCACCATGGGGGAGAAGCGGGACGCCCTGCTGGCGGGGCTCGGCATCGGCACCATGCCGCAACGCTGGATTGAGGAGGACATCAAGGCGGGCAGACTCAAGGTGATCAGTCCCGAATATCGCCACCAGATCCAGGTCGTGCTGGCCTGGCGGCGGGACACCATGGGCAAGGCCAAGAGCTGGCTGGTGCGGGAGATCCCCAAGCTGTTTGCCGGTCAGGGGGAATAAAGGACTGCCTTCCGGGGTCGGTGGCGCAGGAAGTACCAAAACTGCGCCCCATTCTTGACGACGGGCTCAGATTCGGAGAAAAGAAAAAAAGCGGACCTCTTGCGAGTTCCGCTCAATGCCAGGAAAGAATAAAACCTTGCGGTTAAAAAAACCCTTAAATTGGAAGCAAACAATCGTTTTCTCAACCAGGAAGGTATTGAATCCGATTCGTGTTGAATTATGTGCGATGTAATATGCATCACCAGCAAAATGTTGAAAGGTTGAAGGATATGCACCACCGAGTGTCACTTTCTGCCACCTTGCACCACAACTGGTCAGGCCATTTCCGCCATTATCACCGGGTTACCCTCCTCTGGTTTTTCTAGGTGTCAAAATTTGAGCCCGATACAGACAAACCACTCAATTTCTGACACGACTAAAAATGCAGATAAAGGAATAGTTGCATGACCTACAGCCAGACACTGGCCAATCACATCCTCGACACCCTGAAGAAAACCCTGACCGACAAGGGGATCCGCTATCAGACCCTGGCAGAAGCCATGGGAGTTTCCATCGCCACCGTGAAGCGCATGATGAACAAGCCCTCCCTGCCGTTCGACACCCTGCTGGAGATCTGCCATCTGGTGGGACTCTCCTTCGAAGAGCTGCTGGACCGGACCCAGGATGCCCAGAGCCGCCGGGCCGTCTTTACCCAGGAGCAGGATGAGGCGTTTCACAAGGAGCCGGGGCTCTATGCCTTTCTCGCCAACATCTTCTGGCGCGACAAGACCCTCATCGATCTCAAGCGGGAGTACGGCCTGACCGATGCCTCCTGCTACCTCTATCTGCGCAAGCTGGAGAAACTCGGCATCCTGCAGCTTGGCATCGACAACAGCTACCACTTCCTCATCAGCGAGCGCATCAGCTTCGAGCAGCACAGCCGTTTCGCCCGCCAGCAGGCGCGCCAGGCCATGTCGGTGCTGGGAGACTATCTGGTGGAGAACATGCACAGGCCCAACAACTACATGGCGCTGTGCCAGCTCCATCTGGGGGAGAGCGAGGCCATGGCGCTGATCGATCGCATGAAGGAGTACTGGCATCAGGAGCTCAAGCTCAACCGCCCCGCCATCGGCCAGCGGGAGGGCAGCAAGACCTACACCATGTCACTGCAACTGGCGGACTGCGGCTACCAGAGCTTCGACGATCTGATCCCCAACATCGACAACTGATCCCGGTGGATCCTGCGGGATCCGCCCCGTCAGGGCGCCAGAACGCCGCTACTCTGCCAGTTGCACCTGCCGCGCGCCGATGGCGAGCGGTTGCAGTGCCCGGGTATCCAGGCAGATGCGGATGGCATCCGGTCGCCAGTGCTCGATGTCGCAATCCACCAGCTTCCCCTCCTCGTCATGATTGACCCGCACCAAGCGCAGCACGGCGCTCCCCTGGGCCAGGTTGAGGGCGCGGGCTATCTCTCCCCGGGCCGCCGAGGGGGTGATCTCGAGGCTCGCCCAGCCCTGGCCTATGCCATAACGCTGCCGGTAAAGCTCGGTGAGGGAGCTGGCCAGAGGAGCGCTGGCGATGCCGGGGAAACGGCTCGCCAGCAGGTGATGGCTGACGTGCAGCACCGGGCGACCGTCGATCAGCCGCTGGCGGCGGATCTCGTAGAGCGGCGTAAAGGGTTCCAGACCCATCCAGCGGCACAACTCGCTGCTGGCAAGCTGGTTGCCATGGGCCAGCACCCGGGTCTCGGCGGTGCGCTGCTGCTCGCCAATCCACTGGTGAAAGTGGGTGTGGATGGCAGGATCGTAGGTGAGGCGAGGCGGCGCCACGAACCAGCCGCGCCGCTCGGCCCGGTAGATGAGGCCGTCCGCCTCGAGGCTGGAGAGTGCCTCCTTGATGGTGATGCGGGTGGTGGCGAATCGCTCGCTCAGGGCCCGTTCGGCGGGCAGCTGCTGCCCCGCCGCCAGGTGTCCGCTGCCGATATAGCGGCGCAGGGTCCGGCAAATCTGTTCGCACTTGGAGGGTGTGCGGCCATCGGCCATCCCCTGTTCACTCAATCGCTCTGTCACTGTCACGTCCCTGTCGGTCATTCGGATTTGCACACCACTGGAGTAGACCAGAGATTGTCGACCCCGAGTTGTAACCGCCCCTGATGACAGCGCCATGACAGGGCGATTGTCACGAAACTGCCATCAAAGCGCCCCGCCACCGTCATATTTCCCCTCTAGCATCCCTCTCGAACCTTAACTGACCTAGTCCAAAGGGATGGGATGATGAAAAGCGTGATCGCAAGTGCACTGGCCCTGGTGGCCATCAGTCAACCGCTGTTTGCCGCCGAGAACATCGCGGATCTCGAAAAAGCCGCCCGCGGCGAAGGCCAGCTCCAGAGCGTCGGCATGCCGGACAGCTGGGCCAACTGGAAGGATACCTGGCAGCAGCTCGGCAGCATCTACGGCATCAAGCATCAGGATACCGACATGAGCTCCGCCCAGGAGATCGCCAAGTTCGCCGCCGAGAAGGCCAATGCCACCGCCGACATCGGCGACGTGGGCGGCGCCTTCGGCCCGGTGGCGGTCAAGCAGGGGGTCACCCAGCCCTACAAGCCCTCCACCTGGGCCGACATTCCCAACTGGGCCAAGGATGCGGATGGCCACTGGATGCTGGCCTATACCGGCACCATCGCCTTCCTGATCAACAAGGATCTGGTCAAGGCCGCCCCCACCAGCTGGCAATCCCTGCTGGGTGGCGACTACAAGGTGACCCTGGGTGACGTGGGCGTCGCCTCCCAGGCCAACAACGGCGTGCTGGCGGCGGCCTATGCCACCGGCGGCAGCGAGAAGAATCTGAAACCCGCCCTGGATCTGTTCGGCAAGCTGGCCAAGCAGGGCCGCCTGTCGCTGAACGACCCGACCATCGCCAACATCGAGAAAGGCGAAGTGGAAGTGGGGGTGCTGTGGGACTTCAACGCCCTCAACTACCGCGACCAGATCGACCCCAAGAAGTTTGATGTGGTGATCCCGAGCGACGGCTCCGTCATCGCCGGCTACACCACCATCATCAACAAGTGGGCCAAGAACCCCAACGCCGCCAAGTTGGCGCGGGAATACATCCTCTCCGATGCAGGTCAAATCAACCTGGCCCGTGGCTACGCCCGCCCCATCCGCAGCAACGTGACCCTGCCGGATGACGTCAAGGCCAAGCTGCTGCCGGCCGAGCAGTATGCCAACGCCAAGCCGGTGCAGGATCACGCCGCCTGGGAGCAGAGCTCCAAGGCCCTGCCGCGCCAGTGGCAGGAAACCGTCATGATCAATATGCAGTAAGGAGTGGCCAGTGCAACACAAGGTGATAGTGGTACTTGTGGATGGCCTGGCAGCAGAGGTAGCCCATTGCATGGGCTACCTCTGTGGCATGGTGGAGGCAGAGCGCGGCCTGCATACGACCCTGAGTGCCGCCCTGCCCTCCCTCTCCCGCCCTCTCTACGAGTGCATCCTGACCGGCGTGCCGCCGGTGGCGAGCGGCATCACCCACAACGGGGTGACGCGCCTGAGCCAACACGACTCCATCTTCCATCTGGCCCGGGCCGCGGGTAAACGCACCGCAGCGGCGGCCTACCACTGGGTGAGCGAGCTCTACAACCAGAGCCCCTGGCTGGCGGCCCGCGATCGCTTCACTCACGATGAGCAACTGCCCATCCAGCACGGCTGCTTCTACTGGGATGACGGCTACCCCGACAGCCATCTGCTGATGGACGGCGAGTGGTTGCGCAGCCAGTACGACCCCGATTTTCTGCTGATCCACCCCATGGGAGTGGACGATGCGGGCCACCAGTTTGGCCTCGATTCCCGCCAGTACCGCAATCAGGCGCGCCGCATGGACAGCCTGCTGGCCGACCTGCTGCCCCAGTGGCTGGCAGAGGGGTATCAGGTGGTGATCACCTCGGATCACGGCATGAACAACGATCTCAGCCATGGCGGCACCCTGGCCGAGGAGCGCACTGTGCCACTCTGGCTCTTTGGCGACGCCTTCGTCGAGCGCTGGCCGGATGGGGTGGCGATCGCCCAGACCCAGCTCTGCGCCCTGATGGCGGATCTGCTGGGAGTTCCCCACGACAAGCCGGCAGCCCCCCCGCTGCTCAAGGCGGCCTTTATGCGCGAGGTGCACTGATGATGCCTGCCACCACCGAGATCCTCGCGGATCAACAGGTGAAGCCACGCCGGGTGCGCCGCCACTGGCTGCCGGCCCTGGTGCTGCTGCCCTTTGTCCTCTTGATGATCCTGTTCCAGCTCGCCCCCATGGTGTGGGTGCTGGTGGGCAGCGCCCAGACCCCCGATGGCTGGGGTCTCGACCACTACCGGGAGATTTTGAGCTCCCCCTTCTATCTGCAATCCTTCGGCAACTCGCTGCGCATCGCCGGCATCGCCAGCCTGGCGGGGCTCGCCATCGGCACCCTCGGGGCCGCGGCCCTGCGCCACAGCGGCGAGCGGGTCAAGCGGCTGCTGCTGGCCTTCGTCACCATGACGGGCAACTTCAGCGGCGTGCCGCTGGCGTTCGCCTTCATCATCGTGCTCGGCATCAATGGCGCGGTGACCCTGCTGCTCAAATCCTGGGGCCTCATCGATGGCTTCAACCTCTATTCGGGCAGCGGCCTTATCCTGATTTACACCTACTTCCAGATCCCGCTTGCCCTGCTGCTGCTCTACCCGGCGTTCGACGCCCTGCAGGATGAGTGGCCCCAGGCCGCCGCCCTGCTTGGCGCCAGCAAGGGGCAGTATGTGTGGCACGTGGCGCTGCCGGTGCTGACGCCCGCCTTGCTCGGCACCCTGATCATCCTGTTTGCCAACGCGGTGGGAGCCTATGCCTCCGCCTACGCCCTCACCACCGGCAACTTCAACCTGGTGACCATCCGGGTGGCCAGTCTGGTCTCCGGCGACATCTTCCTCGAGCCGAATCTCGCGGCGGCGCTGGCGGTGATCCTGATGGTGCTGCTGGGGGTGGTGACAGCCGCCAACCAGTGGCTGCTGAAAAAGAGCTATGTGAACAAGGGGCAATCCCATGCATGATTTGACGCCGCGCTGGCCCAGATGGGTGCTGGGGGCGCTGGTCGCCACCCTGCTGCTGCCGCTGCTGGCAACCTTTCTCTACTCCATCTCCACCCGCTGGGGGGCGACCCTGCTGCCGGATGGCTTCACCCTCGACTGGTATCTCAAGCTCTGGGGCGACCCGCGCTTTCTGGCGGCCTTTGGCCGCAGCCTCCTGGTCTGTTTCGCCACCCTGCTGCTGGGGACCCTGGTGCTGGTGCCCACCGTGCTGGTGGTAGCCTACTACTTCCCTAGGCTGGATCCCTGGATGAACCTCTTGATCCTGCTCCCCTTCGCGGTGCCGCCAGTGGTCTCTTCGGTGGGGCTGTTGCAGATCTACGCTGACGGCGTGCTGCCGATTATCGGCACGCCGTGGATCCTGATCGGGACCTGGTTCACAGTGGTCCTCCCCTTTATGTACCGGGCGCTGGCCAACAGCCTGCAAGGGGTGCCGCTCAAGGATCTGATGGATGCAGCCCATCTGCTGGGGGCGAGCAGCGCCCGCGCCTTCCTGCTGGTGGTGATCCCCTGCCTGCGCAAGGGGCTGCTGGCGGCGCTGTTTCTCTCGCTCTCCTTCCTGCTCGGCGAGTTCGTGTTTGCCAACATGCTGGTGGGCACCCGTTACGAGACCCTGCAGGTCTACCTCTACAACATGCGTGCCACCTCGGGCCACTTCACCAGCGCCCTGGTGATGAGCTACTTCCTGCTGACCCTGCTGCTCACCTGGGCGGCCAACAGATTTCATCGGTGAATCAACATGTTCCATCTAGAAGTGAATCAACTGCACAAATCCTACGGCGACACCAAGGTGTTCGAGGGGATTGAATTCGGCATCCGCAAGGGGGAGCTGGTGACCCTGCTCGGCCCCTCCGGCTGCGGCAAATCCACCCTGCTGCGGGCGCTGGCCGGGCTCACCCCGGTGGATGGCGGTCAGGTGCGGGTGGCCGGTGAGGACATTACCTGGCAGGCACCCCAGAAGCGGGGCATCGGCATGGTGTTCCAGAGCTATGCGCTGTTTCCCAACATGACGGTGTGGGACAACGTCGCCTTCGGCCTCAAGATGAAGCCCCAGCCGGGGCGGGATCTTGCCGCCAGCGTGCAAGAGACGCTGGCCCTGGTGGAGCTGACCGGCTTCGAGCGCCGCTATCCGGCCGAGCTCTCCGGCGGCCAGCGCCAGCGGGTGGCGCTGGCCCGGGCCCTGGTGGTGCAACCCCGGATCCTCTTGCTGGATGAGCCGCTCTCGGCGCTGGATGCCCGCATCCGCCGCAGCCTGCGCCAGCAGATCCGCGCGATCCAGCAGCGCCTCGAGCTCACCACCATCTTCGTGACCCACGATCAGGAGGAGGCGCTGACCCTGTCGGATCGGATCTTCCTGATGAACAAGGGGTCCATCGTCCAGAGCGGCACGCCAGAGCAGATCTACACCCGCCCCGCCAGCGAGTTCGTGGCGGGCTTTATCGGCAACTACAACCTGCTGGGTGGCGAGCAGGCCAAATCCCTGTTCGGCCCGCGCTTTCGCGGCAAGCTGGCGCTGCGACCGGAGTCCATCACCCTGCTGCCCACCGGGGCGACCAGCCACGAGCCCAGCCTGCCCGGCATCGTTCGCCAGCAGCAGCTACTCGGCAACGTCATCCGCTATCAGGTGGAGTGCGAGGCGGGGCTGTTGACGGTGGATTGCCTCAACCGCCGTGCCGGCGATCTGCTGCCGGTAGGCAGCGCCGTGACCCTGGTGGTGGCCCGGGATCAACTCTGTGAGGTAGCATAACGCCATGAATCCCATTCATTTTTCAGCCAGTACCCCGATGCTGGCAGCCAACCCGAGGAGCAGCCATGGCCCTGGCACTGTTTGATCTGGACGAGACCCTGATAGCGGGGGATTCCGCCAGCCTCTGGCTGGAGTACATGGTGGCCCAGGAGCTGGCCCCGGCGGGCATGGTGGCCGAGGAGCAAGCCATGATGTCCCTCTACCATCAGGGCAAGATGGACATGCACCAGTACATGGCCTTCACCCTGCAACCGCTGGCAGGCAGGACGCGCCAGTGGCTCGACTCCCTCTGCACCCGCTTTGCCGAGCAGGTACTGCGGGAGCGTATCTATCCGGAGGGGCTGGCCCGCATCGAGTGGCACCGCCAGCGTGGCGACGAGCTGGTGCTCATCTCCGCCTCCGGCGAGCATCTGGTGGCCCCCATGGCGCAGATGCTGGGGATGGATCACTGCGTGGCCATCCTGCTCGACGAGGAAGCCGGCATGCTGACCGGCCAGACCCGCGGCACCCTGAGTTTTCGCGAGGGCAAGGTGGCCCGCATCAACCAGCTCTTTGCCGGAAAGGAACACCTCTGGCAGGGGAGCTTTGGCTACAGCGACTCCCACAACGATCTGCCCATGCTGCAGGCGGTGAGCCATCCTCATGCGGTCAATCCGGCCCCCGCCCTGCGCCAGTGCGCCGAGGAGCTGGGCTGGCCCCTCTGGACCTGGCAGTTGCACCCTTGATCCGCGCAATGAAGAAGAGGCCCTCAGGCCTCTTCTTTGCTCAACATGCCATCCCCTGAGGGCGAGTCGTCCCGGGGAGCCAGGGGATCCACCATGTAGATGCGATTCTTGCCGTCCCCCTTGGCGCGATAGACCTCGGCATCGACCATGGTCAGCAGGCTCCTGGCCCCGAGCCCGGGGGCACTCGCCACCAGGCCGCCGCTGAAGGTGATCCCAAGACCGGGTTCACGCCAGTGCAGGGAGGCCACCCCAATCCTGTACTGCTCCAGCAGCATCTGGCAGAAGTGGATGTCCGGATTGGCAAACAGCACCACCAGCTCTTCCCCGCCATAGCGGCATACCCAGCCATGATCCCCCAGCAGCTTGGCGCCAAAGCTGGCCACCCGCTTGAGCACCACATCCCCGGTCTGGTGACCATAGGTGTCATTGATCCGCTTGAAACCGTCCAGATCGATCATGGCCAGGCAGAAGCGGTCCTGATCGAGCAGCAGCCGATTCAACCGCTCGTCGAAGAAGCGCCGGTTGTAAAGGCCGGTCAGCTTGTCGAGGTTCGCCTGCTGGCGCACCTCGTGATAATCCTTGCTCACCTCCGCCAGCTCGGCATAGACGTGCCTGAGCTCGCGCATCCCCCCCTGGTGCACCTCGTCAGGCTGGGTCCGGCTGGCCCGGATCACGGTGGAGATCTCGTCCAGCATCCGCCTGAAATAACGGGACCAGATCAGTGCCAGCACCATGTAGAGCACGCTGGCCAGCACGATGATCCCGAGCACGTTGAGGGAGGCGCTCGCCACCACCGCCTGGATGCTGGAGGCGGGCAACACGCTGATCAGCACCCAGTTGTGGTCCGGCAGGCGGCTGTAGGCCACGAACTGGCGAGACGCCTGATCCAGGAAGATGCCGTCCTCCCCGCTGAAGCGGGAGAGCCAGGTCGGGTGGGTCATGGGCTTGAGCAGTTGTGAGGGATCGGGGTGGGCCAACACCTTGCCCGACTGGTTGACGATCATCTGGTAACCGCTGTTCCACTGCCGGTTCAGCTGGGCGGAGAAGGGGGCCAGGATGGCATCCACCGCGAAGACCCCCCGCACCTTGCCCTCCTTGTCGGTGATGGCCCGCGCCAGGGCGATCACCAGCGTGCCGTTGGTGTAGTCGTAGTAGGGTTCGGTCCAGACCATCTTGCCCACATGCTGGCTGGCCAGCTGATACCAGGGGCGCACCCTGGGATCGAAGTCCGCATCCGCCTGCCATTCGGGGTAGATCAGCATCTGGCGCTCGGCGGTGCCCACATAGATGTAGATGAGATCCGCCATCACCCCCTTGTAGAGGCGCCACTCCCTGAGATAGGAGTCGGTGTTGCGCAGGCGGGGGCCGCTGATGTCCTCCACCTTGACCTGGTCGTAGATGAGGGAGAACTGACGCTCCATCTCGTTCAGGTAGGGCTCGATGAAGACGTGGCGCAACTGGTGATTGGTGGCGAGCAGGCGCTGTTGCAGCTCTCGCTGCAGGCTGCGCTCCATGTGCAGGTAGTAGATGGCGCCCAGCATCAGGACGGGAATGAAGAGCAGAAGCAGGCCCAGGCGCATCCGTGCCACCAGGGACCAGGTCTTTTTGGAGACTGCTCGCTTATCCAACCCTGACTCCATGCTATCCCCTGACATCGTGTAGTGTCAGAATATCAGCCCCACCTGATGGCGTCCAAAGGGAAGCGCATCAGGTGGCCAACGAGAAGGAACTGGCCTGGATGTTGAAACCGGAACTGCTGACTGCCCTCCATTACTGCGCCGTGATCACCCTGACCGCTGCCATCACCTCGGAGTATTTCCTGTTCCGGCGCGGCATGTCCATCGAGCAGGTGCGCAAGCTGCTGCTGGCTGACAGCCTGGCCGCCCTGGCCCTGCTGCTCATCTTCATCACGGGCGTGCTGCTGGTGGTCGCCCATCCCCAGCCACCGGCCATCCTGTTTGCCAATCCGGGTTACCGCACCAAGCTGCTGATGTTCTTCGCCATGGCCATCAGCTTTGGCTACCCCAGCCGGCTGTTCCACCACTGGCGCCGATCCTTGCGCCAGGGACGGGCTCCCCTTGTCTCCACCCAGCAGCAGTTCTGGGTGATCTGGATCCTTAGGGGCAACCTGCTGCTGCTCGCCCTGCTACCCCTGCTCGCCAAGCTGGCCAGCCGCTGATCCTGCCCTCGCCCGGCAACAAATGGCTGACGACAAACGCCCCTTCTCGCAGGTATCGTAATGGCGGGGCCCGAGTGCCGCCGAGACTCTTTCTCAGGGATGATTCCGTATGCGTTCAAACATGATGTTATTGATGGCCGCCGCCATCTGGGGGCTGGGCTTCGTCGCCCAGCGTCTGGGGATGGATCACATGGGGCCCTTCACCTTCAACGGTCTGCGCTTCCTGCTGGGCGCCCTCTCCCTGCTGCCGCTCTTGTGGTGGCTCAAATCACGCCAGCCGCCCCAGCCTGCCGGTGATCACCGCCTGCTGCTGACCGGGGGCCTCATCGCCGGCACCGTGCTCTTCTCCGCCGCCTCCCTGCAACAGGTGGGGCTGCTCTACACCACGGCCGCCAAGGCGGGCTTCATCACCGGCCTCTACATCATTCTGGTCCCCGTCATCGGCCTGGCCCTGCGCCACAAGACCGGGGCCAACACCTGGGTAGGCGCCCTCATCGCCATGGCCGGGCTCTACTACCTCAGCGTCACCGAGGAGTTCACCATCGGCTACGGCGATCTGCTGCAAGTGATCGGGGCCCTGTTCTGGGCCGTGCACCTGCTGGTGCTGGATCACTACTCGAACCGGGTCGCCCCCATTCGCCTTGCCGGGGTGCAGTTCGTGGTGTGCGGCCTGCTCAGCCTGGCCACGGCCTTCGTCATCGAGACCCCGACGGCGAGTGGTGCCGTCGCGGGCTGGCAGGCGCTGCTCTACGCCGGTCTGGTCTCGGTCGGCATCGGCTATACCCTGCAGGTGGTGGGGCAGCGCGGTGCCCATCCGGCCCACGCCGCCATCATCCTCAGCCTGGAGACGGTGTTCGCCGCCATCGGCGGTGTCCTGCTGCTGGGGGAACATCTGGACGAACGGGCCGTGGTCGGCTGCGCCCTGATGCTGGCGGGGATGCTCATCTCCCAGATCCGCCTGCGCTGGTGGTGGAAGTCCCGCCGCAACAAGGTGCCCAGCCAGCCCTGATATCTGCGGTGGTCATTGACTCCAAATCAAACGAGGCGCCCTTGGGCGCCTCGTTTGATTGCCGCCTGGCTAGCGCACGCTGGAGCAGAAGCTCACGTCATCGCGCAGGGGGTCATTGCTCACGCTGTGATAGAGCTCGAAGCAGGGGCCGTCCCCAAAGGCGAGCCCGGCCGCGACGATATCGCCGATGTGCTCCTGCCAGCGCTCCCCGTACTGGCTGCGATCCGTGATGAGATAGCGGGACTGGGCGTAGCGCCCGGCGGGGATGAGCTGAATTTCCACCTCCCCCGTCCCCAGGGTGCCCACCGGCACGCTGATGCCGATGTCGGTGCGGCACTGGGCCGGCGGCGTCACCTCGGGGTTGTCGTGGTAGATGAAGATCCACTCTCCCCCTTCCAGGCCACGGGGCGCGGCCCACTGGTGAAGGCGATGGCAGACGGCGTCATACCCTTCGCCATAGGGGCCGGTCACGCGGATATAGGCCAGGGTGCGGGCGTCCATCTCGACGGTGTTCATGGTGTTGCTCCTTGCTGATGAGTGGCCTTCAGCATAAGGGAGTGCCCCTTGCCATGCGTGTCCTTCCTTGCGATCCAGGTGTCCGTTCTTGCCCTTGTCGCGGCGAAACTCCCCCGGGGTGCAACCATAGTGACGACGAAACGCCTTGGCGAAAGCCTGGGAGCTGCCAAGCCCCGCCCCCAGAGCGATGGCGGTGACGCTGGCATCGGTGTAGCAGAGCTGCCAGGCCGCCCGCTGCATCCGCAGGCGGCGGCACATCTCGCCAGGGGCCTCCCCCACCACGGCGGTGAACACCCGGTGGAAGTGGTAGAGGGAGAGGCAGGCGCGACTCGCCAGCGCCTCGATGGAGAGATCCGGATCCTGCTCCAGTGCCCGCAGCACCGGCGTCAGGCGCTCGCGATAGTCGATCATCGGCGCACCCTGGCCATGTAGAGGGCATCCACCAGCACCCCATGACGCAGGCCGTAATCCCGGGCTACGCCCTCCTCCACGAAGCCCGCCTTGCGATAGAGGGCCAGGGCCGCCTGATTGTCGGCCCAGACCGTCAGCTCCACCCGCGTCAAGCCGAGCCAGTTGTCCGCCAGATCCAGCGCAGCCTGCATCAGGGCGGTGCCCACCCCGCGCCCGGCCCAGTCATCGTGTACCGCCATGCCGATGCTCGCCACGTGGCGGCGACGGGGGGCCGGCTCCACCATCAGGACCAACGCGCCCGCCACCTCCCCCTCCCACTCCGCCAGCAGGCTGTAGATGCCATCCCGCGGGGTCAGCTTCTGCTCCCACTGCTGCAGGGAGGGGAAGGGAAGTTGCAGGGTGCCCGCCTGGGCATGGGGCATGGCGTGAAGATCCCGCAGGGCAGCGGCATCTTCCGGCCCGGCGCGGCGAATGGTGATGGACATGAGACCTCCTGATTGGCTGAATCCCATCTTGCCGCAAGGCTGGCGTCTGTTTCCACCCCCATCAGCGAAACCAATCAAAGGGTTAGGCACACTCCATTGGAGCCGCGCCCCCACTTCACCTAGTCTGGCGACTCATCACAAGGAGACCTGCCATGACCGACAAGACCCTGCGCAGCGCCAACGGCGCCCCCGTCGTCGACAACAACAACAGCCTCACCGCCGGCCCCCGCGGCCCCGTCCTGATGCAAGACATCTGGTTGATGGAGAAACTCGCCCACTTCGACCGCGAGCGCATTCCCGAGCGGGTGGTGCATGCCAAGGGCTCGGGCGCCTACGGCACCTTCACCGTGACCCACGACATCAGCGCCTTCAGCAAGGCCGACCTGTTCAACGCCGTCGGCAAGCAGACCCCGGTGTTCCTGCGCTTCTCCACCGTGGCCGGCGAGAAGGGGGCCGCCGATGCCGAGCGGGACGTGCGCGGCTTCGCCCTCAAGTTTTACACCGAGCAGGGCAACTGGGATCTGGTGGGCAACAACACCCCGGTGTTCTTCATTCGCGATCCCCTGAAATTCCCCGACTTCATCCACACCCAGAAGCGGGATCCCCGCACCAACCTGCGCAGCGCCACCGCCGCCTGGGACTTCTGGTCCCGCCATCCGGAATCCCTGCATCAGGTCACCATACTGTTCAGCGATCGCGGCATCCCCAGGAGCCTGCGCGAGATGAACGGCTACGGCAGCCACACCTTCAGCTTCATCAACGACGCCAACGAGCGCTTCTGGGTCAAGTTCCACTTCAAGACCGAGCAGGGCCACCGCTTCTACACCGATGAAGAGGCCGCCACCGCCGTCGGTCAGGACAGAGAGACCAGCCAGGCAGATCTGTTCAACGCCATCGAGCAGGGCGACTTCCCGCGCTGGAAGGTCTATGTGCAGGTGATGCCAGAGGCCGAGGCCCAGACCTACAAGATCCACCCGTTCGACCTCACCAAGGTGTGGCCGCACAGCGACTACCCGCTCATCCCGGTGGGCGTGCTGGAGCTCAACCAGAACCCGGACAACTACTTCGCCCACGTGGAGCAGGCCGCCTTCACCCCGGCCAACGTGGTGCCCGGCATCGGCTTCTCGCCGGATCGCATGTTGCAGGGTCGCCTGTTCTCCTACGGTGACACCCAGCGCTACCGCCTCGGCATCAACCACGGCCTGCTGCCGGTCAACGCCCCGCGCTGCCCGTTCCACCACGGTGCCCACCGCGACGGCGCCATGCGGGCCGACAGCAACGGTGGCGCCAGCCCCAACTACCAGCCAAACCGCTTCGGCACCCAGCAGCCGAGCGAGCAGCACGAACCGGCCCTGAGTCTGGAAGGGGCTGCCCTGCACTACGATTTTCGTGACTACGACAGCGACTACTACAGCCAGCCGGGGGATCTCTTCCGCCTGATGGACGAGGGGCAGCGTGCCCGGCTCGCCGCCAACCTGGCCCGCTCCATCATCAATGTGGAGGATGACGCCATCGTCGCGGCCCAGCTCAGGCACTTCGAGCAGGCCGACCCCGAGTACGCCAAGCGGGTCGAGCTGGCCCTGGCCGCCCTGCAACGCTGAGTCGCAGGCAGCCAACCTCTGCAAAAGCAAAACGGGGGCCCGATGGCCCCCGTTCTCGCATGACGGTCTTTGATGAATGAAAAACGCAGCCCGAGGCTCCGATTTCAATGCCGTATCCATCCCGGCCGCAGCGCCCTCGCGCGCTTCCCTCCCTTGCCAACAAGGGTTTTACCGCCAGCTTACGGCGGCAACGACGTTGTGCACTGGCAGAGCGGCACCATTATCCACCTGTGGTAATAAACCTGCCTGCGGTAATGCACTTTTAGTCACCAATAAAAACGGAGCCAGAGGCTCCGTTTTTCCATGCCGTATCCATCCCGGACGCAGCGCCCTCGCGCTTCCCTCCCTTGCCAACAAGGGTTTTACCGCCAGCTTACGGCGGCAACGACGTTGTGCACTGGCAGAGCGGCACCATTATCCACCTGTGGTAATAAACCTGCCTGCGGTAATGCACTTTTAGTCACCAATAAAAACGGAGCCCGAGGCTCCGTCTTTCCATGCCGTATCCATCCCGGACGCAGCGCCCTCGCGCGCTTCCCGCTCCCTTGCCAACAAGGGTTGGTACCGCCAGCTCACGACGGCAACGACGTTGTGCACTGGCAGAGCGGCACCATTGTCCACCTGTGGTAATAAACCTGCCTGCGGTAATACACGTTTAGTCACCAATAAAAACGGAGCCCGAGGCTCCGTTGTTCAATGCGGTATCAATCCCGGACGGAACGCGCTTCGCGCTCTTCCCGCTCCCTTGCCAACAAGCGTTTGTACCACCAGCTACTGCGACGACGTTGTGCATTGGAAGAGCGACGAGCCATTGCTTAGATCCCAGTCAAGAGAAGAAAGAGCCGCATTATGCGATAGAGATCACGCCCGTGTCTGTAGCTGGATCAAGAAAAGGCTCACTGGCCCACCCGGATCGTCCGCTGGTTGCCCTCCGGTTCACCACTCTGTGACGGCGTCGTCACCTCTCGCCAGATCAGGGGACCATTGGTCTCCATCGCCTGTTGCGGCGCGCACTCCAGCCAGAGCCCCCCCTGCTGGATACGGGCCCCCTGGGAGTATTTCTGATCCTGATACCAGCACACCCGCTCGGGCAGCGAACCAAGGGGCAGCACCAGCTCGGTGCCCACCGAGTGGCTGAGGGTGTTGGACGCCGGGGCGGCCAACGCGGGGAAGAGCCAGCCAAGGGCCAGCAGACAACCTGCACAACGGATCATGGGAATTCCTGTCACGGGGGAGTGAAAGTGTAAAGCGACCAGCAGAGCCCTCGACTTGACCAATAAATGTCGGCTCATCTGGCATTCCGGAAGCAATATGATAGCCTGCCTGCGCCCGCCAAGGCCTGTCAGGGTTCTGCCGTGGGCCCCCACCGGCATCGCCGGGATGCGGTAATGAATAACCCTTAATAATCAGATAATTAACTGGATATGTTGTCAATGCGTATCATGCCGTTGCTCAAGGCTGCCTGCCTGAGCCTGATGTTGTCCGCCTGTGTCGCCCCCCTGCTGATGATGAGCCCCACCAGCCAGCTGATGTGGGCCCTGCTCAAGCCGCTGGTCGGTTTCGATCCGAACGAGGCCAACCTGTTCGAGCAGCCGCTGATCAAGGACAGAATGACCGCCATGCTGGGGCCCAACTACGAGAGCACCATGCAACTGCTCAAGACCGCCGACGAGCTGCAACAGGAGGGACCGCTCTTTTACGTGGTCTCCCGCTACGCCCCCGTGCCGGACGTAGCCAAGCAGGCCGGCATGGTCTGGAACGCCGACACCAACCAGCTCGCCGTCATGGTGCAAAAAGGTGACGGGGCGACCCAGGTCTTCGGGGAAAACCTGACGGCCGCCACCCCGACCTGGCCCAGCGCCATGCAGGGCTGGCAGTCCCAGGCCACCCCGGCCGCCACGGCCCTGACCGGTGCCGGTCAGGGGCTCACGGGCGCGGGCAGTTCTCTGCTGGGCACCATGATGGGGGGCCTGCAACAGAGCGCCAGCAAGGCCCTGTCCGACTCCACCAGACAGGTGATCGGCAGTGCCGCCACCACGGCGCAGCAACAAGCGACCAAGGCGGCGAGCGACTCGGCCAAACAGGCCGCCAGCAGCGCAGCCACCATCAGTACCGCCACCACGGCGCAGCAACAAGCCGCCAAGGCGGTAAGTGACAGCGCCAAGCAGGCTGCCAGCAGTGCCGCCGCCATCAGTGCCGCCACCACGGCGCAGCAGCAAGCCGCCAAGGCGGTGAGCGACACCGCCAAGCAGGCCGCCAGCAGCGCAGCGACCATCAGCGCCGCAACCACGGCGCAGCAGCAAGCCACCAAGGCAGTGAGCGACAGCGCCAAGCAGGCCGTCAGCAGCGCCGCAACCATCAGTGCCGCGACCATCAGTACCGCGACCAGTGCACAGCAGCAAGCGGCCAAGGCGGTGCAGCAACAGGGCGAGAAGCGGGAAGCGACTTCCGGCACCCTGAGCGATCAGGCCAGGGCGGATGCCGAAGCGGAGCTGGAAAAACTGCTTAACTGACTTTTTTAAGCGTCATGCCACCATAAAAACAGGCCATCACATGATGGCCTGTTGTTTATCTGACCCGTGGCAGGGGAAGATCAGAAATGGCGGTCCTGCTCGGTAGGCTTGGCACCCTTCTCTTCGCTGTGCTCGATGGCGGTGCGGATAAGGTCGACGCCGGCCCGGATGATCAGCACCCCCATGTTGACCAGCTTGACGCAGACCCACATGAAGGTGATGAGCAGGATCAACTTGAGCACCGTCTGGAATGCCTCCAGGAAGTTCTGCTCCAGCTGGGCGGTGAGCCCGTTGGCGCTGCTCATCAGCCAGGTGTACACCTCGCGCACGAAGGGGATCCGGCTCGGCATCTCCAGCACGTCCAGCGCCGCAGGCAGGGCCTGGAAGATGACGATGCTGCCAAACAGTATCAGGATGACGCCGATGGCAATCCCCAGAAAGAAACCGAACTGTCGCATGAAGAGCCCCACAATGTAGTGAATGAGAAGAACAATAGCCGCCAATACTAGGGACTGCCCGCGCAGACGGCAATCCTTGCGTCCCCCACAGGGTCGGTGCCCCCTGCAAGCCATTGCCCGGCCGTCTGATTTCTGTGACCCTTGTCCCCACTCCTTGCCCCTGGGTGTCATCATGTTTCGAGTCGTCTTCTGCCTGCTGCTGTTGCTGGGCGGTGCCCTGCCCGCCTCCCGCGCCGAATCCCCTCCCTCTGCGGCCGCCTGCGTGATCCGCCACCAGCAAGGGATCCTGCTGGTGCAGGACAGGCTCTCCTCGCGCTACAGCCTGAGCGGCGGTTACATCGACAGGGGGGAGACCCCGGAGCAGGCGGCCCTGCGCGAGCTGTTCGAGGAGACCGGCCTGCAGGGTCGCGTCACCGGCGAGCTGGGGCGCTGGCAACGGGCCAGGGTGTTCGCCTGCCAGACCCTGGAACCCCTGCGGGTCCAGCGAGGGACGGGGTTTGTCTCCCTGCTCCAGGCCCCGGATCTCGGTGGCGAGATCCTGAACGCCAGGCTGATCGCGGCCGCCGACCTGCCCCCTGACCAGCGTCGCTTCCCGGCGCAGCTCGACTGGATAGCCCCGAGGCTGGCCGAGGTGCCCGAGAGCCAGGTGCTGTGGGTGACGGATTTCAGCGACGCGGCCAGTGCGCTGCACCGCGCCGAGCTGCCGCTGATCCAGCGCCTGCAACAATGGCTAGGGCCGGATGCGCTCTGGCCCAGGGCGGGCAATCTGCTGGGCTCGGCCCCCTTCCAGCTGGCGCTGCTGCCCTTGCTGCTGCCCCTGCTCGGCTGGTCCAGGCTGCGCCACCTGCTGTTTGCCATGGTGCTGCTCACCCTGGTGGTGAACCTGCTCAAGGCGGGCATCGGCTGGCCCAGGCCCTTCCACCTGCAACCCGAGCTGGCCCGCCAGAGTGCCCAGGGCTTCGGCATGCCGAGCGGCCACGCCGCCTCGACCCTGCTCTACTGGGGCCTGCTGCTTGGCTGGCTGCCGGCACTGCGGGTTTGGCAGGGGGCCCTGCTGGCCCTGTTGCTGGCCGGCGTGGCCGGGCTGGCCCGGGTCTGGCTGGGGGTCCACTTCCTCTCGGATGTGGTGGCCGGCCTTGCCCTGGGGGCCCTGCTGCTGGCACTGCGCGCCCCGCTGGCGAAGCTGGCGGCACGCCCGTTCCCCTGGGCCGGGCTGCTCATCGCCAGCGCCCTCTCGGCCTGGCTCACCCAGTCCACCGCCCTGGCCGGGCTTGCCATGTTCACCCTGGGGCTGGTATCGGGTAATCTGCTATCACTCGAACGGAGCCCCACCCCCGCCCTGCCCGCCGCGCTGCTGACCCTGGCAGGGGGACTGGTCGTGGCAGGGCTCCTGTTCCTGGTGCCCGCGCTCACCAGCAGCTCTCTGCTGATCCTCGCGGGACAAGGGTGGCTCTTTGGCTGCCTGGGGTTCTGGCTCAGCGCCGGGCTCTGGTGGTCGTTGTCCGCTATCCGTCACGGTGCCCGAACCGGGCGCTCAACCCCTCGTTAAGGGAATGCCATGAATATGAAAAAAGTGGATTTGGCCAAGATCACCCTGGGCTTGCTGTTCCTCAGCCTGCTCATCATCTCGTGCTTCATGGTCTTGCGCCCCTTCCTGCCCGCCCTGGTGTGGTCGACCATGATCACCATCGCCACCTGGCCCCTGATGCAGATGGCCCAGCGCCTGCTGTGGGGCAAGCGCACCCTGGCGGCGTTGCTGATGACCAGCATCTTGCTGCTCATCTTTGTCATTCCCCTCTTCATGACGCTGGCCAACGTGGCGGAGAAGGCCCCCATGCTCATCGAGCTGGGCACCGAGCTCAGCCAATCCCCGCCCCCCGAGCTGCTCTGGTTGCAACAAGTGCCCCTGGTGGGCGACAAACTCTACGACTTCTGGCAGCAGATCCTGGCGAGCGGCGGCCAGGTGCTGTTCACCAAGCTGGCCCCCTACTTCGGCCAGACCGCCCGCTGGCTGGCGGCCCAGGCGGGCAACCTCGGCCTGCTGTTCGTCCACTTCCTGCTGACCGTGGCCATCTGCGGCCTGCTCTACCACTCGGGGGAGAAGGCGGCAGAAGGCATTCGCCGCTTCGCCCACCGTCTGGCGGGCCAGCGCGGTGACAATGCGGTGGTGCTCGCCTCCCAGGCCATCCGTGCCGTCGCCATGGGGGTGGTGGTGACCGCCCTGGTGCAATCCTCGGTGGCGGGCCTGGGCCTGCTCATCGCCGGCATTCCCTATGTCATGGTGCTGGTGGTGCTGATGTTCCTGCTGATCGTCGCCCAGATAGGCCCCTTCCCGGTGCTGCTGGCCAGCGTCGGCTACCTCTACTGGAGCGGGGACACCACCTGGGGCACCTTCCTGCTGGTCTGGTCCCTGCTGGCGGGCACCATGGACAACTTCCTGCGCCCCTTCCTCATCAAGCGCGGGGCCGACCTCCCCCTCATCCTCATTCTGGTGGGGGTCATCGGCGGCTTGCTGGCCATGGGGATCATCGGTCTCTTCATCGGCCCCGTGGTGCTGGCGGTGGGCTACACCCTGCTGGATGCCTGGATCAAGGAAGATGACCAACCGGCGAGCGCTCTGGTGGAGCCGCCCAAGGCGCCGTGACGATTCATTCATCCCCGATGCAAAGAGCCGCCCCAGGGCGGCTCTTTTGTTTATTACCGTCCCATGCAGGTTCGATGAGCGAAGCGTAATCGGACGATCGAGATGCCGTTGTCCGGTGTGTCCATGAATCAGCGGCATCTGTCTGCAGGGAAATATGGATGGCTGTTATAGCGGGAGAATTGATTTACGCGAACGTCCGATTACCCCTTACGGCTAATCGAGCCAACGGCTGGTCGCGGCGTTTAGAACCAAAGTTCGAACCGTAACGCCAACACACGAACCAGGGTTCGAATCACTCCTTCCCCTCCCCTGTTCCCTGCCGAAGGCGCCCGCCACAATGCCTGCACCATTGGAGGAGAACACAAGATGAACGAACTGAGAGCAACACGGGCCCTCATCAGCGGCGGCGCCAGCGGCATTGGACTGGCCATCGCCGAGGCCCTGGCCAGCCAGGGGGTGGAGCTGATCCTGGCTTCCCGCCGCCTGGGGCTGCTGGAGCAGGAAGCGGCCAGACTGGAGGCGCGATACGGGGTGCGAGTCATGGCACTGGCGCTGGATGTGTGCGACGGCGATCAGGTGCGGGACGGCCATGCCCGGATCCGGGAGCGGCTCGGCCCCGTCGATCTGCTCATCAACAACAGCGGGGTCGGCAGCGACCACCTGGTGCAGGATCTGCCGGAATCGGAGTGGGACAGGGTGATGGATACCTGTGCCAAGGGCACCTTCCTGCTGACCCGGGCCTGCCTGCCGGACATGCTGGCAAACCGCCACGGCACCGTCATCAACATCGCCTCCCAGGCCGCCAGGCACGGCTATGCCAGGGCCAGTGTCTACTGCGCCGCCAAGTTTGCGGTGCTGGGGTTCGCCCGGGCACTGCGGGAAGAGGTGCAACACCAGGGCGTCCGGGTCCACACCCTCTGCCCAGGCCTGGTGCAGGTGCCGCCCCCGGCTTGCGCCGCTGATCGCAAGCCCGGCTGGCTGCAGGTGGAGGATCTGGCCGAGGCCGTGCTCTACACCCTGCGCCAACCCCCTCACGTCCAGCTCGACGAGATCGGCATGACGGGGATCTGAGCGAGGCGCCATGGAACGCCAGCAAGAACAAGGGGCGCCGAGGCGCCCCTTGTCCTGCATCACACCGCCAGAGGCGGCCTGCGCGTAAGATCAGGCAGGTTGATGGAGGGTGATGCAGTGGATGCCGCCGCCACCGGCCGCCACCGGGTCTATGTCTATCTGCACTATCTTGCGCCCCGGATAGAGGCGGGCCAGCAGATCCCGGCAATGGCGGTCGGCCCTGGCATCCCCGAACTGGGGAGCGATGACGGCGCCGTTGATGGGCAGGTAGTTGATGTAACCGGCGGCAAAGTCCGGGCTGCGGCTGAACTTGTTGTCCCGCCCGCCCAGGGGCGGCGGCAGCTGATGCAGCTCCAGCTTGTTGCCGTCGGCGTCCGTCGCCTGCTGCAGGATGGCGAGGTGCTGGCGGGTCACCTTGTAGTCGTAGGAGTCGGGATCGTTGTCCATGTTGATCACCACCACCCCGGGGCGCACGAAGCGGGCGTAGAAGTCCACGTGGGCATCCGTGATGTCGCGGCCCTTGATCCCCGGCAGCCAGATGATCTTGCGCAGCCCCAGGTTGGCCTTGAGCTCCGCCTCCACCTGCGCCTTGGTGAGGCCGGGGTTGCGGTTGCTGTTGATCCAGCTGCTCTCGGTCATGATGGCGGTGCCGTTGCCATCCACCTCGATGCCGCCCCCCTCACCGATGAGCTCGCTCTGCAGGTAATAGGCATCGGTCTGCCGGCCCACCAGGGCGGCGACCCTGGCGTCATGGCTGTGCTCCTGCTTGTCACCCCAGCCGTTGAAGTTGAAGTCCACCAGCCCGAGCCCTCCCTGCTCGTCCTGCACGAAGACGCCGCCGGTATCCCGCAGCCAGATGTCATCCATCTCGGCGTGGACGAAGTGGGTGTTGCGCTCGCCGCACAACTGGCGCGCCAGCGCCTCGTCATCCTCATGGCAGAGCACGTTGACCCGGGTGTAGGGCACCATGGCCTGCACCAGCCGCCCTATGGTGGCCTGCACCTCCTTGTAGTTGCGACCCCAGATCTCGCTGGTGGCACCGAAGGCCACCCAGACCTGGGCCTGGGGGGAGGACTCCTCCGGCATGTGGTAGCGGCCGGCGGCACTGGTCTCGCCGGCGGCGAAGGCCGAGCGGGCGCCGGGCAGGCTGCCAAACCCGGCGATGGCGCCGAGGGCGACGAGTTGTTTCAATACGTGGCGTCGGGAAAACATCTTTCTACTCCTAGGGTTCAGAGGCTGCTCTTGAAGCGAGTCCAGGCTCGCATGCGGGCACGCATCTGGGATTGAGCTATATCCTGGCCCGGAATGAGCCGCTGGTAGCTGGCCTCGTCCAGGTAGATATCCGGGTTGGCCGTCATGGAGGCATCCACCATGGGCTTGGCCTTGGCACTGGCGGTCGGATAGCCGGTGCTGTTGGTGATGGCCGCCATGTTGGCGGGGCGCATCACGAAGTTGATAAAGGCATAGGCATAGTCAGGATGGGGGGCATCCGCCGGGATCGCCATGGTGTCCATCCAGATGGTGCTCCCCTCCTTCGGCAATCGATATTCGAAGTCGACCCCCTTGCCCGCCTCGGCGGCGGCGCGCCTGGCCTGGGTCATGTCACCGCTGTAGCCCAGGGAGAGGCAGAGATCCCCGTTCACCAGCTGGGTCACCGGCTGGGACTGGAACTTGCGGATATAGGGCTTGATCCCCTTGAGCAGGGCCAGGGCCGCCTCCAGATCGTCCGCCTTGCCGCTGCGGGGATCCCGCCCAAGATAGTGCAGCACCACCGCCAGCACCTCGTCCGGGGAGTCGATGACCGAGATGCCGCAATCTGCAAATTTCGCCGCCAGCTCGGGCTTGAACAGCATGTCCAGGCTGCTGACCGGGGCATCCGGCATCCTCTGCCGGATGGCGTCCGCATTGTAGGTGAGCCCTATGGTGCCCCAGGTGTAGGGCACCACGGCCTCCTTCGCATGGGGATAGGCCTGCTGCAACCGCGCCAGGCCGGGGTCTATGTCCCCCAGGTGTTGCAGCTTGCCCTTGTCGAGGGGCTGCAGGCTGCCCGCCCGCATCAGCCGCTCCGCCACCGTGTCCCCCGGGAAGATGAGGTCATACCCGCTGCGACCCGCCATCAGCTTGGCCTCCAGGGTCTCGCTGCTGTCCATCACGTCGTAGATGACCCGGATCCCGGTCTCCCGGGTGAATTCGCTCAGGGTATCGGGGGCGAAATAATCGGACCAGTTGTAGAGGCGCAGCACCTTCTCCTCTGTCGCCTCCCCCGCCCCTTCTGCGGCCTGGGCCCCCAGACCCAGCAGCAGGGCCAGCCCCATGGCTATCTTGGTCAAGGCGCTCATGATGGACGCCCTCCCCGCTGGCCCTGCCCATCCAGGCTCAGCAAGGCGCCATACATCTCGGGGCGGCGATCCCGGTAGATGCCCCAGGCCAGCCGCTCCTCGGCCATGGCGGCGAGATCCAGCTCCCGCACCAGCACGCCCGGGGTATCCCTGTCCGCCTCGGCCAGCAGAGCCCCCTTGTGATCCGTGATGAAGGAGGAGCCATAGAAGCGCATCTGCAACGCGGGATCCCGGGTCGCCACCTCGTGGCCCACCCGGTTGGCGGCGATCACCGGCATGATGTTGGCGGCGGCATGGCCGCGCTGGGTCAGCTGCCAGTGATCCCGGGAACCGAGCCCCTCTGCCCCCGGCTCCGAGCCGATGGCGGTGGGATAGAGCAGCAGCTCGGCCCCCTGCAGCGCCATGGCGCGGGCCGCCTCCGGGAACCACTGATCCCAGCAGATGCCGACCCCGATGCGGCCAGCGGCCGTGTCCCAGACCCGAAACCCCGTATCCCCCGGGCTGAAATACTCCTTCTCCTGATAGCCGATGGCGTTCGGGATATGGGTCTTGCGATAGACCCCGAGCAGGCGACCATCCGCATCCGCCATCGCCAGGGAGTTGAAGCAGGCGTTGCCCGCGCGTTCGAACCAGCTGATGGGCAACACCACCCCCAGCTCCCGCGCCAGGGCCGAGAAGCGGCGCAGCACCCGGCTCTGCTCGAACGACTCCGCCAGAGCCAGATGGCCGTGGTATTGCTCGATGCAGAAATAGGGGGTGGCGAAAAGCTCCTGCAACAGCACCAGGTTGGCCCCCCTGGCGGCGGCGTCCCGTACCAGGCTCTCCGCTGTGTCCAGATTGCGCTCCAGCTCCCAGCTGCAAGCGAATTGTGTGGTGGCGACAACGATCTTGCTCATCCGGATACCCTCCCTGACACGCGTTCCCCCTGACAGGCAAACTGCATGGTTGCGACGACCTTGTTCATGAATCTCTCCTCCCTGATCCCGTCATGAGGCCTCGCAGACGCCTGACGAGGCCGCTCCAAACGCTTACCCCTGCACCGGCCAGGCCGGCTGCTGCTGGGTGATGCAGTGAATGCCGCCCCCGCCGTGGGCCAACTGGTTGATGCGCACCGGTACCAGCTGCCTGTTCGGGAAGGCGCGCCTCAGCACCTCCCCCGCCGCCTCGTCCGCACCTACGCCGTAGGCGGGCATGATGATGGCGCCGTTGGCGATGTAGAAGTTGGTGTAGGAGGCGCAGAACACCTCCGCCTCGGCGTCCACCGCCTCGCTCGCCTCGAACAGCTCGAGGCACTCGAAGGAGCGACCTCTCGCATCGGTGGCCAGGGCCAGGGCTCGGCGGTTCTCCCGCACCACGCGGCCATAGGTGGAGTGCCCGTCCAGGGTGGCGTCCACCAGCAGGTGGCCGGGGCGGCTGAAGGCGCAGACCCCGTCCACATGACCGTCCGTCATGTCGCCGGTGACGTGGTCCGGATCCCCCGGCAGCCAGATGGTCTTCTCGATGCCGAGCAGGCGGCTGAAGATCCGTTCGATCTCCACTTTGGTCATGCCGGGGTTGCGGTTGCTGTTGAGCAGCACCGACTCCGTGGTGATCAGGGTGCCCTCCCCATCCACATGGATGGCGCCCCCTTCGTTGGCGAGGAAGCTGCCGATGCACTCCAGCTCCAGGCTGTTGAGCACGCGCCGCGCCAGCCCCTCGTCCAGACCGTGGGCCGACTTGCCGCCCCAGGCGTTGAAACGCCAGCTGATCCCGGCGGTGCCAAGCTCGGGATGGCAGATGAAGGTGGGGCCGGAGTCACGGCACCAGCTGTCATCCACCGGCAGGGGAATGAAGCGCACCCCGTCGCCGCACAGGGCGCGAGCCTCCGCCTGTGCGGCGGGATCCACCACCAGGTTCACCGGTTCGAAGCGGGCGATGGCATTGACCACCCGGGCGAAGTCCTGCTGGACCTGGGGCAGGGTTACGCCCCAGCCGTTTTCCCACAGCGCCTTGTTGTGCGGCCAGACCATCCAGGTCGCCGCGTGCCGGCACCACTCCGCTGGCATGAACCAGCCCACAGCCCTCATTCCCTGCTCGCGCATCTCAGCCTCTCTGATTAGGTACTATTAAGGTTATTGACGATGGGAATAGACTATTCTCCCCGTTGATGGGTAACAAACGATCGATTTTCGATAAAAGTGATAAGTGGAGCTAATCAATGATGTTCAAACACTGGCCCCCTCTCAACGTGCTGCGCGGCTTCGAGGCGGCGGCCAGGCTCGGCAGCTTTCATCAGGCGGCCCAGGAGCTGCACCTCACCCAGTCTGCCATCAGTCAGCAGATCCGCTCGCTGGAGGAGCTGCTTGGCCAGCCTCTGTTTCACCGCCAGGGACGTTCCGTCGCCCTGACCGACGCGGGCCAGGATCTGCTGGAGACAACCCAGCAGGTGCTGCTGCAACTGGCGGTGGGAATACAGCGCCTCGAGCAGTACCGCAAGCCGAACCAGCTTGTGCTCAACACCAGCACCACCATCGCCCGCCTCTGGCTGCTGCCCCGGCTGGCCGACCTTCACCGTCAGCATCCGGGCATCGATCTCTGGCTGTTCACCAGCGACGACACGCCGAACATGGCCGAGCAGACCATCGACATTTCGCTGCGCTGGGGGCTGGCTCCCCAGGCGGAATGCCGCCATCAGCCGCTGCTGGCGGATCGGCTGCTGCCGGTGGCGAGCCCGGCCGTGCTGGCACAGCCCGCGCAGGAGCGCACCACCCTGCACGGGGAGCGGGAGATGGACTGGCACCACTGGACCCTCAAGGGCGGCGACGATCTGCACCTGCAGACCCAGGGGCTCAACTTCTCCGATCCCGGCTTGTTGCAGGATGCGGCCAGCGCCGGGCTCGGGGTGGCGCTGGCGAGCGAGCTGCTCTCTCGCGACGCACGCCGACAGGGGTGGCTGCTGCCCCTCTCGTCCCACCGGGTGGCCGGGCCGAACTGGAACATGCTGATCCATCAGGAGAGCGAAGGCAGCCCCCAGTGCCGGGCGGTGAGCCAATGGCTCCAGCAGCAGTTTGCCGCAGAGGCTGCCACCCGGGACCAGGACGCGACACTCTGAGAGCGGTCACTGAATCGGGGCGGCAAGGGTGATTAAATGGCCCCTTCCCTTTTGCCGGATATCGCCGTGACCATGCCATCCGTTCCCCAGCCCCTCTCGTCCTGGCCCGAGCACCTGCAGGCCTCCTGGCTGCGCTGTGCCCACCAGACCAGCGCGTCCCTCTGGCATCCTCCCCACTGCGCCAGAGGGCAGACCCTGGAGAGCCTGCGCCAGCGCAAACGGGACCTGCTCACTACCGGCGAGATGGCGCTGGAGGATCTCTACGAGTTCATGGAGGGGCGCCCCTGCGCCCTGCTGCTCACCGACGAGAGCGGTTGCCTGCTGGCCCGGACCGGCCACCCCGATACCCTGCAGGCGCTGGCGGCACTCGGTTTTGGCCCAGGCGCGTTTTTCAGCGAGGGACGCATCGGCACCAATGCCGTCAACCTGGCGGCCCTGGAGGGGGTGCCGCTCTGCGTCAGCGGCCCCCAGCACTTCAACCAGCGTCTCCACCCCTGGCACTGCTGTGCCAGCCCTGTCTACAACAGCACCGGTCGCCAGGTGGCGATCGTGGCCCTGATCTGCCGGGTGGAAGAGGCCGCGCCGGGGGATCTCGCGCTCACCGTCAGCGCCGGCCGCGAGCTGGCCAATCTGCTGCAGATGGAGCGCCTGATGCAGGAGTCCCAGCACCATTTGAGCGAGCTCTATGCCCTGCTGGATGGCATGGAAGACGGCGTGCTGGCCTGGGATCCCCAGGGGCGGCTGCGCTACCTCAACGCCCTGGCGGCCAGTCGGCTGCAACTCGACCCGGCTGTCTGCCTGGGCCATCCCCTCGATCACCATCTGCTGTTGCCCCAGCGCCTGCGTCTGGCCATCGCGGAGATGACCCCCCTGAGCCATGTGGAGGTGACGCTGGAGCGGCGGGAGACCCGGGGCGAGGCCTTCATCGACGCCCTGGTGAGCCTCAAGCCCCTGCCGGGGCCGGACGGGGTCAGCTTCATCGTCCTGCTCCATCCCACCGATCGGCTGCGCGCCATTCATCAACTGCGCCAGACGGTGCCCGAGCTCTCCGCCCTGGTGGGGGAGTCGAGCGCCATGCGCAAACTGCTGCGCCACGCCCGCCAGGCGGCCAGGGGACAGGGCCCCGTCCTGCTGCGGGGGGAGGAGGAGGTGGGCAAGGCCCAACTGGCGGAGGCCATCCACTTTGGCAGCGAGCGAGCCGCCGGCCCCCTGGTCATCTTCAACTGCCAGGCATGGCCGAGGGAGCGGATGGCGCTGGAACTCATGGGGTCCGACGAGGCGGGGCAGGAGCGGGCAGGCAAGTTCGAGCTGGCTCACGGTGGCACGCTAGTGCTGGAGCAGGTGGAGTGCCTGCCCGCCCCCATGCAGGCCGCCCTGCTGCAACTGCTCAAGACGGGGCGCATCCAGCGCTTCGACTCCGCCCGCATCCTGCCCCTCAGGGTGAGGATCATCGCGACCAGCAGCGCCCCGCTGGAGCAGCGGGTGCAGGAGGGGGAATTCGGGCGCCAGCTGCTCTATGCGCTGCAAGGGTGCGAACTCTGGCTGCCGAGCCTGCGGGAGCGCAGCGCTGATCTGCCTGGCCTCATCCGCCAGCACCTGACGGTGCAGGGGGGCGAATCGGGGCGCCAGTTCACCCCTGACGCCCTCGACTGCCTGCTGGCCTACCCCTGGCCCGGCAACCTGGGGGAGCTGCGCAGCGCCATCGAGTACGCCCTGCTGCATTGCAGTGAGGCACAGATCCCGCCCCGGGCGCTCCCGGCCGCCATCCGCCAGGGTCATTGCCTGCTGGCGGACGAGGTGGTGGGACAGCCGCTGCTCACCCTGGCGGAGCTGGAGCATCAGGCAATCCTGCGGGCCGCCCGTGCCAGCAAGGGCCAGGTCAGCCAGATGGCGCGCCAGCTCGGGATCAGCCGCACCACCCTCTGGCGGCGGCTCAAACTGCTCGACATCGATCCCGCCGACTACCACCACTGACCAGAACGCCCCTCAAAAAAGCGGGCCCCGTCTTGACGGGGCCCGGATGGGGGAATGTTTCAGTCGCCGAAGCGATCCCGCGCCAGTTGATGGAAGCAGCTCAGCGCCGCCCCGGCATCCTCCCCTCGCGCCAGCAGGATGAGCCTGTCCCCCTGGCGCACATCGAGCATGGCGAGCCGGCTCAGGCTGCGGGGATTCGCCTCTTTCTCCCCCTTTTGCAGCCTGAGTTCAGCGGCAAAGGGCTTGAGTGCCGCCACCAGCCGGGCGGCGGGGCGCACATGCAGGCCGTGGGGATTCTCCACCACCACCTCGCAGCGCAGCCAGCCGTCGTCGGCAACGGGGGCTGCCTCCGTGGTGACCTGCGCCGCACTGGCAGGCAGCATTCCCTGTTTCGGGCCCAGGGCGCCAAGCGCCTCGGCGGCGACCTCGTCCAGCGTCAGGCCTGCGCCAGCGGCCACCACGGCGGCCAGAGTGCCCTCGACCAGCGGGGCGGGGCTGAGCCGCACCCGGGCGCTCAGCTCGGAGGGCAGCAGCTCGAGGGCGGTCTCCGCGCTCAGCAGAGCGCTGCCCAAGTCCATCAGCACCAGCACCCCGCTGCCGTCATCCGCCTCTTCCATCGCACTCATCACGGCGATGGCGTCGGTGCCGATGGGATGGGCGGGGTCATCGACCCCGGCCGCCAGCAACAGTTTCGCCGGGCTGCCCAGCTGATCGGCCAGGGCTTTCAAACCGGCCGCAAGCATGGCGCTGTGAGAGACCACTACGATGCCGATCATGTTTACAACCTCGCTCTGTCACGCAGGGCGGTCAGCAGCAGCAGGGTCGAGGTGGCCCCCGCATCCTGATGGCCGATGCTGCGCTCACCAAGATAGCTGGCGCGCCCCTTGCGGGCCTGCATCTGGATGGTGGCCTCGGTGCCAGCTGCGGCGGCAGCCACCGCCTTGTCCAGCGCCTCGGGGAGCGGCAGGCCCTGTTGTTCCGCCTGCTGCAGGGCAGCCAGAGCGGGCCACCAGGCGTCGCACATGGTCTTGTCACCCGGCTCGGCGCGGCCACGGGAGACGATCCCCTCCACCCCGTCGCTCAGCATCTTGCCGAGCTGGCCGAGGGTCAGGCTCTGGCAGGCATCGCTGCTGGCTGCCGCCCGGATGAAGAAGGTGCCGTAGAGGGGTCCGCTGGCGCCGCCGACCGAGGAGAGCAACGTCATGCCGGTGGTTTTGAGCACCTGGCCGATGTCCTTGTCCGCCACCGCGGGCAGCTTCTCCGCCACCTTGGCGAAGCCACGCTGCATGTTGAGGCCGTGGTCGCCGTCGCCGATGTCGGTATCCAGCGCGGTGAGGTAGTCACGCTGCTCGGTGAAGATGTGCTCGCAGTCGAGCAGCCAGTTGACGATCTGATGCTTGCTTAACATGAATATTCCTCAGCAGCCGCGACGCAGGGCCGGGGTGTGAACGGGGGCATCCCACAGAGTCATCAGCTCGTCATCCACCTTGAGCAGGGTGATGGAGATGCCGGTCATGTCGAGGGAGGTACAGTAGGGGCCGATGAGGTTGCGCACCAGATGAATGCCCGCCTCTTCGCACAGGGTGGCGAGGCGACCATAGACGCCGTAGAGCTCGGAGACAGGGGTGCCACCGAGGCTGTTGACCAGGACGATGACCCTGTCACCCCCATTGAGCGGCTCGATAAAGGTGTGCTCCTCCTGCCAGCTGCCGGAGGCACGATCCCAGTGGCGCAGGGTGCGGCCATAGGGGCTGTTGTCGGTCAGCTCCTTGAACATGTCGTCCACCAGGGCGTTCAGGTCGGTGAAGGGACGGCGCTCGATGCCCGGCTCGCCGTGGATGCCGACGCCGAACTCCACCTCGTTGTCAGCCAGGGTGAAGGAGGGCTTGCCGGCAGCAGGCACGGTGCAGGCGTGCATGGCCACGCCTATGGTGCGGCTCTGGTTGTTGATCCGGCGGGCCAGCGCCTCGCAGCGCGCCAGATCGTAGCCCGCCTCGGCGGCGGCACCGACCAGCTTCTCGCACAGCACTGTCGTGGCAACCCCGCGGCGGCCAGCGGTGTAGAGGCTGTCCTTCACCGCCACGTCGTCATCGATGAGGGCGAACCCCACCTTGACCCCGTCACCGTGCAGCAGCTCGACCGCGGTCTCGAAGTTGAGCACGTCGCCTGTGTAGTTCTTCACCAGAAACAGCACGCCGGCGCCGCCGTCGACGGCCTGACCGCACTCGTACATCTGATCCGGGGTCGGGGACGTGAAGATCTCGCCGGGGCAGGCACCATCCAGCATTCCTTTGCCCACCAGGCCACCGTGCATGGGCTCGTGGCCGCTGCCGCCACCGGAGACCAGCGCCACCTTGCCCGTCACGGGGGAATCGGCGCGGGTGATGTAGTGGGGTTCGATTCGCACCTTGAGCTCGGGGTGGGCAGCGGCCATCCCCATCAGTTGTTCACGGACCACGGCATCGACAGCGTTGATCAGCTTCTTCATGGCTCACTCCTTGGCTTGCCACCACACGGGTGGACAGATGGTTGATGCAGCCAGTCTAGCGAGCCATAGGGGGATAAAAATGACAGGGGTTTCGGTTCGGATCTGAAACAACAAACAAAGCCTGACGTTTCAATCTGAAACGAGCGGATGGGGAAGATCCGGGAAAGTGTTAGCCGCCTCACAGCCATGAAAAAGGGCCCCGCAGGGCCCTTCTCGATAGCGTGAGGATTAGATGGCCCAGCCACCGGCGTAGAAGATCACCAGGGCTACGGCGATGATGACGGTGCCGATGTTGAGCTTCTTCCACTCGGCGGCAAACAGGCGGCCGACCACCAGGGCCACGAAGCCTAACATGATGCCGGTGACGATGTTGCAGGTGAGCACGATGAAGACGGCGCACAGCATGCCGGAGAGGGCATCGACCGAGTCGTTGAAGTCCAGCTTGGTGACGTTGCCCAGCATCAGCAGGCCCACATACATCAGGGCCGGTGCGGTGGCGTAGGCCGGTACCAGATAGCTCAGCGGGGAGAGGAAGATCATCAGCAGGAAGAGCACGCCGACCAGAGTGGCGGTCAGACCTGTCTTGCCGCCGGCAGCGGTCCCTGCGGCGGATTCGATGTAGACGGCTGCAGGAGCACCACCTACCACGCCCGCCACCATACTGCTGACGGAGTCCGCAGTCAGGGCCTTGCCACCGCTGATGATGTGACCACGCTCGTTGATGAGGCCAGCCTGACCGGCCACGGCACGGATGGTGCCGGTGGCGTCAAACACGGCGGTCATCACCAGCGCCAACACGGTCGGAATCACCACCGGATTGAGGGCGCCCAGCAGATCCATGCTGCCCACCAGGGAGCCATTCTCGCCACTCAGGCTCGGCATGGCGAAGAAGCCCTGCCAGGTCACTTTCGGATCGAAGATGAGGCCGAGGATGGAGATGGCGATGATCACCATCAGGATGCCGCCCGGCACCTTGCGGCGCTCCAGGCCGAAGATGGCAGCCAGACCCAGCACCGTCATGATGACCGGGAAGGCAGTGATCTCGCCGAGCTGCACCGGCAGGCCCGCTCCTTCATTCTTGATCACCATGCCGACCCCGTTGGTGGCGATCAGCAGCAGGAACAGGCCGATACCGATGCCGGTACCGTGGGCGATGCCGGAGGGAAGGTTGTCCAGGATCCACTGGCGCACGCCGGTGACGCTGATCAGGGTGAACAGCACCCCCATCAGGAAGATGGCGCCAAGGGCGACCGGAATGCTCAGCCCCTGACCCAGCACCAGGCTGAAGGCGGTAAAGGCGGTGAGAGAGATGGCACAACCGATGGCCATCGGCAGCTTGGCCCAGAGCCCCATCAGCAGGGAGCCGAAGGCGGCGATCAGACAGGTCGCCACAAACACCGGGCCCTGCTCAAAACCGGCTGCGCCCAGCATGTTCGGCACGACGATGATGCTGTAGACCATCGCCAGGAAGGTGGTCAACCCGGCCAGCAGCTCCTGTCGCACCGTGCTGCCACGCTGGCTGATGGAGAAATAGGAATCCAGAAACCCGCCATTGCCGGCGCGGGCCGTCGTTTGTTGCGTTGCCATAGTTCATCCTGAAAGTGTGAAGGAAATCGTTTGCTTGCTGGCGCGCAAAATAGCAAGAATTTGGCGAGATTGCAGCGGATAAGCCTCCATTTCCCCGAAGTTTTTCATAAAAGGGCTCGTTGGAGGCCTCATTTTCCATGAGAGCGGCCCATCCCAAGCTTCTACACTCTTAGCTAGCCACGTTCCCATCTACCGGAGAGAAGCCCATGCACACAGGCAACCTGCTTGGCCAGATCCCCTCCCCCCTGCCCAGTGAAGTGTTCGCGGATCTGGTCAGTACCAACAATGTTCGTATCGAGCGCATTCTCTCCCAGGGGCAGCAGACCCCTACCGGAGAGTGGTTCGATCAGGATGAACACGAATGGGTATTGCTGGTGCAGGGAGAGGCCATCCTGGTCTTCATCACACCGGATACCGGGGTACAGGAACGCGTCCATCTGGGGCCGGGGGATTACATCAACATCCCGGCGCACCTTCAGCACAGGGTGGAGTGGACCCATCCGACCGAGACAACCGTCTGGCTCTGCGTCTATTACTAGCAAGCTCACGGCTCAAGAAGGCAATGCTTCTCGAAGAGGAGACCGTGGAGACGAAAAGAAGCCCAGTCTGTCGACTGGGCTTCTTGTTAGTGGCATAACGGACGCAGAGACGGACAAAGTCCAACTCAAGTACAAGGGACAACAGAGCGGGACAAAGTTGCCAGTGGCAAATCGCAGCCCTGGTGGTTGCCTCTTGTTTCCTGAGCTCTTATCCCGACGCCAGAAAGCAAAAAGGCCTTCCCATCAGGGAAGGCCTTTCAATTTAGTGGCGGAGCGGACGGGACTCGAACCCGCGACCCCCGGCGTGACAGGCCGGTATTCTAACCGACTGAACTACCGCTCCGCATTCGGTTAGCTTTCGCTAAATCATTTGCCGCTTCTTAATGAGGTGTCATCCTCGCAGCCAGTCATGTGATTCTTCACATCACCGTTTAATTGGGTGCCTGGCAGTGTCCTACTCTCGCATGGCGAATGCCACACTACCATCGGCGCTACAGCGTTTCACTTCTGAGTTCGGCATGGGGTCAG